>CAYMTN010000006.1:0-50382 GCA_964393335.1 uncultured Anaerolineaceae bacterium
AGGTAGCTCAGTTGGTAGAGCACTTGACTGAAAATCAAGGGGTCACCAGTTCAAGTCTGGTCCTCGGCATTCTGAAACCGCCCTGCTGCAGCAGGGCGGTGTTTTTTTCGAGTGCCAAACCTATGACCTGTGCCGCACGCCGGTTAGTCCCAGCCAACGGTCACGAAGAATCCACGTTCCCGCACCTTTTCCAAAAACGTCGACGCGGCTATGGCCTGCTCCATCGGCCAGACACCCGGCTCGATCAGGCCCCGCGCGATGAACTCCGCCATGATCCCGGCATGCCAGCCCGTGATCCGTTCCATGGCCGTGAAACCCGTTGCCGGATCGTACCGGTCGATCAGGTCAACGATAACGGCATGTTCTGCGCCGGCTGCATTTACGCCGACTCCCTTGGCCCGCATCACACACACATCTTTGACCAGCGGCGCGCTGATTTTGGGCGCAAGCAAGGCATGGAACACATCACGCGGCACGACGGGCCTGCCGCTCACACTGACGGGTTTCAGGTCAAACAGGCCGAGCTGCTGGTACGCCTTGAACTGCGCAAAGTGTCCCGGCCAACGGCAGGTCTTGTTCTGGTAAACCCGGAGCTTGCCTTCAAACGTGTAGGGGGCCGTACTCGTGCCGCCCGTCGTCGTGAACGCCTCCAACTCACCAACGCCGTCAAACTGAATCGGCTCCAATTCCTCAAATGCGCTCACCATCGTGATTTTGCCATCGCGTAGAAAAGCGACCTGCCCGTAGTACTCATTCGTCAGCCCATTGATGTTAAACGTCGACTGGTAATTCCAGGGCGGAACCGGTTCTTGCGGGATACCGCCATCCCACAGGTACACATCGCGCGGGGTGTATCCCGCTTGCTCCAGCAGCTCGACGGCATACGCGCCAAGCGTGTTGTTCATCCCCGGCCCCATGCCGCAGTCCGGGACAATCGTAATCCCGCGTGTTTTGGCCTCCGCATCCCGCTCAAGCTGCCTGAGGACGGTTGGCGTGTGGCCGCCATAATCGACCATGCTGACACCGGCCTGTAACGCCGCCTCGGTCACCGTCGGGATGAATTCAAACGGTGTGGCACACAAACAGACGTCGAGTCCCGAAATCGCGGCGACGACGGCGTCCAAATCACGGGCATCCACCTGCTGCCAGGTCGCCACCGGCCCGCCCACCAGGCGGTTGATCCGTTCCGAAGCTTGTTGCGCCGCACCGGCATCATAATCAGCCAGCAGCACGCTTTCCCCACTGCCGCGTTTGACCATATCATAGGCGGTCGCCACGCCCTGCCGCCCTGCCCCGATCACGCCGTATCGAAAACCGGCCATCAACCCATCCTTTCGTATGCATAAAAACCTCACCCCTGATCCTAATCAAAAAAACGCGGGGGCACCGTCCGCACCGCACCACCGCGCATCCATCAGGCAGAAGACCCGGCGACTTGTGTTATGCCCCCGTCTTTTGTTTGACCAACTCCACGACATCTGGAAAATCGATCCCCAACGTCTGAATCTTCTCCAGTGTCGGAATCCCGTTGGCGTCCCAGCCGCGCCGTTGATACACCGCATCCATCAACTGCTCGTAGCGCTGCTCGCGGTACGCGCGCAGTCTGGCGACTTTTTCCTCAGTGGTCATGCCATCCGGATCAAGACCGACCTCGTCGCGAAGCTGGTTATCATACCGCTCCATGCGTGACTCGTACTCATCAACCGTCACCGGCCCCATGGCGCGATACGGCAGGTAATCGTGCTCGCGCGTGCCATAACCGAGTTTGAGCGCCATCAGCCGCTGAAAATTGTACACACGCTCGGACTGCGCGATCAAGTCTTCGGGACGCGTGGGTTTGCCGCTCAATCCTTTGTAGAGCCAGGTATAGTTCTCGACGTGTTGCGGCACTTTATTCGGCTCGCTGGTGTTCCTGTTATCAGCCGGGGTGATGTCGTTCCAGGGCAGTTTGCACAACCCGTGCAGGCTGAACCACGTGCGCCACATCGGGAAGTAGTGCAGCGCTTCGGCTTTTGCCTCAAAGGTCGGCAGCTCTTTTTTCACCATGTCCATGAAAATCAGCCAGGCCTCGTCGTGTTGAGCGCCCTTCAAGGCCATGCCGTACCCGCCCTGCTGGGCCAGCGACTCCTTTGTCACATATTCGGATATTTCCATCCCCTTAACTTCCATGCCGATATCCTGCACGAACCGGGGATCGGCCCCGTACTGCTCGACGAACAACTGTTTCATGTAACGCACGCCCTGGCCGACGACCAGGCCGAACCCTTCGCCGCGTACGAGTTGGTGCAGCAGTTCCAGCACAGCAGGCGCATTCCCCCATGTGAGCTTCAAGCCGCCAGTTACTGCGTCGTCGATGACGCCCTCGGCGTAACACTCCATCACGAACGCCACCGAGTTCGCAAACGAGATGGTGTCGATACCATACGTATCGCAGTAAAAATTCATCTCGATCACCGGCAGCGGGTCGAACACGCCGATGTTCGATCCCTCGCCGGCAATCGTCTCGTACTCAGGACCATCCACCAGCACAGCCTGTCCCTTATAGGGACCCGTTTGCAGATGAAAATGATCGACGCCATGCGCGCACGACAGCGTGCAGCCATACCAGCAGCCATCCGGCAGCCCCTGCGTATACAGGTTTTCCCACACTGGCGTGTCGAGTCTATCGGCTTCAGCGTGCGATCCGTAGCGGTAGTTGTGCACCGGCAGCAGGTCAAATTCATTCATGATGGGCGGCAGGTGGCCGGTCCCAACTCTACGCATGTTATTCTGCTTGCCGTCCAGCTCGGAAATCTCTTTGTTGATGCGTTTGCCCGCCGTGCGGATCAGATCGATATCTGCCGGATGATTGCTATCGCCCGTCATGCTGCTGTAACGCACCACAATCGCCTTGATACGCTTGTGGCGAAAGACGCGCCCCGAACCTCCACGCCCGGCCTGCTTCACGCGTACTTCCTTACGCCGCAGGTCATACCAGCTCATATTCAGACCGGCGTAGCGCGAATACTCCGCCCCCTGCCCGGACGATACGACAGACACGTTCCGCATGTCGCGCTCGTCATGCGCATACATCTCGGTAAGCTGGCGGCCAATCAGATGTGTGTCGAGCGCTTCAAGCGGCGCTTCCTCAAGCGTGACACGTCCCTCATCGCCGTCGATTACGATGATCACGTCGCGGTCAGATATCCCTTGAATCTCCAGCGCATCCCAACCCGAAAACTTCAGATAAGGGCCAAAATAGCCGCCGCAGTTGCTATCGATCACGGAACCCGTCAGCGGCGATACCGTCACAACCGTCGATTTACCCGAGCCAGGATACGCCGTGATGCCGCCAATCGGGCCGCCCGCGATGAGGATCTCGTTTTCCGGATCGTCCCATGTTGTACCGGCGCTAATCGCGTTCCAGAGCAGCCACATGCAAAAACCCTTGCCGCCCGTGAACGTATCCTTCATTTCCTGGGTGACCGGCTTGCTGGTGATGGACTTGTCGGACAGATTCACATAGAGGGTGCGATTCGCATACCCACGCTCAACACGCGGCACCTCGTAATCGAGCTCGGCCAGCAGTGTGTGACGCTGCTTGATCTGTTCCGGCGTCAAAGTAGTCATTGAATATCCTTCTCCTAAATCTCGCGAAAAAAGTTGTTTTCTCCCTCCATCATACCTGATGTCCCGAACGATGTCAGGCGGGGCATAACGAACGTCTAACGAAAAAGTGCCATTTTGCACAGCCTTCACCAGGGACGAATCTCCGGTTGGGGCCTGTTTGATGCTACAATCGAGCGTCTGCCCGACCGGACTGGAAGGAGAAACCAATGCCCGAAACGCTTTATTTTGTTTCATCCAACGAAGAAAAATACCGCGAGATTCGCGGGGCGTTGGCGACCTGTCATGTCGTCGTCGAGCGTATTGCGCTGGACCTGCCCGAAATCCAGTCGCTTGACCCGGTGATAGTCGCAGGTCACAAAGCGCGTAGAGCGCACGAACAGTTGAAGACCGGCCTGGCGCTGGTCGAGGATACCGGGCTGGCGATCACTGCCTGGAACGGCTATCCGGGGGCGTTGATCAAGTGGGTGCTGAGCGCTGTGGGCGAAGGTGGGCTATGCCGCCAATTGGACGCATGGCAGGATCGCCGCGCGACGGCAACTGTCGCGCTGTGCCTGTTCAATGGGCAGGCACTGCATACGTTCACCGGCCAATCCGAAGGCGTCATTACGTCCGAACCGCGCGGAACGTACGGGTTTGGGTGGGACAGTATCTTCCAGCCCGACGGTTACGCCATCACGTATGGCGAAATGCCGCGCGAAGAAAAAATGGGCATCTCGATGCGTTCCCGCGCCCTGGACGGGCTAAAAGCCTACCTGATGACCCATTGATCACGTGTCGTCAAGGCGGCGCTGTCTGCGCCCTTTATAGGGTACATGGATCAGGTTGGCGGCTTTGCGCTTGACCCCTTCCGGGCGGCGGTCGTAGCGGGCGGTGGTTTCCGTATTGGAATGGCCCAAGATGCGCTGGACGGTCACGATATCCGCTCCGGCGTCGAGCAAATCACCGGCCAGGGTCCGCCGCAAATCGTGCGGCGAAAACCGGTCGATTCCCGCCTGCAGCGCCCGTTTTAGCAGCATGTTATAGATCGCCTGTGCACTCAAGCGCCGGTTGGCCATGTGACCGCCCCTGTTAACCGGCCAGAACAACGGGCCGGGAGCCTCACCACGCAGCCTGAGCCAATCCGCCAGCGCGCGCTGTGCGCCATCCTGCGCCACGTACGCAAGATATTCCTTGTTACGTTTCGCGCCCCGAACGCGCAGTGTCCCGGTTCGAGCCTCGTAATCCGCCAGATCGAGTTTGACCAGCGACGCACGCCGCACGCCCGTTGCATACATCAGGGCGATGATCGCGGCATCACGCGCGCCTGCCGGGGATGGATCGTCTTCGCACGCTCCGATCAGTGCAGCAATCTCCCCAGTGCCCAGATCGCGCCCGGCTGGCAGCGTGTCGCCTCGAACATTGGCGATATCACGCGCAAGGCGATAGTCATCTGCCGGTATCTGGCCCAACTTCCAGGCGTGATGCAGCACCTGCCGCAGGGCGGACAGCATCTTATTCGCGGTAGCGGGTTTGTACATCGCCGCCAACTGCGCCCGAATGGCCGCCGTATGCTGGTAGCGCAGCGCGCCCCAATCGAGCGAAAATACGTCAAGCTGGCCGTCGGATAACAGGTCCGCAATCGTCTGGAGTGATTGGAAGATCGTGCGCCGCGACCCTTCGGACAGACTCGCCAGGTAAACGACTGCCGGGTGCTGGTCCAAAGATTGGCTGTTTAGGCGCGCCAGTTCATGTACATTAGGCGGTATAGACACCGGTGAATTGTCCGCCATGAATGCCCCTATCCACTACGCCAACGCCGCCTTATTGTAGCACATACACTGTCACCAGCGAGAACGCTCGAATTCCTCGCTTCAGGTACGCTTCGCTTTCATAAGCACGTTCCTGTAAAATAGGTCCTCAGGGTCTCGGCTTACAAGCTAATCATGGGTGCAGCGTGTCTGAATCTCAGGTCTACCAACTGGACCGGCTGTATTTCGGCCATTTGATCGTCGCGGGGAATCGCCCATCTGCAACGCCGGGCGTCGTCGCGCGGACACCCAACGTCACGCCTGAGCAGGTTTTGGAATGTCTGCGCGTGGCGAAATTATCCCCGCCGACCCCCGCCGAAAGCAGCGAGGACATGCCGGGTGCCCTGGGGTTATTCCGGGGCGACACGACCGACTTCATTCTCGCCAAGGCGCAGTTAAACGATGCCGGGCATCCCCAGATGTTGTACATCCTGTTTCCGATTGCGCCGCTGCGTGCTTTGGGCGGCAGTTTACAGGAATTCCGCTCGCTGGCTATGATGGATATGCCGTCGTTCTCGGCGGTCAGATCGACGCTGCAACCATTTGAGCTGCGCGACCCCCAGTCGCCCACGTCTGAAGAACAAATCGACGCCCTGCTGGACCTGTTATTGTTCTGCCAGGACTCGTTTAAGCACGTTGAAGCCATCCTCGCCGGGTTGGTCCAGGGATGGCCGCTGGCCATTGTCAACAGCCCTGCTTCTATCGAAAAACGGCTGCGTTTTGTCCAGGGCCTGGTCTGCCTGCTGCCGGTTCCGGCGCGCGTGGGGATCACCTTCGCCACGCAGGTCAACGATCCAGCCTCCGGCATGGCGCAAATCAAATTCACGAGCAGTTACGCAGCCCCACCCCAGCACCTTGTGTATGACTGGGGCAACGGCAAGCTGGTGACTCAGCCTCCCGACGATTCGTACAGCCATTACATGATCGCGCAGCTCCGCCTCGATCCGTCGCTGGTTGTCGAACAGACCGAAGGACTATCCAGGACCGCCGTGTGGCGAGCCATGCACAAAGAGAACCTGGGTCGTGCGCTGGCGTGGGTATCACACCGGGCCGCCATCGACCGGACGGTACGCGACGGACAACCCGCCGACCGTGATGTCGTCGCCGCGATCCTGCGCGAAGACCCGACGCTGTCCGATGACCTGCGCCTGTTGTACGTGAGGCACTTGCTGGCGTTCGCCCTGGCCTTGGATGAACCCGACTCTGCCGATGTCGTGCCGACGGTTTGTGTCACCAATCCAGCTATCGCCAAAGCCGTCGTAGACCAGCTTCGCATGGCAGCGGATAGCAACCAGTCGTGGACCGTCTACACGCTGCTGGAACGCTGGCTGCTGCGCGTGCCAGAAGCATCCGCGCTGGGGTGGCATGCCGTTCTGCACATGGTTGCCAGGCAGTATCTCAAGGAGTTGCTCGCTGCTAATAATGTCGACCAGGCCGTCGATTTCATCGACTACGTGCAAAGCTCGCAGCCCGCGCTGCGTCTCCGCGAAATCATGCCCGATCTGGTCCGGTCAGCGGCCCCCGCTGGCCGCACGCACGCCAGATTGGCCCGCGCGTTATTTCTGATCGCGGTCGAATCACTGCCGGCTGGTGAGTTGTACCGCATCTTCAGCGATGAGTCGTTCACCGCCAACCTACCCGTCGAAACACAAACCGCGCTGTCATACCTTCAGTCGGAACCGCGCTACCCCGTCCCGGCGCATAGTTTGGACGCGGGCGCGCGCGTGTTTGGCGACGGCCAGCGTATGCGCGTGCTGGCACGGTTTGCCGAATGCGCCATGCTGTTACAGCGCGCGGAACTGGTCGATACTGCCGCGTTACAGGCCGTGCTGGTCGTGGCGCAGTCATCCCGGGCGGAACAGGTGCACGAGTTGATCCGCCAGATCATCCATGACTTTACACAGGTGTCGGTGATTCAGGTGCTCGAACCGCCGGGGCCGCGCATCCTGGCGCAACTGCTGCTCGAAATCCGCGAATTTGACCAGACGGTCCAGCTTCTTGAGTTTTATCAGAACACCGTTTATGGCCCAAACCGAAGTGAAGATTTCACGCAGATGGTCGGCGAATTGTTCCGCATGGTGACTCTGCCGCCTGACGATTTGAACCGGGCACTGATGCAATTGGAGGGCAGCCAGATTCGCCCCAAGCCGCGCGTGACGATCTTCGCCAGCGTGCTCCACAACCGCGCCTGGGCAGATAACCAGCAGTTCGCCGCGCGCCGCCTGACCACCATGATTTTTAACGATCACAGCTTGATCAGCACGGTGGGGGACGAAACCGTGGTCCGGCTGCTGAACTTCCACGCCGAGGCGAAAAACGCGCTTGATGCGCTGCGCGTGGCGGCGGGGCTGGTCGAGCACTCGCTGCAAATGGGCACCGAAGGGGCAGCGCTCATCACGCGCATGTGGCCCAGCATCTCGTGGGATGCGCAGGTGACCGGGGCAGCTATGGAACTGGTCAGGCGGTTTGTGCGCCATCTCGCGCCACGCGAAGCATCTACCGTGATCGCCTATCTCGAACAGGAGCTTGGCACCGAAAGCGGCGACATGCTGCGTGCCACGTACCTGATGCGGCAGGTCATGGGCGACATCGACCTGATGACGCTCGCGGAACACATCACCATCGCCGCCCAGTTATTCATCGATATCGCCACCGCCTATCACACCAACAAAGAACGCCCGCCGCAGCATCGCCTGCGCCGGGACCTGGATACGATGACCGGTGGATTATCAGAATTGGAGCGCCGCCAGGTAGCCGATAACACGCTTGCCATCACGCGCCAGGTCATTGAACTGGGCCGCGCGCTCCCCCGCCGGCGCGGGCGGGCCGTCGCGGATCAACTGCTTCAGGGCGCAACAGCACCCCGCTGCGGCGTCGACCTGCTCATCTTCATGGGCGGCCATTTCGCCAGGCATGAGGCTATCCCGCTGGATTTGGAGCGCGAAGAAATGGCGCATATTTTCGGCACGCGTTCGGCAGCCATGTTCCTGCGCGAAACCAGCGCCATCCGGCAGGTGCTCAACGGGTTTCAGCTCGCCTTTGACAGCAACCTGCCTTCGATCACGCCGCTGGCGCTGGCAACCGAATTAGGCAGCCTGTGGAACAGCCTGTCACTCTACAATCAGCGGCGCATCCAAGAGCAGTTCGCCGACGGCTGCCAGCAGCTTGCCGCCGTGATCACAATCATGTCAGAGGGCGCACACGAGCGCATCCTGTCCGATAGTGGGCTGGGCCGCCAGCTTGAAACCGGGCAGCGCCAACCGCGTACCGCGCTCGAGACGCTGCGCTGGATTAACGGCTATTTCGCGCGCAAACACATTCGCACGCGTACC
This sequence comes from uncultured Anaerolineaceae bacterium, assembly GCA_964393335.1. Lineage (GTDB taxonomy): Bacteria > Chloroflexota > Anaerolineae > Aggregatilineales > Aggregatilineaceae > CAYMTN01. The sequence continues at coordinate 8,729 of CAYMTN010000006.1, forward strand.
TGAACCCACCGGAGAAACGAATGAGACGCCGTTGGCTACCGGCAAGTCTGTGCTGCATAGGACTGGCATGCATCATGCTGGCGTGTACACCGCAGGACTCGACTTCTGCACCTGACGCCACGCAGCAAACGCCGCCGCCTACGCCCGCCGTTGATGTGCTCCAGGTGAGCGGAACCTCGGATTCCGGCGCGCGGCTGCGCGTGACATTGCCGTCGATCAAACTGCTGAACGGCTCGGACCAGGGGGCGCAATTATTCCTGGTGCTGGCCGATCCGCACGGCACGTATTCGTACCTGCTGTACCCCGCGAATCGTTCCGGTGACGAGTCGGAGCTGTTCGATCTGACCCACACGCCGCTGGAAATCAGCCTGACGGACACCACGACCACCGTTTACCTGTGGATGCTGGCCGTGCATCACACGCGTTACCGGGCAGCCGAGCTTTTCGGCCTGGATGCGCTGGCGGCGAGCCTGGGGCTTGGGTTCCGCAACTGGCTGGCGGATGGCGATCCCAGCGACGACCCGCTGGCGGCGGTAGTTGATGCGTCAGATGGCGCGTTATATGAGTGGTTCGCTGAGATCGACGTGATCGGCCAGAATGTGGTCGCATTTGACGCCAACCGCGATTGGGATGTCGGCCTGTCCTCGCAGCGCTCGCCGGATGGTGGGTTGAACGCGGTTTACACCGTGCAGCACATTTCGGCAGAAGATGTCGCCCTGCTGCCAACTCCGACGCCGGTTGATGACTATCCTGGCTATCACCTGAGTCTGGACGAGACGTTTCCCGGCGGGCAGAGCACGTATCAATGGTATGAGGGGCAGGATAACAGCACGTATATCAACCGCGTCATCGACGGCGCGTATGAGATTCGCCTGACAGATATCGTGCAGCGTGAATTTGCCCTCTCATGGGGATCGATGGAAGAAGAACGCTTCGATGATTACGTCGCGGAAGCGCAGGTGCGACTGCTCGAATCGGGTGTGTCTGATGCGCGGTACGGCATCTGGTTCAACTACCAGGATGACTACAATTTTCTGTATTTCGGCATCTCGAATGACGGCAAGTACCGAATTGCCGTGATCCTGCGCAATAGCAACCGGATCGAGGTTCAAGACTGGACCACGCACCCGGCCATCCGGCGAGGAACCGCCACCAATACGCTCACGGTCGAGGCGAATACCAACGGCGACATTCGACTCAGCGTCAACGGGGAACAGCTCAAAACGTTTAACGACCAGACCTTCACCGGCGGCTCGATTGCATTCTTCTGTTATGCCGAAAGCGTCCCGGCCACCTGCCACCTTGAACACCTGCGCATCTGGGAGAAGTGAGGCGCTCCGTCATGGCCCTGGATTTTACCCTGTCAGCGTTTGACGAGTTCTGTCAACGGCTCACCCACATGCCCGTTTTTACGGTTGGTGACTATCTCGCCCGCTCGCAGCCGCCGCCGACGCCCTTCGTGATCCTGCGCATCGATGTGGATTACCGCGAAATGAACGCGGTCCGCATGGCGCGTTTGGCCAAACGGCATAACCTGGAGGCATCGTTCTATTTCCGGCACCGGGCAGGCTCATTTGATCTCGACGCAATGCACACCATCGCTCACCTGAATCACGAAGTCGGTTATCACTTCGAAACGCTCGACACCTGCCAGGGCGATTTTGCAGCCGCCGCCGATCTGTTTTTGGAGCACCTCGCGGTGCTGCGTGCATCCGGCCTGACGATCCGCACCGCCGCCGCGCATGGTGCGCCGCCAACCGCGTCAAACTACTACAGTAATCTGGACCTCTTGATCCACACGCCCGACCTCTACGAACGCGCCAATTTGATGGGCGAAACCACGTTAAGCGTCGATTTTTCGCGCGTGGAGTACATCTCGGACGCCGGATGGCGCTGGCGGCGCTATCACTATTACCGTCCCGGCGTCAAAGGCAAACCCACCTCGCTGCACGCCACCATTCAGGACCTGCCGCGCCGTGACGCCGGGTTATACATCAACTTCCACGCGCATCAATGGTTCGCGCACCCGGCAGCCATGCTCTATTTCCGGCAGCGACACCGCGCCGGGACACTGATTCTGCCGCTGTTACGCCGCTATTCGCAGGTTAAAAGGTGACAATCGTTGGCACCAGAAACAGCAGCGTGCCGGCGGCGATCTGGCAGAAGAAACTCGCCGCCAGGCCATGCCGCCAGTTCACGTAACTGTACAGAAAGTTAAGCAACACCAGCGCAGTCCCAAACACGACTCCCACCACCGGCGTTTTGCCAAGTTCCAGGTTGGGGAAGAACATCAGGCCCGACCACATCGTCGCCAGAATTGCCACCACCGGAATCGGATGTGTCCGCTGCATCGCCCCCCGGAAAAACAGCGATTCCGCAACCGGCATGACAAACACTGCCGCCTGAAACACCCACGTGTCGAACAACACGTTATCCGGCTGCCCGGCCCCAAACAACCGCTGGGATGCTGTCGCCAGCGTATCCGAGCTGGCAAACATCAACGCGCCGCCCGTAAACACCCCCAACGCGATGCCCCACAACAGGTCACCCGGATCGGTCACTTTCATGCGGATTCCGCTTCCCATCACAAACGCGAGGCCCCCCATCAAGGCCATCAGCATCCACAGAATCACGTAACGAGCGTTGGCCTGAATCGGCGTGAGGCCAATGCTGAGCGCCATCACCATGATGTATCCAAAAACCGGGTCAAGGTCCTGGCGCGTGCTGCGCGGCGCGCCACTGCCGCCCACGCCTGACCAGTCTTCATCACGCTCATCCGGGCGCTGCGGGATCGCCTGGGGGGGATGGCCTTCGCGCAGGCGACGGCGATCACGCGGAATCATCGGTCGTGGCGAGGGCGCGTCAGAATCTGGCTCAGGATAGGGCGCGCTCACGGCAGTTCTTTCTGTAGTGTCATCAAGACGTGAATCACGTCATCGTGCCGGATCCAATAGTGTGTCACGGCTCGAAAACTCCGCTCGCCCATCGCCATCATCAGGATTCCCTGCTTCCGCAAGCGTTCGGCCAGGTCGGGCGCAGTGATGCGCGCGGCCTCACGCAGCGCAAAAAACACCATGTTGGTCCGCACGCGGTCCAGGTCCACGTCACAGTGAGGCATATCGGCCAGTCCCTCGGCCAGCAGGCGCGCATTTTCGTGATCTTCGCCCAACCGCAGCGTCATTTTTTCCAGGGCGATCAACCCGGCAGCCGCCAGCACCCCCACCTGCCGCATGCCGCCGCCAACCAGCTTGCGGATGCGCCGCGCCCGTTCGATGTACTCGGACGAACCAACCAGCACCGATCCGACCGGCGCGCATAACCCTTTCGATAGGCAGAAGGTCACGCTGTCAGCCGCTGCCACCAGATCGGCCACGTCACACTCAAGCGCCGTCGCCGCGTTGAAGATGCGTGCGCCGTCGATGTGCAGCGCGACCCCATGCTCGCGCGCCATCGCGCCCACAGCGTCGATGTAGTCTTTCGGCACCGGGATGCCGCCGACGGTGCCTTGTGTGTTTTCCAGCGCGATCAGGCGCGTGCGCGGAAAGTGGATGTTGTCGCCGCGAATCGCGGCGCGGACGCCGTCCAGCGGCAGCGTGCCATCTGGCTGCACCGGCACGGTATGCGGCTGCACCCCGCCTAACGCGGAAATGCCCCCAGCCTCATATACGAACGTATGCGCTTTGTCGCCCAGGATCACTTCGTCGCCGCGCCCGCAGTGCGCCAGCACGCCGACCAGATTGCCCATTGTGCCGCTGGCAACGAACAGCCCGGCTTCTTTGCCCAGGCGGCGTGCAGACTCTTCCTGCAACCGATTCACTGTGGGATCATCGCCAAACACGTCATCGCCAACGGCAGCATGAGCCATCGCTTCACGCATGTCGGGCGTGGGCCACGTGACCGTATCACTGCGCAGATCAACAAAATCCATGAGTCGTGATCTCCTGTCTGGTCTTGCCCTGGTCAAAAAGCAGCCCGACGTAATCATTACGCCGGGCAGCCATCCCATGTCGCAGCGGGGCATCTTACAACGACGATATCAATAGAGACAGCCCCACACACATCAGCACCAAAAACAACAGCGAACACCCGATCGCAACAATCGGGATCGTGGTAGCGGTAACCCACGCCGAAGGCAGAAAAAATATCAACTTGGCGATGTTCGCCACCCACTCCGGCACTTCCTGCGCATCGGCAAATTCAGTCGGCGCACCGACAAACTGATCGCCAGTATCGCCAGAAGTCGGATCGTGGTCTACAGGCTCCATAACTCACACTCCGGGGCCGCCTGGACGCTGAAAGTTAATATTTTTTGACGATAGTGCGATACGCGGTAGGCTGGCGAGCCTGAAGCGTCTGGTATTCTTCGCGACACTTCCGCACGTCGTCCAGATCAATGCGCGCTACGCAGTACCCTTCGCGCGGTTCCCCGCTCTCCGGGTCCTTTTCTTCGGCCAGCGACGCGAAAACCTTGCCACGCGGCCCGACGATCATACTCTCCCCGCCGAAATTCAGCGTAACGTCCTCGCCGACACGGTTCGCCGCCGCCACGTACAGCGCATTTTCAAACGCCCGCGCTTTCACATACGTGCGCCACTCCTCGACCTGGGACGTTTCCCAGTTTGCCAGCACACACAGCAGTTCGGCACCGTCAAGCGTCAGCGCGCGCGCCACTTCAGGAAACGCCAGGTCCCAACCGACCATCAGGCCAATCGTGCCGATCTCAGTCTCGATCACCGGCAGCCGGAATCCTTCGCGGAAGGCCATGCGCTCTTCGCCGCGCAGGTGTAATTTGTTGTAGCTGCCCAACATCTCACCTTCAGGGCCAACCAGCACCGCCGAGTTAAACAGCACGCTCTCGACTTTCTCTTTGGTTACCATACCAAACGCAATGTAGACGCCGAACTCTGCCGCACGCTGCGCCATCAGATTGACGGTTGGCCCGGGAATACGCTGTGCCATTTCGGTAAAGCGCACGCCAAGCTCATAGCCGCTGGTCGCCAGTTCAGGGAACACGATCAGGTCAACTTTCTGTTGAGACGCGATCTTGGACACAAAATCCGACATCTTCACCAGATTGTCTTCCGACTCGCCCAAAGCCGGTTTCATTTGGACAGTAGCTATTGTAATTTCACGCATGGGTTCTCCTCATTCGGGGAATCAATATAATTAATCGTCGTGGCCGGGGGCTTAACGAATAATTGCACAGTTATTCAGATTCAACACCTTAATGTAGCGCCAAAATAGCCCAATTGTCAAATACGGCAAACAATCAGAACGCATGAGCGGGTGAGCATGATCGGATTAACCATCACATTCGCCCGTCTGCCTGCAACCACAACTGCACCGTACAGACCGGCGCTCTCAACGAGTGTTCAAATCATCCAGTATGGACAAAACATCGGCGTTGGAGGGAATATCGCTCATCGAGGCACCATAATGTGTAAAAACCTGCTTGCCCTGCTTGTCGACGATGACCAGCGCGGGCATGCGACCCATCTTCAGCCATTTGACCTGCTGACCGTAAAGATCGGCCACCTCGTGATCGGGATCGGCCAACCCGACAAATGGCAGGTGTTCTTGCTCCCAATACTGTTTGAACGCGCTCGGACTGTCGGGGCCGACTGCGATGATCTCCGCATCCCGCCTGACAAATTCCTGGTAGTCCTGGCGCAACTGCGCCATGTGCCGGCGGCAGTGCGGTCACATGAATCCCCGGTTGAAGACCAGCACGACGTGTTTTTTGCCGCGATAATCTGACAGCCGGACCGGCTGCCCTGCCGTATCCGCGAGCACAAAATCAGGCGCTTCGACGGCATCCGTATCTCGTGGGTGGTTCATCGGTCGCTCCTCCATGACTCCCTGATCAGACTATAGAGCGAGCGTTGCAGAGACGCCAAGATTTTCTAAGCCCCCGCTCAGGGGATTTGAGGCCTCCGTCAAACCAGGGGAGCGACTCAGTGGGGCAGCTTGTTCAACACGTCTTGCAGCGGTACGGGCAACGGCGCTTCCACCGTGATTAACTCGCCCTTGTCCGGCAGCGTGAACGTGATGGCGGCAGCGTGCAGGAAATGGCGCTTCATCTTGATGCGCTGCTTGCGGCGGCCATACACCGTATCCCCCACGACCGGATGGCCGATAAACGCCATGTGCACGCGAATCTGATGCGTGCGCCCGGTTTTCGGGAACACTTCCACCAGGCTGTGGTCGGCATAGTGCTCGAGCACGTGATACTCGGTCACCGCCTCGCGCCCGTCACGCGTCACCGCCATACGTTTACGCTGGTTTGGGTCGCGGCCTATGGGCGCGTCGATCAAACCTTCCGGGGTATCGGGCAACCCTTCGATCAGGGCCAGGTAACGCTTTTCCACCTGCCGATCCTTGAACTGCGCGCGCAAGCTGTCTTGGGCAGCAGATGTTTTCGCCACCAGAATCACGCCAGACGTTTCTTTGTCCAGGCGGTGCACGATCCCGGCGCGCTCCGGCCCGTCAATCGTCGCAAGCTGCGGCCAATGCGCCAACACCGCGTTCACCAGCGTGCCGGACGTATGCCCGTACGCGGGATGCACAACCATACCCGCCGGTTTATCGATGACAGCCAGGTTATCATCCTCATAGAGAATCACCAGCGGGATCGTTTCGGGCTGCGGGGCCTGTTCTTTTTCGGCCACCGGCACACGCACGTGTATGGCGTCGCCGTTTTCGAGACGGTACGACGCCTTGACGAATCCGTCGTTGACCGTCACCAGCCTGTCACGGATCAAACTCTGAATCTGTACGCGCGACAGGTCCGCGAAATGTGCCGCCAGCGCCTTGTCCAACCGCTCACCGGGGTGCTGGATCGTGAATTCAAAATCCTGGTAATCACTCATCTACCATTTCCATTTCACACGCCAAATTTCTTGCGGGGCATCCCATCACGGGCTAGAATGCAGCAGTCTCGACTATGGCTAAGGAGCAGCTTGTGGCCCCAACCGATCGTCCCGTGACCGAGAACACGTTCTACGTCCGGTATGTCGAAACCGATGCAATGGGTATCACACACCACTCAAATTATATCGTCTACTTCGAAGAAGCCCGCAGCCACTATTCCCGCGTGCAAGGCGCAGATTATGCCGATTTCGAGCGCAGCGGCTACTGGCTGACCGTAGCCGAAGTCCATGCCCGCTATATCGTCCCGACGCATTACGCGCAGCAGATCGCGGCGCGCTGCTGGATCGAAGAACTGCGCAGCCGCACCGTGACGTTTGGCTACGAGATCGTAGACGCCGCCACAAAACAGGTCTGCGTAACCGGCTATTCGCGGCACGTATGCATCAACCACGCGGGCAGCGTGACCAAAATCCCTGAAAGCTGGCTGTCCACGATGCGACATGGCTTGCCGTGACACTTACAGCGGTACCACCTGCCCCATCGCCGATACGTCATAACCGGGTTGGGCGGCGACGGCAGCGCGGAATTGCTCGTCGTGCAGCAGCGCGAGTACATGTTGCAGCATCGGCAGGTCCACAAACCGTTCCGGGATCACGAGATCGTACCGCTCATGCGTCACCGGGATAAACGCCAGCCCAAGCGCCAGCGCCGCGTTTCGAATCCCTAACCCGCAGTCAGCACTGCCGGATGCGACCGCCGCCGCGACGGCTAAATGTGTGTATTCTTCGCGGTCGTAACCCTCGATCTGCGCCGGATCGACGTCACGCCGCTGCAGTTCGTAATCGAGCAGCACGCGGGTTCCGGCCCCGCGTTGGCGGTTGACATAGCGCACGCGCGGCAGATCGTCCAGCGACCTGATTCCCAGCGGGTTACCCGGCGCGATGATCATCCCTTGTTCGCGGTAGGTGAATGTCACCACCCGCACTGGCAGGTCACCCAGCGTGCGGCGGATATAGGCGACGTTGTATTCGCCGCTTTCCGAATCGAGTAAATGCGTGCCGGAGAGATGCGCTTCGCCGCGTTTCTGCGCCACCAATCCCCCCAGGCTGCCGACGTTGGCCGATGCCAGCCGGTAGCCAGGAAACCGCACCGCCAAAAACTGGCCGAGCAGGTCCAACATCGGGTCGTGGCTGCCGACGGCGACGACCGTCTGCGCGATTTCCTCCGGCGTGCGGTACAGCAATACCTCGACCTGGCTGCCAACATTCTCCCCCTCGCTGAAGCGGGGGACATGCAGCAGTCCATCGGCTCGCACCAGGGACGTGATTACGCCCGCCCCGCGTGCCAGCGGCGTCACCAGCGTGCGATCTCCGACCTGCCCCACCGTCACGCGCACAAAATCGTCGTCGCCGGTTGGCGAGACGACCTTACGTGTCAATATGGCCGGTAACCGTTCGTAACGCGGCACAGACCGCCCCGCCAACCGGTACAACAGGGGCCGGACGAAAATCTCGCCGGTCAGCGCCGCCGACACCGGGTAGCCCGGCACGCCGATGACCGGCACATTACTCACAATCCCCATGATCACTGGATGGCCCGGACGCACCGCGACGCCGTGTACCAGCAGCGTGCCGGTTTGACGCACAGCACGCGCCGTAAAATCGCGCGATCCCGCCGACGACCCCGACAGCACCAACACCAGGTCGTGATCACGCGCCGCCGCCAGGATCGCGGCCTGGATCGCGTCGGCGTCGTCGGGCAGGTACTCCCAGCGAGTGAACTCGCCGCCCGCCGCGCGCACCTGGGCACCCAGCACGATGCTGTTGTATTCGATTATTTCGCCGGGCTGCGGGGTTTCATCCGGCGGCACCAGTTCGGACCCGGTCGGCAGGATCGCCACACGCACGCGGCGGCGTACCACCACGTCCTTATGCCCGCACCCGGCAATCGCGCCCAGGTCAAACGGGCGCAGCAGGTGGTTGGCCGGTAAAATCAACTCGGTGGCGACCATGTCCTCGCCCATCATACGCACATGTTGCCAGGGTGCGACCGGCGCGCGAATCTCGATTGTATCCGATCCAACTGGCTGCGTATGCTCGACCATGATCACGGCGTTAGTCGTTTCCGGCAGCGGCGCGCCGGTGTTGAGCGGAAACGCCTGACCCGGCACGCTCAAACGCAGCGGGCGCGTTTCCGTCGCGCCGAGCGTATCCGCTGCCCGCACAGCATACCCATCCATTGCGGCGGCATGGTAGTTCGGTGAGCTGATCTCGGCCCAGACCGGTTCCGCCGTCACCCGGCCCAGCGCTTCATCCAACCCCACACGCTCGCCGGGCAGCGGCAACCACTTGCCGCACGCCTCCAGGGCAGCTTGCAGCCGGGCCTGCGCCTCCTGCATGGGGATGTCTTCCAGGTAGATGTTACGCTCGTCCATCAGAACAGCACCACCTCTCCCCACGCGCCTTCCCGCAGGCCGGTCACATTCAGCGGCACCTTGAGCAGTCCATGCGCCCCGACGAGCGTAAAAATCAGATTACTCTTGCCGAAGACCGGTTCGGCCCACGTCTCGCCAGCCCGATCAACCAACCGCACCGCTACATGATCCTCGCGCCCGGCGGCGGATGGCACGTTCACCGCGACACGCGCCTGTATCCGCACCTGACGCGGCAAATCAGCATCCATCAGATCGCTGATCGCAGGAACGCCAAACAGCGTGAACATGACCAGCGCGGAGACCGGATTCCCTGGCAGCCCGATCACGGGTTTGCCATCGACGACCGCCAGAATCGTCGGTTTGCCAGGACGCGCGGCGACGCCGTGTACCAGCACCCCTGGCGCGCCGAGGCGGTTAATCGTTTCGGCGGTCATGTCGCGCACGCTGACGCTGCTGCCCGCCGTCACGACGAGCATATCCGCGCCGGGGAATGCATCCAAAAGCGCGGCATACAACGCATGGGGCCTGTCCGGTACGATCGCATGGGCCTGCACGTCCGCCCCGGCCTGCCGGCACAGCGCCCCAATCGTGCCGGTGTTGATGTCCCGAATCTGCCCCAGGCTCAAGGGGCGCGTGCCGGGCGGCACAACTTCATCCCCCGTCGAAAAAACGCTGACACGCGGCCTGCGCCGGACCTGAATGCCGTCCACCAACCCCAATGCCAGCAGCGCCCCCACATCCTGCGGCTGGATGCGGTGACCGGCAGGCACGATTTCAGCCCCAGGTGTGACGTCTTCACCGACTTGCAGCACATTTTCGCCCGGTGCTGCCGGTCTTCGAACCTCGATCTCGGACTCAGAAAACGGCTGGGTGTGTTCGACCATGACCACCGCATCGGCCCCTTCCGGCACCATGCCGCCGGTATGGATCAACATGGCCATCCCCGTTTGCACCTCGGCGGCTGCCGCCTGCCCCATTGGCACTTCGCCAATCACCTGCAGATAGGCCGGCAGCGAATCGGATGCGCCATACGAATCAGCCGCCCGCACGGCGTACCCGTCCACCGTCGAACGTCGAAACGCGGGCAGCGCTTCCGGGCTGGTGATGGCCTGCGCGGTCACCCGGCCAAGCGCGTCAGCCGTCCGGATCGTTTCAACCGCCGTCCGGTGTGTGACTCGCGCCCACCACATGGATCGCGCCTCGCCGGGAGGCAGCACATCAAAAAACTCTGACATGTACTCTCAACCTCGTGATCACGGTAACGTGTATTATCGCAACAAAAACGGCGTTGTGGGCACAACGCCATTCGCGCCAATCAAAACAACGCGGCGAGGCAGACCGCCAGCCGCACGATCACAGCAGCATATACGCAAATGAAGCCACGTTCAGCACGGCCAGCGCCACGACAGCCGCCAGCAGCAGCACACTGCGGCGCATCGACCCGCCATCTTCGACTTCGATCTCGCCGGGAATGTACCTGTAATAATCTTCTGCCGTGACGGTTGGCGCAGCCTCCGGCGTCGCCAGGACAGGCACGTCGGCGTGCGATGCGGTGCCGTTCAAACGATCCGACCAAAAACTGTCCAGGTCTTCACCCGCCAGGTCTTCGTCGTCATCGAGGCCAAAACGAGGTCCTTCATCGGCCTGGGCAGGTGGGACACTGGCATCGTACGCATCCGGCGACTCGTAAGCCTGCGCTCCAAACGTGCTCGGCGGTTGGTCAGGCACGGGCGACTCGGCATCTTCAAACGTGCCGTCTGCAAAGGGGTCGGTTGGGTACGTACCCGGCTCGTCACCCCATCCACCGCCAAACGAGTCCGGGCGGCTGTCTGCCGCCGGTGGAACGTCCTCGCCCGAATCGACCATAAACGACGTATCACCAAAGGGACCCGGACCACCCGGCACAAACCCGGCTTCGTCATCTTCAAACCCGGCGCTTGGTTGGGCGACCAAATCCTCAAGCCCGCCCAGGTTAAGCCCCTGGACCCAATCATCATATTCCTGGGATGACGGCAGATCGACCTGTCTGCCGCTGCCGTGCGCCGCCGGTGCATTTTCGCCGGGACTCCAGTCCACGCTGCTGGTCGGTCCGTTGGGATCGGGGGGCGGCGCTTCCGGTGCGGATTCTACGGCGGGTGTTCCGCCTGATAACCAGCCAAACAGCTCGCTGTCCGCATCATCTACCCCTGGTGTCATGTCGTCAAGGTCGCCAAAAGACGAGCCACCACCCACCAGGCTGTCGCCGGACGCTGTCGCAAATTCCGCGCCGATGGGAGGCGACGACGAACCGCTAAATGATTCCCCGTCCGACGGCGTCGGCAGCGATGAGAAATCAGATGGCGCAGAAAACGGCGACGCAAATGCCGACGAATCGGGTGCAGGTTCAGACGAGGTCCGTTGCTCGTTCCGAGCAGCCAGCCTGCTGCTGATCGTATCCAGCCCTTTTTGTGCTTTCTGGTTGTTCGGATTGATTGCCAGCACGTTTTCCAGACAGATCTGCTGTTCTTCGAGCGTTTCGACCAGCCCGCTCAGGTATAACCACGCCTGTTCATGGTGCTCATCCTGATCGACCACTTCCAAGAACACGTCGCGCGCTTCTGCCTTACGTCCGGCTTTGAAGGCCTGCACCGCTTTCGCAAATAGCTCATCCAACTCAGTCATCGTTCCACCGTTTCAACATGCAATAAAGACGTACACTGGAGACGCCTCCCCAGTGCACGTATCATACCATAAACTCGTGTGGTCGGGACAATTCAAGCCGCGCGTCTAGAACAGGCCCACGACCCGCCCGTCATCGTCAATGTCCACGTCCATGAAAGCCGGGTACGTCGGCAGACCGGGCATCGTGCTCATCTTGCCCAGTAGCGGATACACGAAACCCGCCCCCACGCTGGCCCGCACCTCACGCACCGGCACGACGAACCCTTTCGGCACACCCTTCAAATTCGGATCGTGGCTCAAGCTGAGATGTGTCTTCGCCATGCAGATCGGCAGGTTCCCAAACCCCGCTGCTTCGTACTGAGCGATTTGTTTGTCCGCCAGCGGTTCAAAGGCCACGCCATCAGCGCCGTAGATTTCCCTGGCAATGATCTCGATCTTCTGCCTGATCGGGAGGTCAAGTTCATACAGGAACTTGAAGTCGCCCGACTTCTCACAGGCTGCCACAACCGCCCTGGCCAGGTCAACCGCCCCTTTGCCGCCGTGCGCCCAGTGATCGGACATGACCGCTGCTTCAGCACCGGCCTCCTTGGCGATCCGTTCAACCAACGCGATTTCGGCTTCGGTATCGTACTGGAAACGATTGACCGCCACGACGACCGGCACGCCAAACTTGCGCGCGATCGTGATGTGATGCGCCAGATTCGCGCCGCCAGCTTTCAGCAGTTCGAGGTTTTCGCTGGTATAGGCCTCGTCCAACGGGGCACCGGGGGTCACTTTCGGGCCGCCGCCGTGCATTTTCAGCGCGCGGATCGTGGCAACCAGCACCACCGCATTCGGCACCAGACCAGAATAGCGGCATTTGATATTGAAGAATTTCTCCATGCCAATATCGGCACCAAAGCCGCTCTCGGTCACCACGTAATCGGCCAACCGCAGCGCGATCTGATCGGCCAGGATGCTGCTGTTGCCGTGCGCGATATTGGCAAACGGCCCCGCGTGGACAAAAGCAGGCTGGCCTTCCAGGGTCTGCATCAGGTTCGGCATCAGCGCATCACGCAGCAGGACCGTCACGGCACCCGCTACGCCCAGGTCTTCCAGCGTGATCGGTTTGCCGGACTTGCTGGTGCCTATCACGGCGCGCCCAACGCGCTGGCGCAGGTCCTTTAACCCGGCGGTCAGCGCCAGGATGGCCATCAACTCGCTGGCGACCGTGATGTCATAACCCGTTTTGCGCGGGAAGACCGGGCTGGGGGATCCATCCGCCAATTTCTGGTCGTTCAAGCCGACCTGAATCTCGCGCAGGGTGCGATCGCACACATCCACCACGCGGTTCCACGTAATCGCATCCGGATCGATATCCAGACGTGTCACCCCGCGACGTTCCAGCGCCTCATCCGACTGGCGGCTCTCGTGGTACATGCGGGTATCGATCGCCGCCGCCACCAGGTTATGCGCCACGCTGATCGCATGAATATCGCCTGTGAGGTGCAGGTTGAAATCCTCCATCGGGATTACCTGGCTGTACCCGCCCCCGGCAGCGCCGCCTTTGATGCCGAATGTCGGCCCCATGCTCGGCTGGCGAATACAGATCATCGCGTTCAACCCGATTTGCCCCAGCGCCTGGGTTAACCCGACGCTGGTCGTCGTCTTTCCCTCGCCCAGCGGCGTAGGCGTGATCGCCGTTACGTCAATGTATTTGCCCAGCGGGCGATCCTTGAATTTTTGCAGCACAGATAGATGGACTTTGGCCTTGTAGGCCCCGTAGAAGTCGAGGTCATCCTGACTCAAGCCCAATTTAGCGGCTATATCCGCAATCGGACGTACAGTTGCAGCCTGGGCAATCTCAAGATCGCTCGGAACAGTAGGTGGTGCCATAAGATTCTGTCTCCATAAATACTAAACCGCCCGATGAAAGGACTTAAGCAGCGTGCCGCCAGGGTTAGAGAACAGTGACGTAGGTGTGGAATGATACCCGTGATAGCAGATACGCCAGCACGCCAATGCTAACCTAACGCATTTTACTGTATTACAAGCCAGTCGTGTTCACAAGTGTGTATCAAAATGCCCTTGTACGCCAAAGATCACGCCTGAGGGTGCGCGGCAGCGCAGCGCGACAAGTGTAAAGGGTTGGGGGAAAATGGGGAATCCCCGCCTATTCATCCAGAATCCCCATGTCAATCGCTTCGTCATAACCCACGCGCTCGTCATCGTTCGCAGCTAGTTGCTCCGCCAGATCGCCGAGCGCATCCGGATCAAACAGGCTGTCGGCCATCCCCTCATCGATGGTCTGGCCAAACAGCGCCTCAATGTCGAGGTCAGGAATAAACTCCAGCGCGGCCTCAGCCGGTTCGGCCAGCTCGACATCGAACAGCGCCTCCATTTCGATTGCTTCCGCCGCGATTTCTTCCTGAGGTTTCTTTTTCTTTCGGCGCGGCTCTGGCTCTTCAACGGGAACCGGCTCTTGCCGGGGCGGCGGCAGCATCTCGACTCGTTTGACCGCATAAGCGGTATCGCCGATGATCTCGATCATCTGGTCCGCTGCACGGCGACCAAACATACGCACCGCACCAAACGCGCCACGATTGGACCCGTCAAAGATCAGGCAGATGAAATAGTGAATGCCCAGGGCAAGCCCGAATACATCCATACGCTCGCCGTCATAGTACAGCATGGTCCACGCATCACCGCCCACCAATGGGCTGACCTCTGCCGAACGCGCAAATGATGGCCCCAAAATCACGGCCAGGGTTTCCCGGTCGATGTAACCCGTTGCACCCTGGTCGAGCAATACACGACCGGTACGGTCGGCCAAAATCACGCCCATCGCACCCACGTCACGCATCAGCGGCACGATGATGTCCCGCAGACTGTCAACATTGATCTTGGGCACCGGCCCCAAATCACTTTCAGGCCGGACGACGATTTCCTCGGTCATGACCGCCGCTTCGCCATCCAGAGCGATACGCAGTCCGCGCAAAAACGGCTCCGCCACCGGTCGAACGAAGTATTGGAACGGCGCTTCGCGCAGGCTCTGCTGATCCAGCCGGGGATCGCCTTCTTCCGCCAACACAATCACGGGAGTTCCCAGGGTTTCATGAATGATCCGGCTTGCCAGTTCAATTCCGTGCATCTCACCCGGAATCCGGTAAGCAGTCACGACCAGGTCGATGTTAGAACTCAGCACCTCTTGCAGGGCATCGTCCGAGGTGAGAACTTCGATCAAGATATACTGGCGGCTGAGGAGCGCTAACGCACCACGCACAATACGCACTATGTCGTAGTTAGCATCGACAACAACAATACGAGGGACCGGAGGCATGGCTCGATTACCTGCTTCTCACTAATGACGGTGGAGAATACGTTAAAAGCACATCCATTATACTCGCTTTGCGGCAGCATGAGAACCAGACTTGGGTCACATCCGCCTATCTCTATCCTAACGGATTTGCATCAGGTTGCAACCGGGTTCACGTTTTGGTCCTGCTTACCAGCCTGTTACACGGCCTGAAATCACAAAAAATTCACAAACTAATCGTGGAAATCCGGCGTTTTTCATGTGAGTCTTCCCGGTCGGCGCGGCACCCGCATGAGTGGCGGCTGCCACCGATTCCGCGCTTTTTCGACATGGGGCGAACCTATACAGTGTGGTATAATCATCGGCGGGTGATCACTGCACTGCGGTTAACCTGCGGATGTGGGTCGCCCCGGTAAAGCTGGTCTTTAAAAATCACGATTTGCGTATAAAATTTACCGGGTTCCCCAAACACGGGAAAGGAGCACGATTCATGGCGAAATCGCGGACAGAGCTAATGGTTGATCGCCTGCGCGATCTACAGACCGGTACGCCTGATATCGAAGCCTCTGCGGTGGTTAGTGTGGACGGGTTGATCATGGCGTCATCGTTACCGGCAGGCGTGGAAGAAGACCGCGTATCGGCCATGTCGGCGGCGATGCTCTCCCTGGGCGAACGGATTTCGACGGAGTTGGGGCGCGGCTTGCTGGACCAGGTTTACGTGCGTGGAAACAGCGGCTTCGTGATTCTGATGTCCGTTGGCGAAGAAGCCGTGCTGACGGCGCTTGTCCGTGAGAGCGCGAAATTGGGGCTTGTGTTCCTCGACATGAAACGCGCTGCCAGTGATCTGGAAAAGCTCGTCTAGTTGACCAGGTAAAACCGTTTGATTGAGCGTCTTCAACCAACTTTTCTACACGTTTTTAACACCAACGGCGGGGAGCAGGCCAGCCAGGCCACAGCCTCCCCGCCGCTCTTTATACCACAGCTCAGAGAGGTGAACGCAAAGCAACATGCCCAAATACATCTTCTGCACCGGTGGCGTCGTCAGCTCTGTTGGCAAAGGCGTGACGGCCGCCGCTATTGGCCGGATTCTGAAAGCACGCGGTCTGAAGGTCGCCATTCAGAAGCTTGACCCGTACCTGAATGTTGATCCTGGCACGATGAGTCCTTACCAGCACGGCGAGGTATTCGTCACCGCCGATGGAGCCGAAACCGATCTCGACCTGGGACATTACGAACGGTTCACCGACGAAAACCTGGACCATACCTGCAACGTCACGACCGGGCAGATCTACGCTGAGGTGATCAGCAAAGAACGACGCGGTGATTATTTGGGCGGCACCATCCAGGTCATTCCCCACATCACCAACGAAATCAAGCGGCGGATCGGGCTGGTCGGGCAGAAAAACGACCCGGAGGTCGTGATCGTCGAGGTTGGCGGCACGGTGGGTGATATCGAAGGCCAACCATTTCTGGAAGCGCTGCGCCAGCTTCGAACCGATGTTGGACGCGACCAGACGCTGTACGTCCACGTTACCTTCCTGCCGTACATTGGCGCGACGCACGAGCTAAAAACCAAGCCGACCCAACACAGTGTGCGGGAGCTGCGCGGCATAGGCATTCAACCCCAGGTGATCATCGCGCGCACCGACTACCCCGTCAACCGGGACCTGATCGACAAGATCGCCTTGTTTTGCGATGTCGAAAGCCGCGCCGTGATCCCGCTCGAAACCACCCGCAACATCTACGACGTGCCGCTCGCCCTGGAAGACGCGGGGCTGGGCAATTATATCGTCGAGCAGTTGCAGTTGCAGGTTGGCCCGCCGGTTTTGGATGAATGGCGCGAGATGATCGATCGCATGAGCCGACCTGCCGAACCGGTGAGGATCGCCATCGTCGGCAAATATGTCGAGCTGCACGACGCATACATGAGCGTCAAAGAAGCGCTGACTCACGCTGCCGTGTTCCACAACCACAAGCTGGAAATTGACTGGCTCTATTCCGGCGACCTGGAAAAAGACAAAGGGTGGGACGTGCTGGAAAAAGCCAGCGGCATCGTCGTGCCGGGCGGGTTCGGCTACCGGGGCGTTGAGGGCAAGGTTCAGGCCGCGCAGTTCGCGCGCACACGCCGGATACCCTATCTCGGCCTGTGCCTCGGTATGCAGGTCATGTGCATCGAGTTTGCACGCAACGTCCTGGGCCTGGAAGACGCTAACAGCACCGAACACGACACCTCCTGCAAGCACCCGGTAATCGACCTGATGTTGGATCAACACCATGTCGCCAACCTGGGCGGAACGATGCGGTTGGGATCGTATCCCTGCGTGCTGACGCCCGGCTCGAAAGCAGCGTGCGCCTATCAAACCGGCGAGATCAGCGAGCGGCACCGTCACCGCTTCGAGTTCAACAATCGCTACCGCGAGGCATTTGAAGCCGCCGGGGCCTGCTTCAGCGGCCTCAGCCCGGACGGTAGGCTGGTCGAAATCATGGAAATCACCGATCATCCGTTTATGATGGGCAGCCAGTTTCACCCGGAGTTTGCGAGTCGCCCGAACCGCCCGCATCCCATGTTCCGTGATTTTATCGAGGCGGCGATTGACTTCAGCGCCCGGAAACGTCCGGTCGGGGCTGAAACCGTCGAACCTGAACCAGCACAACCCACGGAGGCATGACGATGGCTTTGATTGACTACATTCGTGCGATGCCAAAAGTCGAGCTGCATGTCCACCTGGAAGGTACCGTGCAGCCAGCGACGCTGCTGGCGCTCGCGGCAAAAAACAGCGTCAGGCTGCCCGCCAGTGACGTCGAAGGGCTGCGTCGCTGGTACACGTTTCGCGACTTCGATCATTTTGTGGCGATCTACGTCAACATCTGTGAGTGTCTGCAAACGCCGGACGATTTCACACGAATCACGTACGAATACGGGCGGGACATGGCCCGGCAGCAGATCCGTTACGCCGAAGTCACCTGGACCCCGGCGCAGCACGTCAACAGCGCGTTGTCATTCGACGATCTGCTGGCCGGAATCAACGCCGGGCGCATGCAAGCACGCCGGGAATGGGGCGTTGAGATGGGCTGGATACCCGACATCGCGCGGTGTTATCCCGACACCGCCGACACCGTCGTCGCGTGGCTGACCTCACCCACTGCCCGGCGAGATGGCGTCATCGCGCTCGGTTTGGGCGGGCCGGAAGTCGGGTTCCCGCCGGAGTTGTTCGAGGCCGCGTACCGGAACGCCCGATCCAGTGGGCTGCATAGCAATCCTCACGCGGGAGAAACAGTCGGGCCGGAAAGTGTCTGGGGGGCGCTGCGGGCGCTCAAGGCGGAGCGGCTGGGGCACGGCGTGCGCGCCATCGAAGACCCGGCGCTCATCGCCTATCTGGCCGAATACCAGATTCCGCTGGAAGTCAACCCGACCAGCAACCTCTGCCTGGGCGTATATCCGTCCTATGCCGAACATCCGCTGCGGCGGTTGGTCGAAGCAGGGCTTTCCGTGACGATCAACTCAGACGATCCGGCCCTGTTCAACACCACGCTCAACGATGAATACCTGCACGCGGTGCAGGACTGCGGCCTGAGCATTGAGCAGTTGGAGCAAGCGGGACTCAATGCCGTCCGCGCGAGTTATCTGCCCGACGACAAAAAAGCCGCCATGCTCGACACGTTCCGTGCCGATTATGCCCGGTTGCGCCGCGAGCACCTGAGCTAAGTACGGTCAGATTGATTCCGCCGGTTCGATTGGGCGCGGCAAGCAGCGCCCCTACGAAAACATCCTGCACGATTTCTGGGATTGTACTTAGAGGTTTCGGCTTCGTGGCTGATCACCTTGAATAACTCTGGGAGAGCGTGTTGAGCAGGAATGCCCATCGCATCCGTGCTGCCTGGCGAGCCTTGAGCACGACGGAACAGGCAGCCGTGCGAGCGCATCTGGTGCGCATGACGACCGAACCCGGTTGGAGCGAACCTCAGCGTCTCTCGGCGCAGACTGCGCTCGAGGTATTGGATACGCCCCCCACCACGGATCCCTGAACGGCCCGACTGGTGCTGCACGGCAAAAAACAAGCCGGGCAGCTAACCCGGCCTGTCTGGTCATGGGACGTGCAGATCACGCTCATATGTGACGGTTTTTGTCGATCAACTCGATGATTTGCAGCAACACCTGCCGCACGCTTGTTTTTTGCGTGGCGACGCACGGCATCACGGTAACATCCTCTCCCGGATTGATCCGGCGGCGCAACTCCGTCAAACTCACTGCGCCCGCGAGGTCGGTCTTGTTCGCGGCAACCAGATAGGGTACCTCGTGAAACCCCGAAAATAACTGGATCAAGCCTGCCGCGTCTGGAAATGACGGCGGGTCCGTGCTGTCAACCAGCACGATAAAACCGTTCATCTCCCGCGCCAGAATCTCCCACATAAAATCAAATCGGGCCTGGCCGGGTGTGCCGTTCAGATGCAGCACCTTACCATCCAATTCGACGCGGCCATAATCCATCGCGACGGTGGTTTCTGCCTTGATACCGCGATCTTCCGTCGTGATTTTGCGTTCTGTGGTGACGACCTCGATATCCGAAATGGTGCTGATAAACGCCGTCTTGCCGGAATTGAATGGGCCGGTGACAATCACCTTGTAGAGATTCGACACGACAGCCTCCGCCTCAATCTTTTCCGTGCTTGAAGTCCACAAACCGGTAGCCGACGCCACGTTCGGTCAGGATATACTTGGGATCAGACGGGTCTTCTTCGATCTTCTCGCGCAGATAGTTTACGTACAGACGCACGTAATGCGTTTCGTCGCGATACTCATAGCCCCACACTTTCGCCAGCAACTGCTCGTGTGGCACCGTCCAGCCGGCATTCTCGATCAGATGATATAACAGCCGGTATTCGGTCGGACGCAGCTTGATATGCTCGCCGTTGACGATCACTTCGCGGCGGTTGAAATCAACACTCAGCCGGTCATCGATCTTCAATACCGCCTGGTCCGGCGAGGCGCTTGGTATATCGGCGCGGCGCAAAACGGCACGCACCCGGCTGGATAGCTCGCGCGAGCCAAACGGCTTGGTTACGTAGTCATCCGCGCCCAGTTCCAGCCCATAAACCTTATCATCTTCCTCACCTTTCGCGGTGAGCATGATCACGGGAATGCTGGAAAACTCGCGCAGCATTCGCAGCGTCTCAAAGCCGTCCAACTCCGGCATCATCACGTCCAGCAGGACAAGGTCCGGCAGTTGAGTACGGATCATCTCCAGGGCTTCCAGGCCGGTATGCGCCTCCAATACCTGGTAGCCTTCTAGCTCCAAATTCATGCGTATGAACCCAATCATACGCGTTTCATCGTCCACTACCAGGATGCGCTTGGCATCACGCGGTAGCGCACGCGGCGGTCTACCCGACATAGTGTAGGCTTCTCCACATACTTAATCTGCAAACGGGCTGACGATCTCTTCTTCTTCGCCAGACGGCAAGATCTCAATAAACGTAATACGGTGCCAGGGCAACACGATCGTCTGAACTTCCGGCAGCACGTAAGGTAATTCTTTGCCATCACGGCGGCGCGGATTGGTACAGTAGATGACTTGATCGGTGCGCGCTGGTAGCTCCTCAACTTCTGCCAAAAACGGTTCTTCGTTGGAAATATGAATCAGAATTGTATGCATACGGCGTCACCTTGCAGGTTCATACACTCATGCTAGCCAAAAAACACATGAAACACCAGTCTGCCCAGGCGGACTTCATCGCCGTCACGCAGCACGCGCGGCTGCCCGGAAATCAGACGCTGGCCGTTCAAATACGTACCATTCGTGCTATTTTCATCGACCAGCGTGAGCGTATCCTCGCCGCGCCGGATCGATGCGTGCAACCGCGAGACGCCCAAATCAGCAGCGCCGTAAGGTACCAGGTCCAGGTCGACCTCTGCCGGAGATTTGGGGTCCATGCGCCCAATAACAACCGCATCAATCGCATCGAGGATAACCGGTTCCTCGAAATCACGAATCCGGATGATCAGAGACGCATCTTCATCAAAACGCGCCGTACCCCACGTCATGCGACCCCGGAAAGTGCCCTGCTCCTCCGGCATCAATTGAGTGGTTGCCATTACTCCCGGCTCCCCCACAAACGGATGGCCGCATTCCTCGCAAAAAAAGACTCCTTCCAGGTTGACGTGCGCGCAGTAGGGGCAGGTTTTCATTCTGCATCCTCCCCTGGGTCCGGTAGCGCCAGGAGCCGGCGCGTACCGAACTTCAACGATTTCCGCCCTTCTTCTGATAGCGTATTCGTTTTCGAAACCCGGCGCGCCTCGACCATGGCCATTTCCGCCAGCTCATCCTGTCCTGCTGCGAGCAGCCGGGTTGCCAGGTTTTCCAGGCGGCGCGTAGCTTCGTGCACGTTGCCCTCGAGCAGCGCGATTTCGGCCTTTTGCTGTATCCGGTACAGGGTCAATTTGCCCAGCGCATCCAGGATCGCCAATGGGGGTTCTTCAGGCTCCGGACTCTCAGCCGTCTCCACTGAAATATCACTGAGCACCTTGTACCCCTGGCGTCCAACCGCCAGAATATCACCCGTCATATCCAGGCGTGCTACCGTCCGAAAACCGGCTTTGGCGGTAGCTGGCATCTGAAGCTGAATCAGGATCGAAACGGTCCGGTTGTACTCCAATGCGCCAATCGGTATCGGCTGTGGATGGACCTCGACAGGCTGTGAGTTCGGCATGAGCTTAAACGCCGATTCCAGCTTGACATCGGCGTCAGGAGCGATCGACAGCATCAACCGTTCGGCAAACGCATCGCCCAGACTGCGCACCCGGTCATTAAGAAACCGAACGACTGCCGACGGCGAGTTGATATAGGCGGACGTTCCACCAGTAGCAGATGCGAGCCGGTCGAGGAAATCGTCGTTCCACTCGTCCCCGATGCCCATCGCGCTGATGCCGATGCCATCCTCGGCGGCCTGCGCCGCCAGTTCGAGACACTTTTCCTCGTCTCCAAACGTGCGCCCATCGGTCAGCAGTACCACGTGATTGACCCGGCGGGGACCCCGGTACACGCGGCATTGATCTACACCAGCCGACAAACCGTGGAAAATCTCCGTGCCACCGTCCGCGCGCATGATGCTAATCATTGAGCGCAAAGACAGCTTGTCGGTCACGTGCCCTGCCGGGATCAGAATATCCGCCCGGTCGCTGAACGTCACAACCGACAGAATATCGTCGGATGTGAGCTGTTCGATGATCTGGTGAGCGGCGATTTTCACTTTGTCAAGTCGCACGCCTTTCATCGACGTACTGCGATCCAACACCAGAGTCAGATTCAGCGGAGCCTCGCGTCTGACTGTCTTCGCTGCGTTGCGAAGCGGCACAATCTCAAGCAGCAAATACATCACTTGAGGTTCGCCCAGAATGGTTAGCACTCGTTTGCTGGGCGTCACGCGGAGGGTGAAATAGTTGGGCTCCTCCTGGTATTTCCGGCGAGCAATATCATATTGCACCCGCAGCGAAGGATTACCCAACGTTTCATACGCGGCGGCAATATCGCGGAATTGCAGGTCCGCGCCTTCATTGGGATTAGCATCCGGGTGAAAGCGCCGGGCCATGATCCGGTACGCTTCCCGAATATCCTCTTGGGATGCCTCAGGGGGAACCCCCAGTATCGCGTACCAGTTTCGTGATACGTCCATCACCGTTTTGATCGCCGCCTTGTAGCCGCAGACTATCCGGGCACTTGAACAAGAATGACTGTGATATTATCCGGACCACCCCGCTCATTTGCCAGCGTGACCAGGTAATTGCAGACATCCTGAGGGTTTTCGTATCGGGCGATAGCCTCGTAGATGGTGTCTTCCGATACCATATTCCACAAGCCATCACTACACAGCAGCAGGCGTGCGCCAGGCGGTAGCCGCCGCGTAATCGCGTCCACGTCCAGCGTTTCGCTTTGCCCAATGGCACGATACAACACGTTCCGCTGGGGGTGTTCCGCTGCTTCTTCAGGCGTGAGCTGGTCCAGCTCGATCAGACGCTGCACCAGTGAATGATCGCGGGTAATCTGCTCGATTCCTTCGTCCGTGATCATGTAGGCGCGGCTGTCGCCCACGTGCGCGATATAGGCCAGATCCCCCAAAATGACGGTTGCCGTGACGGTCGTCCCACCTTCGGGAATTTCCTCCGTCACCGATTCGTTGGCTTGCTGGACTGCCGCCCGGAGCACTTCGGCTATCGAGGGCCGGTCCGGATCGTTCATGCGCTTGTCGAGCATCGCCACATAAATCTCGCTCAACACGTGCCGCGCCACCATCCGCATCGTGATCGCTGAGGCGCGCTCACCTTCCTGGTGACCGCCCATCCCATCGGCCACGACGAACATACCGAAATCGGGCAGATCGTCAGTACTCGAGCCCGATGATAGCAGCCCAAACATCGAATCCTGGTTGTTGCCACGCACCATCCCGACATCGCTCAACTGTCCGAAGCGGAGCCGCTGGCCGGGCTGCGGGATAACCGTTTCGAGCGGCGGCAGAGGGCGCGTGCCCGCCATAGCTGCCTGGTCCGGATCGACAACGGGTTTCATCTCTGCTGTGACTTTAGCAGTGGATCGATCCCCTGGTTTGACGGCGTCCTCAGCGGCTGCCGGAGACTCAATCACCGGCTCAGGCTGGTCGAACGGCACGGCATCATCGTCGTGCGTGATGAGTATGTCATCAGACGCAGTATCAGCGCTGGAGTTGGCCGATAGGCCTAAGATACGACGCAAAAAATCCATACTTTTTTCTCCGGCAGATTATGCCTTCAGAGCATAGACACAGTGATCCATAGAACCGATATAAACGACTCCGTCATGCACAGCCGGAGATGAAGGAACCGGCCCTTTTGTCTCATAACTCCAGCGCAACTGGCCGGTTTTGGCCTCCAGGCTGTAGACTTTGCCATCGACCCCACCAAAATACACGACCCCATTCTCGTATGCTGGCGAGGACGTAACCTGGCCTTCCGTCTCAAAATGCCAGCGTTCTTTGCCGCTTGAGGCATCGATTGCATAGAGATTACCGTCAACGGAGCCGATGAAGATTTTGTCATCGCCATAGGCCGGTGAGGAGACAACCGGCTTGCCGGTGCGGAATTCCCATACCTTCCACCCGCGCGTGATATCCAGCGCATAGACCTGCCAGTCTAACGAGCCAAAAAACACCAGCCCGTCATGCTCAATCGGAGATGACGATACGGCACGTTTTGCCTTGAAACGCCATACCACCTTGCCCGACAGGTCAAGGCCGTTCACATCCCCCGCTTCCTGGCCAACGACGATCAGTTCGCCCGTCACGAGCGCGCGCGAGCGGATCGGCATACCCCCTGCCCAACTCCACTGCACGCGGCCCGTAGCCAGCCGGACCGCGTACAGGTTTCCATCGTCACTGCCAAAAAACACATGGCCGTGCGCAACACTCGGCGATGACAGCACGGGAGCCGACGTGCGGACTGTCCACACCTGCTTGCCCACCCGCGTATCAATCGCATACAGCAAGTGGTCCATTGACCCGAATAACACCAGATTCTCCGCTTCAGCGATGGCCGGAGATGATACAATCCGGTGATCGGTAGGAAATTTCCACCTAAACTTGCCATCGCTGATATTCAGCGCGTACAGATTGTTATCGTGCGCGCCAACGTACAGCGCCCCCTGGTGAACTACGGGCGACGATCGCACTTCGTCCTCGCACTGGAAGACCCAGAGCGGTTCGACACCTTCACCGATCCATTCCGTGACGTGTTCACGCGCCGGTTCAAGATCGGGCCGCCGCATACCTCCCGAAAACGCCGGCTTCGAGAGCTTTTCCAGCGCCGCTTTCATCATCGCAGCGTCCAGATATCGTTCTTCCGGCTTGAACTCCAGCGCGCGCATGATGATCGCGTCAAACTCGGCTGACACATTCGGATTTGCATCGCGGATCGGGCGCTCAGAAAACGTAAACGGCGGTTCCAGGCGCGGGTCACGGCGTGTCAACAGGTGGTGAATGGTCGCGCCCACCCCGTATACATCACTGGCGGGACTGGCCTCACCGCGATATTGCTCCGGCGCGGAATATCCTTCCGTGCCGATCATAGTTCCTTTTTGCCCCTCCTGGAAGATTTTGGCGATGCCAAAGTCCACCAGCCGCATACGCCCATGCTGGTCGATCATGATGTTGGAGGGCTTCACATCACGAAAGATAATGGGTTCGGGTTCCTGCTGGTGCAGGTATCCCAGCACGTCACACAAGTCCATAGCCCACTGTAGCACGGTTTCGATTGGCAGAAAATCAGCCATCGAATTAATGATCGCTTCCAGGTCACGACCGTTGATATATTCCATAACCAGATAAGCGCGCGTTTTGCTGGGAAAATAGTCGTAAATCTCCGGCACAGCCGGATGGCTCAGCGACGCTAACATATCCGATTCGCGCTCAAACGTTTTTAGCGTCATTTCGCGCATCCCTTGATCCGTCGAAAGATTCAACATCTCTTTCACGGCGACATAGCGCGTAACGTTCGGAAAACGCAGGTCTCTCGCTTGGTAAACCGAGCCCATACCCCCAACGCCAATAACGCCTGTGATACGATACCGTCCCTGCAGCACGGAGCCTGGCTGTAATGCGCCTTCTCCCATGGGTTCAGGAAGGTTCCCGGCGAATTTCTGCGTATCGACCATCGAACACAACCTCTGATGAATCCAAATGAGCTAAGATGAAATAATAGTGTATGGATGATGGATAGATTTGCGGCTATTATAGTAACCTGACCACGTTCCCGCAATTGAAGTGCGGGCAGGATACTTATGGTATTCATGGCAGCCAGCCCTATCAAGGAATATACGAGGCTTTCGCCACAGCACCAACTTGCACTCTACGTTCATGTCCCTTTCTGCTGGACACGTTGCAGCTACTGCGCGTTCAACACGTATGCCGGCCAACCGGCCTGGATCGCCCCGTACATGAACGCGCTGCGACGCGAAATTGAGCTGGTCGGCGGGCATGATCGCCGCGCTGCACACACCGTCTACTTTGGCGGAGGCACGCCCAGCCTGCTGCCTGAAGCGGAAATCGCCGCCGTGTTGGATACATCCGCTGCTGTTTTCACCCTCGCACCGGATGCCGAGATCACGCTCGAAGCGAACCCTGGCACGGTCACCCAGGACCAACTGAAGTCGCTGCGCCAGATCGGGGTTAACCGCCTGAGCATCGGGATGCAATCCGCACATGCCAGCGAGCTAAAGCTGTTCGCGCGCCAGCATCGTCTGGACGATGTGGGCGCAACGGTAGCGCTGGCTCGGATGGCTGGTTTTGATAATATCAGCCTGGACCTGATTTATGGAAACCCGCGTCAAACCATGTCTATGTGGCGTGCCAGCCTGGATGCCGCGCTCAGACTGGCTCCCACCCATATCTCATTGTACAGCCTGAGCATAGAAGACGCCACGCCTATGCAGCGCTGGCTGGCTGCGGGCAAACTGCCGCCACCTGATCCGGACCTCGCCGCCGACATGTACGAATGGGCATCCGACCGGCTGGCTGCTGCGGGATACGTCCACTATGAGATCAGCAATTGGGCGCGGCCCGGTTATTCCTGCCGCCACAACGTTCACGTCTGGCGCAACCTGCCCTACCTGGGATTCGGGGCCGGGGCGCACGGCAGCGCAGCCGGTATGCGGTATGCGAACGCGCTGTTTCCGCCCGCGTACATCGAGCGGCTGGGGGCACAGCCGGACTCGCTGCCTTTCCCGCTCTCAGCCGCCGCCGAGGAAATTGAAACTATCGACGAACGCACCGACATGAGCGAAACGATGTTCATGGGCCTGCGCCTGATCCAGGAAGGAATTTCGCCCGACACGTTTCGAATGCGCTATGGTTACGACCTGTGGTCGACGTTTGGGCAGGAACTGGATCGTTTGCTCGCGCACAGCCTGCTCGAACGTACTGCGAGCGGGTGCGTCCGGCTGACAAAACGCGGGCGTCTATTGGGCAATCGCGTTTTCGCAGAATTCGTGTAGGAAGGTACCCGTTATGCGCCGCCTGATTCTGGCCGCTCTGATGGTCTTTTTCGTTACCCTGGCTGCCTGCGGAAAAGATTCCGACAATCCCCCGCCTGCTGGCACGCCTGCCACGTCTGGTCCCGATCAAGGGACGCTCTCCCCTGTGCTGATCGCCTTGCAGAGCGACTATGAAAGCCTGGTGGAATCGTACCGGGCCATCTCGGATATCTGGGAAGGGTTGGCAGAGGGCCAATCGGTGCAGTGTGGCAGTTATCCATCCGTGCCCAACCCGGACAGCATCCGCGCGGACGGGGACGGCGCCTACGAACCGCTGGCGGACGCGCTGCGTCGCGCTGCCATCGATTTGGACCACGCCGCGAACTTGTGGAAAGCGGAATGCAGCCAGGCACGCCCTACACCGCCACCGGCTATCATCAACGAAGGACGGCTGGCCGCGCGTGCTGCCGGAGACGCGCTCAAGGAAGCGGAACCACTGCTAGGGGGAATTCAGTAAGCCGTACGGTATCACGGCTCAACCGGATACAATGGGGTCTGCTTGAGCGCGGCGATATCTGCCGCCCCGCTGGCGAACATGGCAATCCGAATCTGCGTGGAAAGCTCCCAGATCAACTGCTGCACCACATCGAGCGATGCAGCCGCCGCCTTCAAAAACGGCCCGGCCAGCCCGCCCAGTTCGGACCCTAGCGCGATACATTTGGCGATGTCCACGCCATTGCGCAGGCCGCCGCTGGCGATCACGGGCAGGTCCGGTACCGCTTCATGCACGTGGCGGATGCTTTCCGCCGTCGGGATGCCCCAGTCCGCAAAGGCACGCGCCACGTTGGCATGGTGGACAGTCGGCGCGCGGTGATATTCCACCTCGCTCCAGGATGTGCCCCCTGACCCGGCCACGTCAATCGCCGCGATGCCTGTATCGGCCAACTGCCGCGCCGCCTGCGCCGAGAAGCCCCACCCGACTTCTTTAGCAATCACCGGCACGTCCAATTGGCGGCAGACGTCCTCAACCCGCCGCAGCAGTCCCGCAAAATTGCCGCTCCCTTCCGGCTGGACGGCTTCTTGCAGCGCGTTAAAGTGCAGGACCAGCGCATCGGCCTCAGTCAGGTCAATCGCGCGGCGGCACTCGTCCACGCCATACCCATAATTCAACTGCACGGCCCCCAGGTTGGCGAACAGCAAAATGTCGGGCGCGATAGCACGCACATTGTACGTTACAGCCAGGCTGGAGTCTTCCAGAACAGCCCGCAGCGACCCCAGCCCCATCGCGATTCTGGCCTTTTGGGCGGCTTCGGCCAGCGTCCGGTTGATCATCTGCGCGCGTTCGGTGCCGCCCGTCATAGAGGAAATCAGGATCGGGCTGTTGAGCGTTTTACCCAAAAACACGGTCTGCGTGTTCACGTCGGCAAGATTGAGCTCCGGCACGGCCTGGTGCATGAACCGCAAGCGCTCCAGGCCAGTTGTCAGACGCGGGAACTGCACCTGTTCTTCCAGGTTGATGCGGATATGATCGTCCTTGCGGCGCTCCGTGACGGACGCATCCGTAACTTTTGGCATAACGTGGTGTTCCTTAGTGATGTAAACCACTCTGGACAGTGCCCGTCAGAGTGTGTAAACTCTACCATCCGAACAGAATATAGCAGAAGAAAGCTGTTCGGCGTAGAATTCATAGGGTAAAATACCAGCGTTCATGCTGCAAGTCTACCCAAGCAACTTAGTACAAGCCACATAACACTATGGAGGAAAGCTAAATGGCTACAACTCAGGAGCGCGTGACCAACATCATTGTCGAGCTGTTGGGTGTTGATGAAGAAAAGGTCACGCCAGATGCGCGTTTCCGCGAAGACCTGGAAGCCGATTCGCTCGACCTGGTCGAGTTGATCATGGCTTTTGAGGATGAGTTCGGTGGTGAGATTTCCGACGAACAGGCTCAGAAGATCGAAACCGTAGGCGACGCCATTTCCTACATCGAAAACGAGATGCAAGGCTAGGCCCCGGTTTTACCCCTGCCCGATCATAATCTGGCAACCTGCAAGAAGGCGATTGACATGTGTCAACCGCCCTTTTTTATTCTTGCACAGGCATCGCCGGGGCTGCGGAGGCCGTCCTGCTGCGGAATCGTTTCTGGCCGGACGCCGGCCATAGCGCCGCTGCGACCGCCACCGCGCTCGCCACCGTGAAACCGATGATGCCGTAGCCCAGTGCCACGTCGATCTCGAAATTATCCATCAACGTATTGGTGCGTGAGATTCCCATCCAGCCCGCCGCCGCACCTGCTGCCAGCACGACCGCCTGCGACCGCCGCTGCCAGCGTACGGGAGCACGCACCAGCAAACCTGATACTGCAATCGTCACCAGCCCCAGGCCGGTTAGCAGCGCCATCTGCCGGTAATTCGGATCACCCGATGCGCTGCTGAAAAAATCGCTCGGCGGCAGGAAACGCAGCGCCAGGGTTAGCGCGACTCCGCGCAGTACCCAGCGCAGGCGCGGATCGCGCCAGCCGTTCGCCAGCAGAACGAACGCGGCTGCTAACGCCACCTGCGGCACGCGCAGCAGAAAACTTGCCAGCATTGGCGGTGAACTGCTGCGCACCGCCGGGTGCAGGCTGGCGAACTCGGCCAGGTCAAACGCGTGCATCGTAAAACCCGCCGTCTTGTGCGTATACCAGGGCCGGTAATAACAGATCAGCGCCAGCAGCACACAGACAAGAATCACCCACCCGCGCCGTTTTTCCGTCATCCAAACATATCCCTAATCCACACCACCGGCTGCCAGCCGGTCGAACCGCTCGCGGATGGTTGCGTCTTCCTCCGACTGGCGCGCGAAAAAGTCCATCATGAACTGGCTGCGACGCTGGCGCAGCGCCATCGGGGCCACCGCGCGGATATCCGCCACATCGGCCAGATCGCGCCCATCAGCCGCCGCATACGCGCGCGCCGCTTCAAACATCGCATATTCAGCACGGTGCGAATCGATCTCAAGCCCCTGCACCAACGCCAGCCCGGTGTCAACCGCCTCGGCGCTCAATGTCGTCTCCTTGAGCAGTTCGCGCGCCCACGCGATCTCATCGCGCGCGGCAGCAGTCAACGCCGCCCATTCAGCCAAAAACCGGCGGCGGTGGGATTGGTACCGGCGCACGCGCGCATACACTTCCAGCCGCGCGTCACGCGCGCTCAAGCCCTGCACCGGCACCCGCAGCCCAAATCGATCCATGATCTGCGGGCGTAACCGGCCTTCCTCGGGGTTCATCGACCCGATCAGCACAAACCGCGAGCGGTAGGTGCCCGCCATCGCGCCCCGCCGCACGGTGTAACTGCCCTGCGCGGCAGCGTCGAGGATGGCATCCACGATCAGATCATCCAGCAGGTTCACTTCGTCGATATACAGCAGGTTTTGATCGGCATGTCCCAAAATGCCGAGTTCCAGGCGGATACGCCCCTGCTGCACGGCGATGCGTTCATTCACGCCGCCGACCACATCTTCAAGGCGCGCATTGAGCGGCAGTTCAACCAGTTTGACCGTTTCATAGCGTGAGATCGGCTCACCGGCAGCCAGCTTGGCGCGGCACTCCGGGCAGACGTCCGGGCCGCCGTCTTGATCGAGGTCGGACGGCAAGCAGCCTTCCGGGCACAAACTGACTTCGATGTAGGGCAGGAGGTCGGTCAGGCTGCGCACGCACGTCGTTTTGCCGGTGCCGCGCGGGCCGATCAGCAGCACGCCGCCGACTGCCGGGTTGATGATCGCCAGCAGCAGCGCCGTGCGCATCTCAAGCTGGCCGACTATCGCCAGGAACGGAAACGGCAGGTGTTCGGCAATGCCCAGGTCAGGGGACGGATCGCGCAGTACGCGCCGCGCCCCACTGTCGCTCAACATTTCGAGCAACCGTGAACGGGCCGCGCCTCCGCTCAGATCGGGTAACGAGTCCGACATCATGCCATCCTCATGTTTCTGCGTCCGATTCAGGGTGTTGTGCGTCCAGGTCCCGCTCCCGCTGGTGGCGGCGTTTGCGCTCAACCTGGCGCTCCTGCGCCTGCTTAAAACGCAGCTCCTCTTCGGCTGTTTCGGTACACAACGGCGGGACCGGGTGCGGGCGTCCCTGGCGGTCAATCGCCACGTACACCAGATACGCCAGGTTGGTGTGCACGCGCGACCCGCTCAATGGATCTTCTGCGGCTACCGATACGCGCACTTCCATCGACGTGCGCCCGGTATACGTCAGCTCCGCCATGAGTGTAACCATGTTGCCGACGTAGATCGGTTCCTCAAACGTCATCGAGTCGATGGCAACCGTTACCACAGGCGAGCGCGAATGGCGCATCGCCGCCAGGCCGCCCGCCTCGTCGACGAGTTTCATGATCACGCCGCCGTGCACGTTGCCAAAAACGTTCGCGTGTTCGGGATTCATCAACGTGCTGAGTGTCACGCGTGACTCGGAGACGCAACGACCCGTTAGTTCGTCGCCAGTCATACGATGTTAATCCATATCCGGGCGCAAATCAGACACGCGCTTGAAGATGTCCGGTTCTTCTTCCAACACGTCGATCGTGCTGAAATCCAATTCGGCCATCATCGGCGGCAGCGGCGCGCGCGGCGGCAGTTTATCCGGCTTCGGCGGCGCGGACGGTGGATTGGGATGCAGCGTGCGGCGGCGTTCGGTGCGTTTGCGTAAGATGCGCCCATCTTTGCTCAGACGCCCCAACCATTCGCCGTCGCGTTTATACACCTCGCCATCTTCCAGGTAGGCCAGGTATTCGCCACGCGTGCTGAACAAAAAATCGCCGAATTTGGTCGCCTGCCAATCGCCATACGTATCAAAGATAAAGACGGGTTTGTTAGGGTCCTTGCTCATTTCTCACCTCAATGAATCGGGTTTTTCTATGATGATAACAGCCGCTGGTATACGTCTCGAAGCTGTTGGGCGGCACGCTCCCACGTAAAACAGGCGGCCTGCTCAAAGCCCCGCTCGACCAGCTCGGTACGCAGCGCCTCATCAGACACTAACCGGCGGATCGCATCCGCCAGCGCGTCCACATCATACGGATCGATCAACAGCGCCGCGTCCCCGGCAATCTCCGGCATCGATGACAGGTTCGAGGTCACGACCGGCGTTCCGCACGCCATCGCTTCCACGACCGGCAGGCCGAACCCTTCGTACAGGGATGGATACGCCAGGCAGGCCGCCTCAGAATACAGCGCTGGCAGATCGTCATCGCGTGCGAATCCGATAAAATGCACGCGGTCTGTCAGGCCAGACTCGCCAACGGCGCGATAAATCGGTCCTTCGAGCCAGCCGCGTCCCCCGGCGATCACCAGGTGCACGTCTCCGTAATCCGGCCCCAACGCCGCCAATGCTTCGATCAACCGGGCGTAATTCTTGCGCGGCTGCACGGTGCCAATCGAAAAAATATATGGCTGTTCAGGTATATTATAGCGTCGGCGCACCACTTTGCGCGCGTCCCGCTCCGTGACAGGGACAAACCCCGGATTCACACCGCCCAACAACACGGTGATTTTGTCCGGTTCGGTGCCGTACAATTCGACCAGATCGTCTCTCGTGGCCTGCGAATCGGCCAGAACGTGCGTCGCGCGCCGTACCGACCGGGGCACAACTACATCCAGATAGGCTTTTAGCACCGGGGTTGTCGCTTCCGGTGCGCGCACAAACGACAGGTCGTGTACGGTTAGCAGGGTGCGCGTGCCAGGCAGCGTAGGCGGCAGCGTGAAATCGGTGGCGTGGTAGAGCGCAACCCGTCCGGTGAACGCTTCGACGGGCAGCGGCAGTTGCAGGCGGTACCACAGACGGGCAAACCAGCGAGGGGTAATGCGGGTGAGACACCAGCGAAAATTCGGGCCGGGAACGGGCGGCAGCGCGGCACGTGACGCCCCGGCTACAAACAAGCGGTATGAGGTACGGTCATCTGCGGCTGCCAGCGCACGCATCAACTCGCGCACATAACGCCCAATACCCGCCCCCTGTTCGTAAGCAGCGGTGTAATCAATCCCGACGATTGGCATGACCTGGACAAACTACGCCTGAGAATCCAACACGGACCGGATGCGCTCGATCAGCACTTCGGGCGTGATTGGTTTGGTCAGGTACTCTATCGCGCCGATATCCATCCCGGTCTGCTGGCTGATAGCGTCCACGCGGGCCGTCAAAAATATGACCGGAATCTGCGCCAATCGTTCGTCGTTCTTCAGGCGGCGCAGCACGTCGAAGCCGTTGACATCGGCCATCATCACGTCCAGCAGGACCAGGTCCACCTTCTGATCGCTCAGGTAGTTCAGGGCATCATCCCCGGAATACGTTTCTATCGTTTCAAAACCTTCACGACCCAGCGCCATACGGAGCAAATTACACAGCAACGGGTCGTCATCTACAATCAGAATACGCTCAGCCATCAGCCTCACTCCACATCGTTATAGGTCCAATAACGATTCACGAAAAAATTCCAAATCATCACGATCCAAACGGCAAAAAACTGTGCGATATTCGTCCCGAGACGGGTCGTCCCTGTTTCTGTGATATTTGCCACTGCCCCCAGTGATTGCAGCGCGTCGGTGCCAATATCGCCAAACGGGCTAAAGAGCAGCCGCACCCACAACAGGCGGAAGATCAACCCCGCCAGACTGACCACAAAAAACAGCGTCCACTGCTGCCGGATCGAACGAGTGCGCGAGTCGGGATACGTCCAATAACGATTCCACACGAAATTGCTGCACACCGCCGAGATAAACGCCGTCCCGGTTGCCAGCGCCACCTTCGCCGTTACGTTCGAATCTTCAGGCCGCAGGATCGTCGTTTGCAGCAGGTTAAGCACGCCAAAATCGATGACCGCACCGACGATTCCCACCGCAGCGAATTTCAAGAACCGCTCGACTTCTTTGGCCTTGGCACCCCCTACCCGCAGGCTGATTCCCAGGATCATCTGGTTCAACCATGTGAAGGGATAGGCAATGTAAGATGTCGCCGCACGTTTGGGCGCGACTTGTGAAGACTTAGAAGATACCATGCTCACGTTCCACTGTTGCCGATTCATACTGATGATAGGCCACGGCCAGCAGGCCTATCATGACGCCGATATGCAAGAAAAGATTGTTAACGTATAGTTTATCCACAAAACTGTGGACTGCCAGATGAGTCCAGGCCCCTAATAAACCCAACACCAAACCGCGCATCACGGGATCAGGCTGCCGTAATGCGCGCAATGTCCAATACACCAGCGCCATCCATGCCGTCACATAACCGGCCAGCCCTACGATGCCGGTTTCAGCCAGCACGTTCAGATAGTCGTTGTGAGCATGCCCTAGCGGCCTCGGCCAACTGGGTACCCGGTAGATCGGGTAGGCAGCCTCGTAGTTGCCCAACCCCACCCCGATGAAGGGATGAGCGTCTGCCATGTTAATAGCGGCTTGCCAGTGCGCCAGACGCTCGACAATGGCAAAATTCTCGTCGTTGATCGGCACGCCGCGCACGTCCCGAAACCCGATGAACTCGGTCAGCGCGCTGTCAATGCGCTGTTGGATGCTGGCCGGGACATGACCCGCCAGCCACAGCGCCCCAACCAACCCGCCGCCCGCGGCCAACAGCGCCACCCCTTGCCAGCGGCGGCGTGGAGCAAAGAATACCATCACAACGCCCGCCGCGCCAAAACCTAACCACGCGCCGCGCCCCCACGAGACGATCAAACCGACGAACAGCAGCAATCCGCCCAGGCCATATGCAGCCGCCAGGATGCCGGGTTCCCACCACGCGGCAAGCGGCAGCAAACCGCCGCGTTCGCGCCAGATTCGCCCTACACGCACGGCGTGACCCCAGGCCAACCCCAGCGCCAGCGGCAGCGACAGCCCCATAAATGCACTGAACGGATTCGGCTGTCCAAACGTGCCAAACGCACGGAAATGCTGGAAATTCGCGATCCACAAGTGCGGCGCACCCGACCCGCCCAGGTACTCGTACACGCCGATCAACGCTTGTAGCGCCGCCGCTACCACAATGCCAGCCGCCGCCCAGGACCAGCGATCCCGTCCCAGATCGAGCACGATGACGACCAATAGTGCGATTTCAATCCACTTCAGAAACTCGGATAACCATGCCCCGGTCGAGGCTGCCGCAAATAACGACGGGCTGAACGCGACCATGATGCCGATGACCGCTGCCAGCACGCGGCTGCGCGGCAGGGGCACCCATCGCCGCGTGATAACGCGCCAGACCATCCACGCGAAGACGGCCAGCGCAAAACTGATCTGCCCAATATCCGCTGGGAGCGCGACAGGCGCTTCGGTGGCGAACAGCGTCTTCAGGGGCGCGACGCCCAACATCAGCACCAGTGCAAGGGCGGGTTCGACAATCACCAGCAGGCCCAACGCCGCCAGCACCAACCCGCCGCCCGCCACCAGCACCGGCACACGCGCCACCCACAGGCCCGCCAGAACCGCCAGCCCTGCCCACGCCGCGTTTTGCGTATTGGATCGGTGACCGGACAGCACACGCATCAGACGCGACCTTGAAAGTACTCGATGGTGCGGCGCAGGCCGGTTTGCAGGTCTACCAAAGGCTCCCACCCCAATACACGGCGCGCGCGGGTAATATCCGGCTGGCGCGTCTGCGGATCGCCCTTGATACGCTCGTCCGTTTTGGTGACAATACCCGCCGGATTACCAGTCATATCATTGACCACCTGCGCCAACTCCAGAATGCTCAATTCGGTCGGATTGCCGATATTGACCGGATCATCGTAGTCGCTCATCAGCAATCGATAAATGCCCTCAACCTGATCGCTGACATAACAGAAACTGCGCGTCTGCGATCCGTCGCCGTAGACTGTCAGGGCCTCGTGACGCAGTGCCTGCCCGATGAAATTCGGGACCACACGACCGTCATCGAGCCGCATACGGGGACCGTACGTGTTAAAAATACGCACGATCCGGGTATCGACGTCGTGCGCCCGGTGATAAGCCATCGTTATCGCTTCGGCAAAACGTTTGGCTTCGTCGTAAACGCCGCGCGGCCCAATCGTATCCACGTTTCCGGCGTACTCTTCCGTTTGGGGATGTACCAGGGGATCGCCGTAAATCTCCGACGTTGAAGCCAATAAAAAACGCGCTTTTTTGTCTTTGGCGACACCCAGCGCGTTATGAGTCCCCAGCGCCCCGACTTTGAGCGTCTGAATGGGGTACATCAGGTAGTCGATCGGGCTGGCCGGTGACGCGAAATGCAGTACGGCATCCAGATTACCCTCGATGTAAATGTAGTGCGTGACGTCATACTTGATGAACGTGAAATCTTCGTTGCCTGCCAGGTGGGCGATGTTGTCGGTTTTGCCCGTCAACAGGTTATCCATGCCGATGACGCGGTGTCCCTCAGCCAGGAATCGCTCGCACAGGTGGGAGCCTAAAAAACCTGCGGCTCCTGTGATCAAAACTCGCATAATGACACCACAACCTTTGGTTGCCGGAAATGAACAAAAACAGGCGAAGTGTACCACAAAACGGAAACACGCCAAGTCTGGAATCGCGGCGATCGACCGCTGGCTACCTGATGCTGTCCGGCTACTCGTTTTCTAATTCTTGTAGTTTCTTCTGGAACTCGGCGGAAAAAACACCAAATGCGCGATCATCGTACAGACACACGATCACGTGTTCGAGGTTTTCGAGGTCTTCAAACGTATAGTCAAAGATCACACGCAGCATTACGTCTGCGCAGCCTTCGAGCGGATAACCGAAAACGCCTGTCGAAATGGCCGGCAGCGCGATGCTGCACAATCCCTCGCGTTCGGCCAGGCCAAGACTGGCTCGCACGGCCTTTGCCAGTTTGCCTGCTTCGCTGCCCTCACCCATGCGCGGCCCAACCGCGTGAATCACATGGCGCGCTTTGAGACTCCCCGCGCCAGTGATGACGGCGCTGCCCACTTCGCAGTAGCCGATTGCCAGGCATTCATCCTGAATCGAGGGGCCTCCTTTGCTGCGGATGGCCCCGGCGACGCCCGTCCCAAGGATAAGCTGCGTATTCGCCGCATTCACAATCGCATCCGTGTCCAGATCGGTGATATCGCCCTGAACAAGCTCAACCGTCACGCCGTTGATAACGGTTTTCATGATGCAGCCTCCTTCACTGAGCATTGTAGAGGATTACACCATCAGTCCATGTTTTGAGCAAGCGCCCCGGCAGGATGCAGCGCCAACCACTGCGCCAGCGCCAGCGACAGGAAAAACACAAACGCGAGGTTGATGGCAAAATAACTCACGTCAACCAGGCCGTGCGCCAGAAAATCGGCCATGCTCCCAGCCAGCCCCAGCACCAGCGCCAGCGCCACCGGATCACCCGCGTACGTGCCACGTGCCACCACGCGCTGGCGCACCTGCCACACCATACGCCAGAACAGGCCCTGCAGCGCTGCCGCCAGCACGACGCCCAACACACCCAGGTTGACCCAGTAGTTGAGCACAATCGTATGCGGGATCGAAAGGTCCGGCTCCGCCCAGGCTTCCGGCAGCAAATACCGGCTGCGGTACCAGTACAAAAACTGGTCCAGTCCCACGCCAGTCAGCGGCTTTTCGCGGATCAGGCGCAGCGAGCTGGTCCACAAATGCTGGCGGAAGATCGCCGTGTTGCCAAACAAATCGGATAGTCGCGGCAGCGCCAGTGCCAGCGGAATCATGAGGATGGCGATCCCGACGACGGCCAGGATTACCGGCACCAACGCCTGCCGCCCGCGCCACATGATCAGTAGCACCACCAGCGCGGCGGGCAGTCCTAAAAGGATTGCGCCCCGGCTCTGGCTGAGCAGCACTGCCAGCAGCATCACCGCGCCGCTGGCCGCTCCGTACAACCAGCGCCACGATCCGCGTGGCGAGAGCAGGACATACGCCAGCGCAAACGGCAGGCAGCGCCCCAGGTACAGACCAACGCCGTTTGGCGATCCGTAAACGCTGATCAAACGACGCGCGCCGTCTTCCGCTTCGACAACCGACTCGCCGGTGACGTACAGGTACAGCCCGACGACCGCAATCGCGCCGCCGGTAAACAGCAGCGTATCCACCAGCCAGAGCCAGTCCCGCCGCTCCAGATGCATCAAACGCAGCAGAAAATAAAACGTGACCGGCTCCAACACAACGACGCGAAGCTGGCGCACCGCTGGCGACCAGAACGTGGACCAGGCCAGGGAGACAATCGCCAGCGCCGCAAAGGCCAGCACGAGCCAATCAAGGCGCGTCAGGCGAACCGGCGGGCTGGTCACGTCACCCGATCGATTCCGGCGCTGCGCCCACCTGACAAGGCCATGCGCCACCAGGGCAGCGACCGTCAGCCCGAAATACACTTCGACCGTCGCAAACGCGCTGAACAGCAAGTCCAGCGTAGAGAGAAAAAATGCCGACCAGAAGATCACCAGCATGATGCCCAGCAGCGGGCGGTTATAAATCAACACGAACAGCACGCCCAGCGCCAGCAGCGTCACAATAAACACGGGTGACAGAGACGCGATCCCTGCCGTGACCACAGTGATCGCCAACGCCGGTTGATCCCGCCGCAGCAGCGAGGGGATCGTTTCGCCAAACGTCATCAACGCGCCCAACAGCACCACACACGACGCAAACAGACCGAGCAGCCACTCCAAGAACTGGCGAAACGTGGGCCAGGCCGGGACCTGCAACCGCGCCCAGGGCAACCGCCACCCGATCACAACCGCCCCCAGCAGCGCCAGCCCCGCGATCACGCCGCAGGCGATCAAGGCGCGTGTGTAGGGTCCGGTATCCGGCGGTGTCGCCACCGCAAACCCGGCAATCGGCCAGCGATCATCGCCCTGGCTCGGACGTTGGATGATTTCCGCCGTATGAACACCGTTACGCAGCCCGTCCGCCACGCGGATCAGGCTGAGATCGGGCGTGCGCTGCGGTGATGTCAGGATGATGAAGGCGTCACGCTGACGGTTGCGCGGCAGTTTGTTGGCTGGCTGCCCATCGACCAACACGGTCAAATACGCCAGGTAGTCGTCACGGCGTACGGGCAGCGCGAATGCCGTTCCACTGAACTGGACGGAAATGCGGTTCTCGGTATCTGCCGTGATCGGCTCGGACTCGCTCACGACGGCGTCCGCGCCAAGCTCGCCGAACTGCCAGTTCCCTGAATACGTGGTGTACGGATTCTGCGCGGGATACAGGCCGGGCACCAGCCCATCGCTGACAAACAGATCACCTGCCGCCAGCCAATCGTCGATCACCGGGGCGATGGCAAACCCCTGTACGGGATCGTCCGGGGGCGCATCCGGCATCCAATGCTGGACGATCAAGCCGCCCACCCAGGGCCATTCGGTGCGGGCGCGCGTATAGGCTTCGCGCGTATAGCGGGCCTGTTCCTCTGCCGACACGCTGCCCCAGATCGACGGCGGGCCGGTCCAGCCATCCGGCAGGTGATTCCACCCAAAGTTGCTGCCCCACAGCGGTTTGGTACCATCTCCCCGCCGGACCATTTCCTCGCGCAGCAGGATCAGGCGCGAAAAGTTGAGCACCCGCTCATCGACCCGGCGGTCGGTGGGTGAGTCATTGAACCCGTAGGGCTTCCCGGCAGCCGCATCAAAATAGCCGCCCCCACCCTGATCGTAGATCGCGCGCAGAAACAGCAGGTCACTGAGATTCTCCGGCCCGGTTTCGACGGTGGGTGCCAGCGCCGCCGCAATCACACTCGCGTCAGCATCGACGGCATGGATTGCGGTGTATGCTTCGCGCAACATGGCGACATAGTGCGCCGGTCGCGGGTCGAGGTTGCCCCAGTGCGACTTGATATTCGGCTCATCCCAGATCTGGTAATACGTGATCGACGCAGCGTATCGTCCGGCGACGGCCCGCGCAAATGCGGCGTAATCGCCGACGCTGGCGGGCGGGGCAAAAGGATGGTCCGGGGCCAGCGCGTGGCGCGCCCAGGCAGGGGTACCATCCAGCACGGCTACAAGCTGCAACGACGGGTGCGCGTCAACTGCTGCGACGATGACGTCAAGCGGTTCCCACGTATAAACGCCGCGCTCCGGCTCGATCTCGGCCCACAAAAACGGCTGGCGTACCCAGATGAATCCGGCGGCGGCGATGCGGTCCAGCTCACGTGTCAAAACGTCCGGCGAATACTGTGTCAGGTCTACGTTGACGCCGCCCAGCGGCAGCCGGTACGGCAGATCAAGCGTGCGTGTCGCGTCAGCCCAGCCGCGCACAGCGTAGGCGCGGCGGTCCACCTTCACCCACGCGCCGACCAGGCTGCCCAGCACCAACGCGATACAGCCCCACCACAACAACCACTTTTTGATCATCGGGAGCGTGACCACCTCGGACGAGATGCCTGCCCATCGTTGGTGATGGGGTACGCCTGCCCCGACTTGACGTCGATAATCCACAGGTTGCCCTGGTGAATCAGCGCGATCTGGCGGCCCATCGGACTCCACGCGATGCCGTTTTCAGGATCGGGCAGCCGTAGTCCCGGTTTGTCAGAATCGGGAAATACCTTTCGCGCGTTGCTGCCATCGCGGTCAGCCACCCACAGATCATAGTCGGTGCCAGGGCTGTTGAGCGGGTTGCGTGCCTTCAAATAAGCGATGGAATACGTCGGGTTGCCATCCGGCCCGGTTACCAGCGGCGAATACGCAATCGAAGACCAGATGCCAACCAGCGGTATAAACGGATCGATCTGCAAGCCGGAATCAAGGTCCGTCACCGCCGTATCAAAGATGATGCTGTCTTCCGGGTCTTCGTCCGCATACGGCTTGCCATGCACAGTAGCGATCAGGTGCCCGTCGTCCGACCAGGACAGATCTGGCACCCAAATCGCACCGCCGGGGCGTTCGAGCAGGGGCGCGTATTCCGGGAAAGTCAGAAGTGTAACAAAGTCGCCTTTTTCCAGGTCCACCACGCCGATGCTATCCGCGTTGGCCCAGCCAAGATGAGCGCCATCCGGCGACCATTTGAACCGACGGCCCCAGTACGAATACGAACCGATCGAGTTGGTCGAGATCACCTCGCGGAACCCCTCGGCCAGCGATACGCCGCTCTCCGGATCAAGCTGCATCAGATACAGATCGTTGTACGCCCGCCAGCCTGCGCCATTCGGAATCGGGTCCGCCGTCGAATAACTCACCGTGTACGGGGGCTGGCCGGGCACCCACTGGGCCGAACGTACATCTTCAGGCACGAGCTGCACTGCCCTGGGAAAACTCGCGATAGTATCCAGTATTGCCCACAACTCGTTGGAAAACTCAGGATCGTCTTCATCTGCCGTGCTGCGCGTATACAACAGTTGGCGGCCACTTTGCGATAACTCAAATACGCGACCATCGAGAAAACCATCCTCGGTCAACGGGTTGAGGTTCGCCGTATTTCCCTGGATAATCCATGCCTGCCC
>CAYMTN010000007.1:0-47022 GCA_964393335.1 uncultured Anaerolineaceae bacterium
GTTAGTCTCGCTTGAAGCGCGTATAATCCGGCTGGCGATAGCGGCTCTTGCCGGTTCCGTCGATGCTCAGCATGGCGTCCACTTTCATCGGCAGGCCGATCATGTGGATGAAGCCCTTCGCGTCGGTCTGATCGTAGATGTCCATGTGGCCGAACGAGGCGTAATCTTCGCGGTACAGGCTGAACGGACTCTTGCGCCCGGCGATGATCGTATTCCCTTTGTAGAGCTTAAGACGTACCGTGCCGGTCACGGTCTGCTGCGTTTCCTGCACGAAAGCGTCCAGGGCTTCGCGCAGCCGCGTATACCACATGCCGTTATAGACCAGTTCGGCATATTTCACCGCGATAAAATCCTTGTAGTGCATGGTCTGTTTATCCAGGCACAGGCTTTCAAGCGCCTGGTGTGCGGCGCGCAGGATCGTGCCGCCGGGAGTCTCGTAGACGCCGCGACTCTTCATGCCGACCAGCCGGTTTTCGACCATGTCCACGCGGCCAATGCCGTTGACCGCACCCAGCTCATTCAACCGGGAGAACAGCGGCACCGGGTCCAACGTTTCGCCGTCGAGTGACACGGGTATGCCCTTCTCGAACCCGATCTCAACGTAGCGTGGTTCGTCGGGCGCTTCCTCCGGGCTGTTGGTGAGCGTGTACATGTCTTCCACCGGTTCGTTCCAGGGGTTTTCGAGCGGGCCGCCCTCGTGGCTCATGTGAAAGAGGTTGCGATCGCGGCTGTAGATGCTTTTTAACGTAGACGTCACCGGCACATGATATTCTTCGGCATATTCGAGCGCGTCTTCGCGGCTGCGGATATCCCATTCGCGCCAGGGAGCGATCACCTGGAGTTTGGGATTCAGCGCCATCGCGGTTAGTTCAAAGCGCACCTGATCGTTACCCTTCCCGGTGCAGCCATGCGCGATAG
Source organism: uncultured Anaerolineaceae bacterium (assembly GCA_964393335.1). GTDB lineage: Bacteria > Chloroflexota > Anaerolineae > Aggregatilineales > Aggregatilineaceae > CAYMTN01. The sequence continues at coordinate 919 of CAYMTN010000007.1, forward strand.
CCTGCGCGTCTTCCGCTTCCGCGATCTCGACGAGGTGCTTGGCAATCAGCGGGCGCGCGAACGACGTGCCAAGCAGGTACACGCGCTCGTAGACCGCCCCGGCCTGCATGGTCGGGAACACAAAGTCACGCAAGAACTCATCGCGCAGGTCGCGGATGATGAGCTTACTCGCGCCGGTTTTCAGGGCTTTTTCTTCCAGCCCATCCAGTTCTTCAGCCTGGCCCAAGTCGGCGCAGAAACAAATGACTTCGCAGTGGTAATTGTTGCGCAGCCAGGGCACGATAATCGACGTATCCAGCCCGCCGCTGTATGCAAGAACGACTTTTTTAATCGGGTCCATGATCCGGCTTCCTTTCCTTCAAGCGAGGTTGTGCTAGCTGAATCGGTAATAATAGCCCGTTCTGGCCCAAGTTGCATGGTTTATTTAACCAAATTTGATGCGTCAATTAAAGTTGACGCGTCGATTGTTGGCGTGGCGCACCGGTTGATGCAGCGACTCGTAACAGATCACGCTGCCGCAGTCACGAATCGGAGACAATCGTCAAATTTGTGCATTTTGACCACATGATTAGCCGGTTATTAAGCATATTGCCCTTGACACTGACCGGGCGTTGGGTTTAAAGTCTTAAACATACACAGGCGCATGTTGTGCCAGAGGTAACTTTCAAAGGTCCGCATGAATATCCGTCGTTTGAGTGTCCTCCTTGTTATTGTTCTCCTCGTCATTATTGGCGGGGAATTTGCGGTTGGGAGGGCCTAGTTACGCGGGCCATCAGGTAATCAGGAGCCTCCCAACCGATGGGAGGCTTTTTTGTTAGGCCGTGTTTTTGGGCGAAAACTATGACTAAGGCACTGTTCGACACCCTGGCTCTAATCCTTATCGTTATTCTTGGCCTCCTTCTCGTCGTAGAGAAGGAGGTGAGACGGGTTGGGACGGTGCCTGCCCCGGCGCAACGTGAGAACGAGCAGCGCTAAAGGGTCACAGAGCAAACCGGAAGGTGCCAGAAGCCGCCCCAACCCAGGGGCGGCTTTTTCGTTTCGTGAGCAGGATAGCACACCAGTTAAGAGGCAGACAATGCGCTCAGATCGAATCAAAAAAGGTTTTGAACGAGCCCCACATCGCAGCCTGCTAAAGGCGACCGGTGTTACCGATGCCGATATGGGTAAACCCTTTATCGCCGTCGTGAACTCGTATGTGGACATAATTCCAGGCCACGTTCATTTGCAGCGTTTCGGGCAGGTCATCAAACAGGCGATACGCGAGGCGGGCGGCGTGCCGTTTGAATTCAACACGATTGGCGTTGACGACGGCATCGCGATGGGCCATGCCGGCATGAATTTTTCGCTGCCCAGCCGCGAACTGATCGCAGACTGTGTGGAGACGATGATCACGGCGCACGCTTTCGACGGCATGATCTGTATTCCCAACTGCGACAAGATCGTGCCCGGCATGTTGATGGGCGCGATGCGCGTCGATATTCCGACCATCTTTGTCAGCGGCGGGCCGATGCCCGCTGGAAAGACGCCGGACGGGCGCACAGTGGACCTGATCAGCGTGTTCGAGGGTGTAGGGGCCTACAGCGCCGGTAAGATCGATGAAACCGAGCTGAAAACGCTGGAAGATTATGCGTGTCCCTCGTGCGGCTCGTGTGCGGGCATGTTCACCGCCAACTCGATGAACTGCCTGATGGAGGCGCTGGGGTTGGCACTACCCTTTAACGGATCAGCCCTGGCAGAAACTCCTGAACGCATCGCACTGGCGCAGCAAGCGGCGCGACAGCTCATGGTTCTGATAGACAGGAACCTGACGCCGCGCCAAATTGTTACTCCGGAAGCGATCGACGATGCGTTTGCGCTGGATATGGCGATGGGCGGCAGCACCAACACCGTGCTGCACACGCTGGCGTTGGCCTACGAAGCCGGGGTCGAGTACCCGCTCGAACGGATCAACCAGGTAGCTGAGCGTGTGCCGCATATCTGCAAAGTCAGCCCTGCGTCTCACTGGCACATGGAAGACGTCCACCGCGCGGGCGGCGTGCCAGCGATCCTCAAGGAAATCTCCCGGCGGGATGGCGCGCTGCACCTGGATCGGATGACCGTCACCGGCCATACGCTAGGCGAGAATATTGCTGGTACGGTCATTACCGACCACGAGGTGATCCGCCCGCTTGACGACCCGTACCGTGAAACCGGGGGGCTGGCGATCCTGTTTGGGAGTTTGGCTCCGGAGGGTGCCGTGATCAAGATTGGCGCGGTGCCCGAAGCCATGCTGCACCACCATCGCGGACCGGCGTGTGTTTACGAAAGCGAGGAAGCCGCCTCGGTAGGCATCCTCAACGGCGAAGTTCAGGCGGGGGACGTGGTTGTGATCCGCTATGAAGGGCCGCGCGGTGGGCCGGGTATGCAGGAAATGCTGGGTCCCACGGCTCAGATTCAGGGTATGGGCCTGGGCGACAGCGTGGCGCTGATCACCGACGGGCGTTTTTCCGGTGGCAGTCGCGGTTTCTCGATTGGGCACGTCAGCCCCGAAGCGGCAGCACGCGGGCCGCTGGCAGCGGTCCAGGATGGCGACCTGATCGACATCGACCTGGACCGGCGCACGCTGGACCTGGCGATAGACCCGGCAGAGCTTCAGCGGCGTCTGGATGCGCTGCCTCCCTTTGAGGCCGAGATTCCCAGTCGCTGGTTGCGGCGATATGCGCGGCTGGCAAGCAGCGCCAGCACCGGGGCGGTATTTCTGGATTGATCACATGACAACCAACCTTCAATCGTCAACGCAGGAAACACTATTGAGGAGATAGAAGACGATGCCAATGCAGAAATCAGATTGGATCTGGCAGAATGGCGAGTGGGTCGCCTGGGACGACGCGACAGTTCACGTCAGCGCCCATGCCTTGCACTACGGATCGAGCGTTTTTGAAGGGATACGCGCCTACAGCACGCCGGATGGTCCGGCAGTGTTGGGGTTAGAGCCACATGTTCGCCGCCTGTTCAATTCGTGCAAGATCGCGCGCATTAGCGTGCCGTTTTCGCCGGAGCAGATCAGCACGGCCATTGTTGAGATCGTCACCCGCAACCGGCACGAGAGTTGTTACATTCGCCCGCTGGTATTCCGGGGCGTCGAGCAGATCGGCGTCGATGGGCGCGCCTGCCCGACGGACGTCGTTATTTTCACGATGGAGTGGGGGCGTTACCTGGGCGCGGAAGCGATTGAGCAGGGCGTTGACGTCATGGTCAGCTCGTGGCGGCGTATGGCCCCCGACACGCTGCCCGCGATGGCGAAGATCGGCGGGCAGTACATCAACAGCCAGCTTATCACGATGGAAGCGAAAGATAACGGTTTCCATGAAGGAATCGCGCTGGACGTGAACGGGTATGTCAGCGAAGGCGCGGGCGAGAATATCTTTGTCGTGTTCGACAACGTGCTGTTCACCCCGCCGCTGGCTGCGTCGATATTGGGCGGTGTGACGCGTGCGTGTGTGGTCGAACTGGCCCGCGATCTCGGCTACGAGGTGCGCGAGCAGTTGATCGCCCGCGAAATGTTGTACACCGCCGACGAAATGTTCTTCACCGGCACGGCAGCCGAAGTGACGCCGGTCCGGTCGGTTGACCGGGTACCGGTTGGTGAGGGCACGCGCGGCCCAGTGACCGAACGTATCCAGCGCGAATTTTTCGATATCACGGCGGGGCGGGCACCCGACCGGTTCCAGTGGATGACGCCTGTACGTGCGGTCAGCGTCAGCGATGGCCTTGTTCGCAGCTATGAAGGTCGGTGAAGGGCACCGGGCCGGTGAAGAGCACCGGGCCGGCAAATAACACCGGGTAGACGACGAACCACCCCAGACAAGGACGTTACAAGGAGAGAGACATCGTGAAACTGACCGGCGCTGAAATTATCATGGAATGCCTGCTGCGTGAAGGCGTGGATTTGATGTTCGGGTACCCTGGCGGGGCGATTTTGCCTACCTACGACGCCATGACCAAGTATCCACAGATCCGTCACGTGCTGACCCGCCACGAACAGGGTGCGGCGCACATGGCTGACGGTTACGCCCGTGCGACGGGCAAGGTTGGCGTGGCAATTGCCACGTCCGGACCAGGCGCGACTAACCTCATCACCGGCATCGCTACGGCGATGATGGACTCATCCCCGATTGTGTGCATCACCGGGCAGGTCGCGTCGGCTTTCATTGGCAGTGACGCTTTTCAAGAAGTGGATGTAACGGGCATTTCGCTGCCTGTGACCAAGCATAACTATCTTGTCTATGACGTGGATGAGCTGGCCTATACCATCCGGGAGGCGTTCCATATCGCGCGGACCGGGCGGCCCGGTCCGGTGCTGATTGACATACCTAAGGACGTGCAAAACGCCACGACGGAGTTTGTATATCCCGAAGAAGAGATCATCCTGCCGGGTTACCAGCCCCCGCAGAGGGCTACCCAGGAAGAACTCGAAGCCGCGCTGCGCCTGATCGAAGAAGCTGAGCGCCCGGTTATCCTGGCTGGGCATGGCATCGTGATGTCCGGCGCGACACGGGAAGTGTTGGAATTCGCCGAGATGACACAAACGCCCTTTACATTGACGCTGCTGGGTAAAGGCGGGATGCCGGAGAGTCACCCGCTGTCGCTGGGCATGATGGGTATGCACGGCACCGGGTACGCCAACCTGGCGATCCAGAATGCCGACCTGCTGCTGGCTTTTGGGATGCGTTTTGACGACCGGGTTACCGGCAATTTGAAGACCTACGCGCCCTACGCCAAAAAAATCCATGTTGATATCGACTCGTCGGAGATTCATAAAAACGTCCATGCCGACGTGCCGATTGTCGGCGATCTGAAAACCGTTTTGGGGCAACTGCTGCCGATGGTTCAGCCGCACGAGCATAAGGGCTGGCTGGCTCAAATTCGCGACTGGATGGAAGACGCCGACGAGCGTGATATCGTGCACCAGGACGTGGGTGACCGGTTGTTCGCGGCGCACGTCATCCACGATATGTGGAAGGCGACCGGCGGTAACGCGGTGGTGGTCACGGATGTGGGCCAACACCAGATGTGGGAAGCGCAGTATTACCCGCATGAACGCCCCAGCACGCTGATCACGTCCGGCGGCCTGGGCACGATGGGGTACGGCATGCCCGCTGCCATCGGCGCGGCAATGGGCCTGAAAAGCGACAACGTGTGGGCCATTGTCGGTGATGGTGGTTTCCAGATGACAATCACCGAGCTAGGCACTGCCGTGCAAGAGCGTGTGCCGATCAAGATCGCCATCATCAACAACGGCTTTCTGGGAATGGTGCGCCAGTGGCAGGAGTTTTTCTACGAGGAGCGTTACAGTGCCACGCCGATGCTCAGCCCTGATTTTGTCAAGTTGGCGGATGCATACGGCATTCCGGCACGGCGCGTTACCCGGCGTGAAGATGTGATTCCGGCGATTGAGTGGGCCAATTCCGTGACCGACGGCCCGGTTCTGATTGATTTTTCGGTCGAGCGGCATGACATTGTTTACCCGATGGTGCCGTCGGGTGCCGATCTTCACAACATGATTCGCCGCCCGACTTCCTCAAGCAACGCGATTTGAGTCAGGAGACAAACACGACATGAAACATACCCTGGTGGCTCTGGTTGAAAACAAGCCCGGTGTGTTGAACCGGGTGGCAAGCCTGTTCCGGCGGCGTAATTTTAACATCGACAGTTTGACGGTGGGCCGTACCGAAAACCCGGCAATGTCACGCATGACGATTGTCGTAGATGCAGATGCCGAACAGGTCAAGAACCAACTGTACAAGCTGGTCAACGTCATCCAGGTTGAAGTGGTGACCAACGTCCCGGATGTGAGTCGCGACCTGGCGCTGGTCAAGGTGCGGGTGGACAGCTCATCACGCGGTGAAGTGGCGCAGTTGTGTGATATCTTCCGGGCGCGCATCGTGGATGCCACGCCTGAAGCCGTCATTGTCGAAGTGACCGGCGATGAGCAGAAGATCGACAGTATGGTCGAACTGCTGCGGCCCATTGGGATCATGGAAATGGTGCGCACCGGCGTTGTGACGATGACGCGCGGAGAGCATGTGCTGTCACCCAACGGTTATTACGCCCGGACTGGCCCCAACTCGAACGGTCACCGGACCAATGTGCTCTAATTACCAACCCTAGAGGAGAAATACCTGTGGCACACCTTTATTACGACAAGGACGCAGACCTGAGTTATCTCGACGGTAAAACCGTCGCCATCATCGGGTACGGCAGCCAGGGCCACGCCCACGCGCAAAACCTGCGCGAGAGCGGGGTGAACGTGGTGGTTGGCGAGCGCGAGTGCTGCCAATCGTGGGAGAACGCGGTCGCTGCCGGTTTCGAACCCATGTCAGCCGCCGAAGCCGCCGCCAAAGCCGACGTGATTATGCTGCTGGTGCCGGACACCATCCAGCCGACGGTGTATGCCGAAAGCATCGAGCCGAATCTCAAGCCCGGCGATACGCTCATGTTTGCGCATGGCTTTAACATCCGCTTCAACCAGATTCAACCGCCTGATTTTGTCGATGTGAGCATGGTCGCGCCGAAAGCGCCGGGGCACCGGGTACGCGAGCTGTACCAGGAAGGCGCAGGGACTCCGGCGCTGGTTGCCGTGGCGCAGGACGCCAGCGGCCACGCCAAAGCGCAGGCGCTCGCGTATGCCCGCGCGCTGGGCTGCACCCGCGCGGGTGTGATCGAGACAACCTTCGCTGAGGAAACCGAAACCGATTTGTTCGGTGAGCAGGTTGTGTTGTGCGGTGGTGTGACGGCGCTGATCAAGGCCGGGTTTGAAACGCTGGTCAAAGCCGGGTATCAGCCGGAGATCGCCTATTTTGAAGTGCTGCACGAACTAAAGCTGATCGTGGACCTGATCTACCAGGGCGGCATGAGTTACATGTGGTATTCGGTGTCGGATACAGCGGAGCACGGCGGGTATACCGGCGGCGAACGGTTGATCACCGAAGAAACCAAAGGCGAGATGAAGCAGATGCTCGACGAAATCCAGTCCGGCCATTATGCCGAGGTCTGGATGGCCGAAAACCGCGCGGGGCGTCCCTGGTTCAACAAACAGCGCAAAGCTGAGCAGAACCTGCTGATCGAGCAGGTCGGGGAAGAACTGCGCGAGATGATGCCGTTTTTGAATGCCAAACACGCGCCTAAAGCGGACTGACGGCGCGACTACCTGCACCGGAAGGGAGGTGATGCGAATGTCCGAAGATGGCCTTAGCGGGCTTGTGGATGATGGTCTTGCCGAGCTTACGAACGCGAACATCCTGACATCGACTGATCGTATACACGAGAGGAAACAGCTATCATGGAAGAGCCTGGGGTTAATCCCAACAACCACGTTCGGATATTTGACACCACCCTGCGCGATGGTGAGCAGTCGCCGGGCGCGAGCCTGACCAGCGCCGAAAAAATCGACATTGCCCGCCAATTGGCACGCCTGGGTGTTGACGTGATCGAGGCCGGGTTCCCGGCAGCATCACCGGATGACCTGGAAGGCGTGCGGCGCATCGCGCGCGAAGTCGGCACGCCAGATGGCCCGATCATCTGCGGGCTGGCGCGTACCACGCAGAACGACATTGACAAGGCGTGGGAAGCCATCAAAGATGCGGCCAAGCCGCGTATTCACACCTTCCTTGCCACGTCAGACATTCACATGCAGCACAAACTGCGCATGACGCGCGAGCAGGTCGTCGAACGCACGCGCGAGATGGTCGGTTATGCCCGTTCTCTGTGCGAAGATGTTGAGTTCTCGCCGGAAGACGCCTGCCGTTCGGACCCCGATTTCCTGGTCGAAGTGTTGGGTGTGGCGATTGAAGCTGGTGCGACGACGCTCAACATCCCTGATACGGTCGGCTATATCGCTCCGGCGGAATATTCCGATCTGATGCGGAAGTTGATCCGCGAAACGCCGGGCGGCGATGGCGTGATCTGGTCGGTGCACTGCCATGACGACCTGGGTATGGCGACTGCCAACACCCTCGCCGGGCTGCAAGCAGGCGCGCGCCAGGCTGAGGTCACGATCAATGGCATTGGCGAGCGAGCCGGCAACACGTCGCTGGAAGAAGTGGTGATGGCGCTGCGCACGCGGCCCACCGTCTACGACCTGACGACCCATATCGACGCGTCGCAGATCACGCGTACCAGCCGCATGGTGAGCAACTACACCGGCATGTTGGTCCAGCCGAACAAAGCCATCGTGGGCGCGAACGCATTCAGTCACGAGGCAGGCATTCACCAGGATGGCATCCTCAAGCACCAGGCGACCTATGAGATCATGACGCCGGAAACCGTTGGTTTGAGCCAGAGCAACCTTGTGCTGGGCAAACACAGCGGGCGGCATGCCTTCCGTGTCCGCCTGGAAGACCTGGGGTATGAGATGCAAGAGGACGAGTTGAACCAGGCGTTTGAACGCTTCAAAGACTTGGCAGACAAGAAAAAGACGGTCACCGACGCCGACATCGAAGCGTTGATCGCGGATGAGTTCTATGGCCCTGAGGAAGTGTTCCACCTGGAAGGGATTCAGGTGGCGTGCGGCCAGCCGGGCATGCCGACCGCAACCCTCAAGGTTCGCGGGCCGGATGGTCAGGTCCACATTGCGGCGGCGATTGGCACCGGGCCAGTTGACGCGGCCTATCAAGCCATCGACCGGATCGTCAATACGCCGAACACGCTGGTTGAATATCGCGTGGCGGCGATCACCGAAGGCATCGACGCCCTGGGCGAGGTAACGGTTCGCATCCGGCGCGATGCCAACGGGCGGCGGACATTTGGCGGGCACGGCGCGGATACTGACATCATCGTCGCCAGCGCCAAGGCGTATCTGGCTGCGGTCAACAAGATGCTGGCCTATACCGGCTTCCAGGACCGCGCGCCCGAAGGTGAAGCGGCGACGATCCGTGTCGCGGCGGCTCCTCAAGCGTAAGTGATCGAGTTAGCTTATCCAGGGAGCGGCTCCGTTTCGCTCCCTCTATCACCAACTGGCACGCGAATGCGACAACTCATGAGGAGTGAGGACAATGGCTACCATCGATTCGCAGAAAAATGACAGCACTTCCAGCAAGCAAAATGAGTCAGACCTGTTTGCTGCATTTCCTGAGCCGCAAGGTTGGGCTTTGAACTGGGACGGGACCGCGCTGCAAGCACCGCCGAAAACAACGACGTCCAGCTCCAAACCGAAACCGCAGCCTCGACCCTGACACCACCCGAACAGGAGAACACTATGGGTAAAACACTAGCCGAGAAGATCATCGCAGCACATGCAGAGGACGTGGACGAAGTCTCGGCGGGCGATATGGTTACCGTAAAAACTGATGTTGTCATGGCGAACGATATCACCGCGCCGATTGCCATCGAGTCGTTTAACGCGATGGGCGTGGGCGAGGTATACAACCCCAACGATATCATGTTGGTGCCGAGTCACTTCGCACCCAATAAAGACATCCAAAGCGCCGAGCAGACACGCACTCTGGCGATGTTCGCGCAAGATCAGGCTCTGACGCACCGCTTCCAGGTGGGACGTGCCGGGATCGAGCATGTCGTGCTGCCGGAGCGCGGCCTGGTGCTGCCCGGCGATCTCGTCGTCGGCGGCGACAGCCATACCTGCACCTACGGCGCGGTGGGCGCGTTCGCAACCGGCATGGGATCGACCGATATCGCGTTTGCGATGGCAACCGGTACGACCTGGCTCAAAGTGCCCGAAACGATGAAGTTTGTCTACAACGGCAAGCGGCAGCCCTGGGTGTACGGAAAAGATATGATCCTGCGCACGATTGGTGAGATCAGTGTCGATGGCGCGTTGTACCGCTCGATGGAGTTCACCGGTCCGGCGATTGCCGATCTGCCGATGGCGGAGCGGCTGACGATGGCTAACATGGTGATCGAGGCGGGCGGCAAGTGTGGGTTTATGCCGTTCGATGAGGTGGCTCAGGCGTATGTCGAACCGCGTGCCACGCGGCCTTACACGCCCTTTTTCGCCGACGACGATGCACCGTACTACTCTGTCCACGAGTTTGATCTTTCGGATATGGAACCGCAGGTAGCCTGCCCGTATTCGCCCGACAATGTGCACCCGATCAGCCAGGTCAAACCCGAAAAGGTCGATCAAGTATTCATCGGAAGTTGCACGAACGGTCGGTTCGAAGACCTGGCGATAGTTGCCGACATCCTGCGACGGACCGGGCGCGAGTTTCACCCGGACGTGCGTGTGATGATCATTCCCGGCTCGCAGGCCGTTTACCTGGATGCGCTGCGGCAAGGGTGGACCGAGCTGTTTACGCTGGCCGGTGCAGCAGTCAGTGTGAGCACCTGCGGCCCGTGTTTGGGCGGGCACATGGGCGTGCTGGCCGCTGATGAAGTGTGCGTCAGCACCAGCAACCGAAATTTCCGGGGCCGGATGGGGCACCGTGATGCGCGCGTTTTTCTTGTGAATCCGGCTATTGCGGCGGCGAGCGCGATCATGGGCCGCCTGGCGCACCCGGATGAACTGTAGCGGGAGGCGATGTGATGAAACTCGAAGGCAACGTGTGGAAATACGGCGACAACATTGATACCGACGTGATCATCCCGGCGCGTTATCTCGTCACCACCGATCCGCAAGTCTTGGCGGCGCACTGCATGGAAGACGAAGATCAGGCGTTTGCCAAAGCGGTGCAGCCGGGCGATATCATAGTTGGCGGCAGCAACTTCGGCTGCGGTTCGAGCCGCGAGCATGCCCCGATCAGCATCAAGGGCGCGGGTGTATCGTGCATTATCGCGGAGTCGTTTGCTCGCATTTTCTTCCGCAACGCGATCAATATCGGCCTGCCAATTTTGGAAAGCCGCGAAGCAGCGCGCGACGCGCAGAAGGGCGACCGGCTGAGTGTCGATCTAGCCGCTGGGACGATCACTAACCAGCGCACCGGCAAGACTTACCAGGCCAGCCCTTACCCGCCGTTTGTGCTGGCGATCATCAACGCGGGCGGTTTGGTGCCCTATACGCGGAACGTCCTGGGTATTCAGATTACCGGCTAGCGGAGCGGGCACGCGCCTGCTCCGCACGGGGCAGGTGTGCGCCACCTTCGGGACGCCATCTGCTCCTCTGTTATTTCGAGTTCCAGCGGTTTCATTCATCATCCGATATCTGACATTAAACACAAGCGAGGAAGCAGATGACCACTGTAGAAGTCTATGACACCACGCTGCGCGACGGCACACAGGGCGAGAACGTTTCCCTTTCAGTCGATGATAAATTGAGGGTCACCCGGCTGTTGGATGATCTGGGGGTGGCCTATATCGAGGGCGGTTGGCCGGGGTCCAATCCCAAAGACGCCGCGTATTTTCAACGCGTGCGCGAAATGGACCTGATGCACGCCAAAATCGCTGCGTTCGGCATGACGTGCCGCGTAGGCAGCAGCCCGCAAGATGACGATAACATCCGGTCGCTGCTGGACGCCGAAACGCCGGTGGTGACTGTCGTCGGCAAGACGTCGATGTTACACGTCCGCGATGTGATCCGCGCCACGCCGGAAGAAAACCTGCGCATCATACGTGAAAGCCTGGCATTCCTCAAAGCGCAAGGACGCGAGGTGATCTACGACGCCGAACACTTCTTTGACGGGTACAAGCTCGACGCAGCCTATTCGCTGCAAACGCTCCGGGCGGCGCTGGACGGTGGCGCGGACCTGCTGGTGTTGTGCGACACCAACGGCGGTACGCTGCCCTGGGAAATCGATCAGTTTGTGTGCGAGGTAGTCCGGGCCTTCCCCGGCGCGCGCCTGGGCATTCACACCCATAACGACGGTGAGGTGGCTGTTGCTAATACGCTGGCTGCCGTGCGCCAGGGCGCGATCCACGTCCAGGGTACGATCAATGGGTATGGCGAGCGCTGCGGCAATGCGAACCTGTGCTCTGTGCTGCCGGACCTCGAACTGAAGATGGGCTACCGCTGTTTGCCGGAAGGCAACCTGTCATCCCTGACGTATGTGGCCCGCACCGTCGCCGAGATCGCCAACATGGCCCCCAACACCCAGGCGGCGTTTGTCAGCAAAAGCGCGTTCGCGCATAAGGGCGGGATGCACGTTTCGGGCATCCGGCGCAACGTCGATAGTTACCAGCATATCGATCCGGCGCTGGTTGGCAACAAACTGCGTGTGCTGGTATCTGACTTGAGCGGGCGCGGGAATATGCTCAGCAAGGCGGAAGAATTCGGCCTCGATCTCTCCACCAGGGAAGCGCAGGAAGTCGTCGCTAAGATCAAAGAGCTGGAAAATCGCGGGTTTGTGTTTGAAGGTGCGGAAGCGTCGGTCACTATGTTAATGCACCGCCAGCAGCCGGATTACGTTCCACCCTTTGAGCTGGTTGATTTTATGGCCGTCGTCGAGAACCGGCGCGGGCGCGGGCTGTTTGCCGAAGCGACGATCAAAGTCCGTGTGGATGGCGAGGAACTGCACACGGTTTCGGAAGGTAACGGGCCGGTGGATGCACTCGACCGTGCGCTGCGTAAGGCGCTGGCTCCCGTGTTCCCGCAGCTTGCCGAATTTCACCTGGCTGACTACAAAGTGCGTATCCTGGACGGGCAGAACGGCACGGCGGCCACGACGCGCGTATTGATCGATACCCAGAACGGCCATAACCGGTGGAGCACTGTTGGGGCCAGCGCGAACATCATCGAGGCAAGCTGGCTGGCGTTGGCCGACAGCGTCGAATACGGGCTGACTCACGTCGTCCGCTCGTGATTGTCTTTTGCGCAGATAACGAGGAGCATACTATCCATGCAAGCCAAGATCGTGACCCTGCCCGGCGATGGAATCGGGCCGGATGTTGTGGCCGAAGCCGTGCGCGTGCTGGAGCGTGTTGCGGAACAGTTCGGGCATGCGTTTGCATTTGAAGAAGCGTTGATAGGTGGAGGCGCGATTGATGCCATCGGGAATCCGCTGCCCGACGAAACGGTGATGGCGTGTGCCAGCGCAAAAGCCGTGCTATTGGGTGCGGTCGGCGGGCCGCAGTGGTCTGATCCGACTGCGTCTGTGCGCCCGGAGCAGGGGCTGTTGAAGCTGCGTTATCACTTTGATCTTTTCGCCAACCTGCGCCCGGTGAAGGCCTATCCTGCGCTGGCGGCATTTGCGCCGCTGCGAGCGGACTTGCTGCACGGGGTCGATATCTTGTTCGTGCGCGAGTTGACCAGCGGCATTTATTTCGGCGAACGGTCCGAGCAAGGCGACGGGGATCAGGCCTGGGACACGATGTTTTACAGCTTCGAGCAGGTCGAGCGGGTGGCGCGGGTGGCTTTCGAGGCGGCGCGCCAGCGGCGCGGCAAAGTGGCATCGGTGGACAAAGCGAACGTGCTGGCGTCGATGCGCCTATGGCGGCGCACGGTTAATGCCATCGCCGCAGATTACCCGGATGTTGAAGTCGAGCACGTGCTGGTCGATGCGTGTGCCATGTACTTGATGCGCGATCCGGCGCGGTTTGATGTCGTGCTGGCGGGCAACATGTTCGGCGATATTCTCAGCGATGAAACGTCGGTACTGGCCGGATCGCTGGGGATGTTGCCCTCGGCATCGCTCAATGCCGGGACATTCGGCGTGTACGAGCCGATTCACGGTTCCGCCCCGGATATTGCGGGCAAGGGTATCGCCAATCCTACGGCTACGATTCTCAGCGCGGCGATGCTGCTGCGGCACAGCCTGGGCCTGGAAGTTGAAGCCAGCGCGGTTGAAGCGGGAGTCGAGGCAGCGCTGGCGGACGGCGCGCGCACGGCGGATATCGCCGCGTCACCCGCCGAAGCGTTGAGCACGACCGCATTCACGGATCGTGTGCTGGGGTACATGGCGCAGAATGCCCGCGCTGGCTAGAGTATGTTTGCCGCCCAAACCAGATGATTCTGAGTGGGCCTGTGCGCTGTTGCACAGGCCCAACTGGTTATGGGCGCTCGCTGAGCAGGTCGGTATTTTGCCGGGATGGGCGATATGTGATACGATGAACGCTTGACTTGGCCCATTAGTTAGAATATGTTAATTCAGCGGTTTATCATTACTTAGTAGTGATCCTGTCTCATTGCTGCCTGTTGAGGGGTCTATGCAGTTGAATTTCGTGAGGAACCCCCGCCTGGATCGTCTGCTCGACACGTTGATGCCTCTTCTGGCCGTGATCCTGGCCTTATTGATCGGCGCGGTCATGCTGATCATGATGAAAGCCAACCCGGTTACTGCCTACCAAAGCCTGTGGGAAGGCGCATTTGGGACCAAAAACGCTGTCGCTAGCACACTGATCAAAGCCACACCGCTGCTTTTGGTCGGATTAGGTACGTGCATCGCATTTCGCGGCGGTGTGGTGAACATTGGCGGTGAAGGGCAGATGATCGCGGGCGGACTTGCTGCAGTGGCCGTCGGCCTGCAATTCAAAGACGCCGACCCGAACCTGATTATTCCTGCCTGCCTCGCGGCGAGTTTTGTCGCTGGTGCGTTGTGGGGCGGGATCGCGGGTGTGCTCAAAGCTTATTTTGACGTCAACGAGATTTTAAGCACGATCATGCTCAACCAGATCGCCACGTTTACGATGATGTATCTGGTTCGCCAGGTGTTTATCGATCCCCGCCAGAAAGCGTCTGCCGCTCCGATCCCTGAAACCGAGCGTCTGCCACGTAATTTTGACCTTCCCCGGATTGGCGAACAACTGGACCGAATCTACCGCTGGCTGGGCTTGACCGACTATGGGACTCAAAAATGGGCAACCACGCTGTTGCATGATGGCATCCTGATTGCGATTGCACTGGCGATTGTCGTGTACGTATTGTTATGGCAGACAACCGTCGGGTACCGGATTCGTGCGGTCGGAAAGAATCCGCGCGCATCACGTTATGCCGGGATCAACGTCAAGTGGTATATTGTGCTGTCGCTGCTGTTGAGCGGCGGGTTGGCCGGGTTGGCGGGGGGCGTCCAACTGTTGGGTGTAGGCCATCGGATGAACGCCGAGGGAGGCGCGATTGCATTTACCGGCAATGCCGGGTTTAATGGGATCGTGGCGGCACTGTTTGGTGGGCTGCACCCGATTGGTACAATTCCCGCAGCAGTTTTGTTCGGCGCGCTGCTGGTGGGCGGGGGCAAACTACAGCGCAGCATGCAAGTTCCGTCCGCCTTGATCACCGCCTTGATCGGCCTGGTGATCGTGTTTGTTGTTGGCAGCGATGTTTTTGTCCGTCGCCGGTCGCGCCGCCGGGTAGCGAGTACTGCAACTGAAGCGGTTCCGCAGGCGGCAGAGGTGAGAACTGGCTCATGATCGAAGACCTGATTACCGCCAGTGTGCTGGCATCCGGTATCCGGTTGGCGACGCCATACCTCTACGCCTCGATTGGCGAGACATTCGGGCAGCGCAGCGGCGTGTTGAATCTTGGCGTGGAAGGTGTCATGCTGATGGGCGCGTTCACGTCGTTTTGGGCGGTGCACGAGTTCACGCCGTCCGGCGCGGAGTCGTATAACGCGGGTGCGCTGCTGATGGGCGTATTAGTCGCCCTGCTGGTTGGGTTAATCCTGGGCCTGGCGACGGCATTTGTCAACGTCACGCTGCAATCTGAGCAGGGGATCAGCGGCATCGGCATTTACCTGTTTGGCCTCGGCATGAGCGATCTGCTGTTTCAAAAAGTGTTCGGCGGCAAGGTGGTGCTCATTAACGGGTTCCCGAAGATGCACTTCCCGGTGCTGAGTGATATCCCGGTGCTTGGCGAGATTTTCTTCAAGCATAATTTGTTGGTCTATCTGGCGTTTGCGCTGGTGCCGGCAACATGGTTTGTGATGAACAAGACCACCCTGGGATTAAAGATTCGCGCGGTCGGTCAGAACCCGGAAGCCGCCGACGCGATGGGGATCAGCGTGACGCGCGTCCGGTACTTCACCGTGACGCTGGGCGGGATGCTCGCATCCCTGGCGGGAGCATCACTCTCGATCAGTCTGGTGAACGTGTTCCAGCAGAATATGACCGCCGGGCAGGGTTTTATTGCGGTCGCACTGGTATACTTTGGCGCATGGCGGGCGCGCGGCGTGATGCTCGGCGCGTTGTTATTCAGCCTGGTGAACGCGTTGCAGCTTCAGGTTCGTACCAGGGGCATCGACGTGCCGGACGAGTACGCCTCGATGGCCCCGTATGTCCTGACCATCGTCGCACTTATCTTTGCGTCCCAACGCATCGATCAACCCGCCGCCTTGACCAGACACTTCGAACGTGAGGGGTAGTGTTGGTCAAACTGTCCAAAAATGGCGAGCCAATATTGGTAAACGTGCCATAGAAGAACTGCTCGCAAAGACGATACAGTCTGGGTGTGGTTTTGGTCATTTCGGTCTGGCCGCTGGCGCTGGCCGGAATGTCGATAAACGCTAAAAGGATTCATTAGTTGTGAGGAGAAAAGTAAACCGATGAAGAAACTCTCTGTTTTGCTTGTTGCGCTGTTGATTGTAGCCCTGGCTGTGCCGGTCCTGGCCGCTCCGAAGGTTAATGCAACAGATGAGCCGTTCCGCGTGGCTGTGGTTATGCCCAGCACCGTCAACGATCTGGCTTTCAGCCAGAGCATGTATGACGCCCTGGTCGCTATCCAGGAAGAACGCGGTACGGACAACTTCGAGTTTGTGTATTCCGAAAACCAGTTTGTGGTCGAGGATGGACTGACCGCGATCCGTGACTACGCCAGCGAAGGCTACGATCTGGTGATTGCGCACGGTTCGCAGTACGGGTCTGGCCTGGTCGATATCGCGTTGGATTACCCGGACACGTCGTTTGCCTGGGGCACCACCGTCGATACCTTTACGGACCAGGGCGTTGAGAATGTGTACGCCTACGAAGCCCGCTCCGAACAAGGCGGGTTTGTCATGGGCGTGATGGCCGCCATGCTGACCGACACGGACGTGATCGGCATCATTGGCCCGATTGAAACGGGCGACGCCAAGCTGTACGTCGATGGGTTCAAAGCCGGTGTCGCATGGGAAAACGATGCGATTGAGGTCCTGGTCAACTACATCCAGTCCTTCAGCGACCTGTCGCTGGCTGCCGCTGCCGCCGATGCTATGCTGGCGGAAGATGCCGATATCCTGACTGGTACGGCGCAGATGGTGCCCGGCGCGGTGAACAAAGCCAAAGAAGCTGGCGCGCTGTGGTTCGGTACACAGGCCAACCAGACTTCGCTGGCTCCGGAAATCGTGGTGGCCAGCCAGGTATATGAGTGGACCGTTGTGCTTGACCCGATGATCGACCAGATCATGGAAGGCCAGCTCGGCGGCGAAGCCTACGCGCTGACCCTGGAAAATGAGGGCCTGGTGATCGAGTTCAACGAAGATTATGAGCTGGGCGAAGACGTCATGACCGCCGCCGAAGATACGATCAACATGATCGTGAACGGCGACATCTCGTTCGAGTTTGACGAAGATGGTAACCTGATGGTTGTCGAGGCTGCCGAGTAGCCAGCCGGATAACCGTCCCGTTCGATCTGGGGACGCCGCGAACCCGCAGCGTCCCCAGGTTGTTACTATTTTTTAGTCGTGTGTAGCAGGATGCGCCTCATGTCTACTGCTCCATCAGGTTTGCTTCCCACCGGCCAGAAACGGATTGATCACCTGGAAATGCGCGGCATCGTCAAGCAGTTTCCGGGCGTGTTGGCTGCCGATCATATCGATTTTGACGTCCGCTCAGGTGAAGTTCACGCCTTGTTAGGCGAAAACGGCGCGGGCAAAAGCACGTTGATGAAAATTCTCTACGGGTTGTACCAGCCCAATGAGGGAGAGATTCTGATCGATGGGCAGCGTGTGACGATCAAATCCCCAACAGATGCTATTGCGTCGGGGATCGGCATGATCCACCAGCACTTTATGCTGGTGCCGTCGCTGACGGTGGCCGAAAATGTGGCGCTGGGGCTGCGGTCTTCGCGCGAGCCGATGCTCGATCTGGACGTGGTTTCAGACCGGATCATCGAACTGGCAAAGATCTATGGGCTGTACGTCGATCCGTCTGCGCCGGTCTGGCAGTTGGCCGTCGGTGAGCGGCAGCGCGTGGAGATCGTAAAAGCTCTCTACCGGGGCGCGGCGCTGTTGATCCTCGACGAGCCGACCGCCGTGCTGACTCCCCAAGAGGTCGACGATCTGTTCAAGACACTCCACCGGATGGTTGAGGACGGCCACGCGCTCATTTTTATCTCGCACAAGCTGCATGAAGTGCTGGCGATCAGCAACCGGATAACTGTGCTGCGGGATGGACGCTACGTCGGCTCGATCCCGACGCACAACGCGACCAAACAAGGCTTGGCGCGTATGATGGTCGGGCGCGAGGTGATTCTGCAATACGACCACCAGGACGTCGAGGTGGGTGCTGTACGCCTCAAGGTTGAGGACCTGCATGCCCTGGGCGACCGGGGCCCGGAAGCACTGCGCGGCGTCAGTCTGGAAATATGCGGCGGTGAGATTCTAGGGTTGGCGGGTGTATCCGGCAATGGGCAGCGCGAACTGGCGGAGGTGATCTTTGGGCTGCGCCCGGCGACGCAAGGCACGATCAGCATTGAAGGTCAGGTCGTGACCGGTAAACCACCTTCGCAACTGAACAAACTTGGCATGTCGTACATTCCCGAAGAACGCATGGTGGATGGTGTGATCAATGATTTTACCGTCGCGGAAAACCTGATTTTGCAGAATCACGCCGAAAAACCCTTTGCCATCAATATTTTTATGAATCCGCGCGCGATCAGCCGCCGCTGTGCGGATATGATCCGCAGCTTTGATATTCGCACGCCCACCCAGGAGACGCCAATCAAAAGCCTGTCAGGCGGTAACATTCAAAAACTGGTGCTTGCACGCGAACTGGGTCGCGAACCGCGTGTGTTGATCGCGGCGCAGCCGACACGCGGTGTTGACATCGGCGCGACCGAGTACATTCACCAGCGCCTGCTGGACCAGCGTGCCAGGGGCACGGCCACGTTGTTGATCTCGGAAGATTTGGACGAGATTCTGGCGCTGGCGGACCGGATCGCCGTGATTTACGAAGGCCAGATCGTCGGCCTGGTGGATCGCAAAGATGCCCGCGTCGAGGACCTGGGGCTGATGATGGCCGGCGTGCGCAAGCCCGCCGATGTTTGACCGTCTCGTCAAGTTTGTGTTACCATATGAACTAGTTATAGCCTCCGGCTGGTCGGTCGTTGATGGTGGGTGTGACACGTCACACCCGGCATAGCGGCGTTGGGCATCCTCGCCCACCGAAAAGTGCCGGCAGCCGCCCATTTTCTGCTCGATAACATGGGCGCGTTGCGCGCACGGAAGAGCTTCAATGACACTCTGGAATCACTATCATACTCCGTCTACGGTTGATGAGGCGCTGGAATTATTGGCGTCGTATGCAGGCCGGGCGCGCGTCATAGCTGGCGGCACCGATCTGCTGCTGGATATTCGCAATGGGCATTTACCCCGCCCGGAAGCGCTCATCGACGTCACCTGCATCGAAGGATTCAGTAGGCTTGAGCAAGTGGGTGACACTCTGTATATTGGCGCAGGCGTGACGCATACACAGATCGTCGGGTCGCCTGTGGTCGCCGCGCGGGCGACCTGCCTGGTGGAAAGCTGCGGCGTCGTGGGCGGTCCCCAGGTACGCAACGTTGGCACGCTGGGCGGCAACGTGGCACACGCGCTGCCCGCTGGCGATGGTACGACCTCGCTGGTAGCGCTCGACGCCGAAGTTGAGATCGTCAAGGACGGCGAACGGCGCTGGTTACCCGTACTGGATGTGTTCGTTGGGCCGGGCCAATCGCTGTTGGATCAAACGCGTGATTTGCTGCTTCAGTTCCGGCTGCGGTTATGCGGTCCCCGCGAGGCGACGGCTTTCAAGCGTATCATGCGCCCGCAGGGTGTCGCGCTGCCGATTCTGGGCTGCGCTGCCTGGGTGCGCCTGGACGAATCCGGCCAGCGGTATGAGGATGTACGCGTCTGCATCGGCCCGGTGGCGAAAGTCCCGATTCGCGCCGGCGCGGTTGAGTCCGTGTTACGCGGCCAACCGGCACGTGACGACACGCTGGCACGGGCGATAGCGGCGGCAAACGAGTCGCTTCACCCGCGCACGAGCAAGTATCGTGCAACGGCGGACTATCGCCGGGAAATGGTAGACGTACTGCTGCGGCGCGTGCTGCCGCTCGCGGTCCAGCGGGCGCGCACAGGCGAGGCGGTTCCTGAAGGCGTTGGTATGGAGTAGGTGGCATGAGTGAACTGAGACTTATCGTAAACGGACAATCACATGATCTGGATGTGCCGGAATCACGCACGCTGGCGCAGGTCTTGCGCTACGACTTGGGGCTGACAGGCACCAAGATCGGGTGTGACGAGGCTGAATGTGGCATTTGTACGGTGCTGGTGAACGGTGTGCCGGTCGATTCGTGCATATACCCGGCCTTTAAGGCGCGGGGCGCAGACGTGATGACGATTGAAGGGCTGCGGCAAAACGGCGAACTGCATGCGCTGCAAAAGGCGTTCGTCGAACACGGCGCGGTACAGTGCGGCTTTTGCACGCCCGGCCTGATCATGGCGGCTAAGGCGCTGCTCGATGCTGATCCCGATCCGTCTGAGCACGCGATCAAGGTTGCGCTGAAAGATACATACTGCCGCTGTACCGGTTATGCCAGCGTCGTCAACGCGATCCAGTCGGCAGCCAGCGAGCTGCGCGGCGACGGTGCTATTCCCTGGAAGGCCGTGAAAACGATCGCACCCTTGAATGCGGTGGGACGGTCTGTACCCCCGCAAGAGATCGTGGACAAGATCACCGGCGAGGCGAAATTCACGGATGATTACGTGTTCCCTGGTATGTTGGTCGGGCGCACGCTGCGGGCGGCCTATCCACATGCGCGCATCCGCGCGATCGATACGAGCAGGGCGAAAGCGCTGCCGGGCGTGCACGCCGTCCTGACGTATGAAGACGTGCCAGGTGATAACATTCACGGCTTGATTTACGACGATTGGCCGGCGCTGGCAGGCGAAAAAGTGCGCTACATGGGCGATCCGGTGGCGGTTGTAGCGGCGGACGATGCCGATATCGCTGCCGAAGCGTTGAACCTGATCGAAGTGGACTATGAACCGCTGCCGGTGGTCGGTGGTCCGGAATATGCGCGTTCACCCGGAGCGCCGCTCGTTCACGAGGAGTGGAAAGATGGCAACCTGCTGAAGCACATCAAGGTGCGGCATGGCAATATCGAGCAGGGGTTTGCCGAATCGGACGTGGTGATCGAGCGTGAGTATCGTACCCCGACGATTGAGCACGCGTTTATGGAACCGGAATGTGCGATCGGCGTTCCGGCAGGATACGACGACGAGCATTCCAAGCTCACCGTATATGTCGGATCGCAGATTCCATATGAAGACCGGCGGCAGGTGGCACGGGTGCTGGGCATCCCCGAAGACCAGATTCGAGTGCGCGGAGCGTTGATCGGCGGCGGTTTTGGCGGCAAAGAAGACATTGCCGGGCAGGTTCACGTGGCAATGCTGGCGCAGGCAACCGGCAGGCCCGTGAAAATGCTGTATTCACGCCAGGAATCGCTGCTGTTCCATCCCAAACGCCACGCGACGATCATCCGCATCAGAACTGGCGCGAAGCGGGACGGAACGTTGATGGCCGTGCAAGCTGAGCTGTACGGGGATGGCGGCGCGTACGCCAGTCTCTCCGACAAGGTCATGACGCGCGCGACCACGCACGCAACCGGCCCGTATGTCGTCCCGAATGCAAAAATCGATTGTTATGTGATGTACACCAATAATCCACCGTCCGGCGCGTTTCGCGGTTTTGGGGTGACACAGTCGGCGTTTGCCGTCGAGCAGAACATGGACCTCGTCGCGGAAGCGATTGGCATGGACCCGGTTGAGTTCCGCCTGAAGAACGCGCAGAAAGTCGGTGAGACGACGGCTACCGGCCAGCTTCTGCGGGAAAGCGTCGGACTGCTGAAGACCATCGAACACGTTGACCACGATATGCGCAACGGCGACGGGAGTGCGTTCCGCTGGGGTTGGCGTGACGGCCACAAAGCGTACGGCTGGGGTATCGCCAGCGCGTACAAAAACACCGGCCTGGGCGGCGGCGCGCCGGACCGGTCGGTGGCAGAAGTCGAAGTCTACCCCGATTCGATTGCGGAGGTCCGCACCTCCTCCGCCGATATGGGGCAGGGCTTGAGCGCCGTGTTGGCGCAAATCACGGCAGAAGAACTGGGTCTGCCGGTGGACTGCGTCCGTGTGCTGCTGTCCGATACGGAGCTGACGCCAGATGGCGGTCCGACCACCGCGTCCCGCCAGACGTATGTGAGCGGCAACGCGGCCCGCTATGCGGCGGCGACCATGCGTGAAGCGCTGGCAGCAGTGGCTGCCGAGCGGATGAGCGTGCCGCCGGACCAGATTCGGTTTGAAGATGGGCAGGTGCGGTACAACGGTTCGTCGGTGGCGGTTGGCGAGGTTGTTAGCTGGATGCACCAGCAGGGACTGGAAGCCCGCACGCGGTACACATACGATGCGCCGCACACCCAGCCGTTGGGCACCGGGGGCGACATGCACTTCGCGTTTTCCTACGCGACTCAGGCAGTGCTGGTCGAAGTGGATATGGAAACGGGTGCGGTAAGCGTGCTCAAAGTGATTGCGGCCAATGACGTCGGGCGTGCGATCAACCCGAAGACGCTCGAAGGGCAGGTCGAGGGCGGCATTGTGATGGGCCTGGGCAACTGCCTGACCGAAGAGTACATCGTCGAGGACGGTGTCCCCTGGAGCACGCTGTTCGCCCGCTACAAGATTCCCAGCATCAAACACGCGCCGGAAGTGATCTCGCACCTCATTGAAGAACAAACCTCAGACGGTCCTTATGGCGCGAAGGGAGTCGGCGAGATTACGTCGATCAACACGACGCCTGCCATTGCCAACGCGATCTATCACGCGACTGGCATTCGTGTGTACCGCATTCCGGTTGATCAAGATGCGCTCCTGCGCGCGATCAAAGCCGGTGCGGTGGACGTGAAAACAACCTGGCATGATGTGAAATAAGGTGTGTCAGGCGGTAGCGGCCAGAATCACAATGGGATGTTGCTCGCAGGTGTGGGCAGCATCCCATTTTTGCAGCGTGTACGCAGTGGTCATCAATCGGCGGCATACCCGCACAGTGCCATCGCGCCCGGCCCGGTATGCACGCCCATCATGGGAGACGTCATGCTGATCAGCATCTCGACGGGATCGTACTCACGCCGGATGCGTTCGGCAAACGCGTCGGCATCGGCGCGGATGTTACCATGCACGATGCCGATGCGCAGCGGCTTGGTAGTATCAACTTGCTCAAAGAACCTCTGGTACAGTTTTTCCAACGCTTTACCGCGACTGCGCGATCGGGTCCCCGGCTCGATTTTGCCGGTTGTGTGATCGACGTACAACTGTGGTTTGAGGTTGAGCACGGTGCCGGCCCACTTTGCCGCCCGGCCAATACGCCCGCCCCGGCGCAGATATTCCAACGTATCGACGTACAGCAGCGTAACCACATGCTGTCGCACGTGTTCGACAGCGGCGATCATGGCTTGCACGGTGCCGTTTTGTTCGCGGGCGCGGGCAGCGGCGAGCACTTCCCACCCCTGGCTCAATGAACTGGATTTGGAGTCAATCACGTGCATGGGAATATCGACCATAGCCTGGGCTTGCCGCGCCGAGTCGTACGTACTGCTCATGCCGCTGCTGATCGTGACCACGACGGCCTCTTCCGCGCCTTGCTGCTGCGCGCGGCGGACCGCTTGCGCGAAGTCATGCGGGTGAGGTTGCGACGTCGTGGGATGGATCGGGTCACTTGCCAGCCGCCGGTAAAAGTCAGTTGGCTTCAGGTCGATTCGATCTCGTAGTTCTTCGTTCCCCCAGATAATGTAAAGGGGAACCATATCAATAGCGTAGCGCTGGAGCATGTTGTCGGGGAGATCACAGCCGCTATCCGTGATCAGAGCGATTGTATGCTGGCCCATAGAGTATCCTGTGCGATGGAATGGTTAAACGTATTGTTTGATTATTGCATAGCCGCATCTCAGCGACCATTTGATGAGATCAAGCCCGGTTTAGCAGCAAACCGGGCCTTTTGACTGGATTGACTGTCAAAGCATGTCGTCACCGGCGAGCATCAACTCATCCGGCGATAGCCCACCATAGCGATACCACAAGTCATCCATCAGATCGGTTGGATTGCAGCGCACACCCTGCCCTGCGAAGTACTCGCAGATGCGCGTGAGATCGCGCTGTAGGATAAAGTGCGCGTTCGAGTTGGACTGGCTATCGGTTACCTGGGGAAAGTCGATTAACGTGATGTCGCCGTCCCAGTACAGGATGTTGTATGCGGACAGGTCGCCGTGAATCAAGTTGTTCTGGAGCATCAGTTCGACGTTACGCAGTGTCTCCTGAAACAGCGCCACGGCTTCGTCGCGTTCCAGCCGTATTGTATTGAGCGTTGGCGCGGCGATGTCTTCGTCCCCAAGATAACTCATCAGAATGACGTTGTCGCCGACGGCGATCACCTCCGGGACAGCCGCGCCCAGGCTGTACAGCCGTTTCAGCGTGGTGAACTCGTGCATCAGCCACGATGTATGCTGGACCAGTTTTCCGAACGCGGTCCCTTTGGCGATTGCGCGCATTTCGCGGTCGTCGCTGGCGTTGATGGCCGGTCCATCTGCCGCGAGAATCTGCCGGCCCTGCCGGTACATCTTGTCGTTGCGAAGCTGCCGGAACATGCGGGGCCGGTAGACTTTGGCTGCCAGTAATTGTTTCCCGGTCGATTCATGAGCGACGCAGCGGTACACGCTGGCTTCTTTCCCGCCTTTGATCACGGCCAACACGTCGGTGATCAATTGCTGGTCATACAGCGATCCAAGCGACTGCATCAGCCAGCCGCCTTCATATTTGGACGGCTGGTATGTCGTCTCAAACCCGGCTTCCAGCCCGATCACATCGGCTACTTCATCGACGGCTTCAGCCTGTGATTTTTGCGGCCTGGGGTCCTGGCGGGGTTTGCGGCGGCGGCGTGCTTTACGATCTGTTTTCAGCGGATCGAACTGCTCCGCATAGTCTTCATAGTCTTCACGAGTTGAATTGTGCTGCATCACCTTGTTTTTCCTCTGCTTGGCGGTTTGATTCAAGCGGGTGCGTGAGTCTGGTTGAGAGCGAGACAACGCCGGTTCTCCTGGTATGTGCTTATGTTGTTCGAACGTCTGGTGCTGGTTTTTCTCCCCGGCAGGGGAGCCGATACGCGCCAATACAGGCTGGCACGCCAGGGGTTTGAGGAGATGGCTCGTTATCAGGTGCAGGTGATGCCGCTGTGGGGCCACAGATGGCCGGAAGCAGTCAGCACACAGGCGTCAAGACACCCCTCAAACCGGACTGCGTTTGTGGGTACACCTGGGGACTGCGCGGTGGACGCTTGCTCAAAAAGAAGGGAAATCAGCTACGTGAGGATTCCGAATCGCGCCGCGTTATACGTTGCAGGTGGCAGGCGTACCCTGACCTACACGGGCAGTTCTTGTGATGATAGCCATATAGTGTACGCCTCCCTTTCTGATGATGTGTACGATGGCCGCACTATAGCACACGCCGGGCGAAGTTGTCAATAGGACGGTTTTTTCGCAAAACCGCCCCGTACATGCCTAACCATACCAGCCCTATCCGGCTGGGGCGGTGACGGTGTCCTGTTCCAAAATGCGCGTGATTTCGTCGATAGACGGTTCGGCCTGGTGCAGCGCGTTTGGATAGGTGGCGACCACGTGGTCGAGTGTATTGCTGTGATAACCGATGGTCGCGTCGGGGTCTTTGAGGATGTGCCCGGTCAGGATGCCGACGACGGTATCACCCGGCTGGATGATGCCTGCCTGCACCAGCTTACGCGCTCCGGCCAGCGAGCACGCCGACGCCGGTTCGCAACCGATGCCCTGGCCGTCGATCAGCGCTTTGGCGTCCATGATTTCCTGATCGGTAACCTGCTCGACAACGCCATCCGTCCAGCGCAGCGTGCGCACGGCTTTGGCATAATTCACCGGATTGCCGATCTTGATCGCTGTGGCGATCGTTTCGGCATGGACCGGCTCGTAGACCTCGAAACCTCGCCGGAAAGCCCGGTAGAGCGGATTTGCGCCCTCAGCTTGAATGATTGCCACGCGTGGCAGCCGGTCGATCAGGCCGAGTTCATACAATTCGTGTAAGCCTTTGCCGAATGCCGAGCTGTTACCCAGATTGCCGCCGGGACACACGATCCAGTCCGGCACCTGCCAGCGCAGTTGTTGGATGACTTCGAAAATGATCGTTTTTTGCCCCTCCAGCCGGAAGGGATTGACCGAGTTCAGCACGTAAATGCCGAGCCGCTCGGACACATCGCGCACGAGTTCCATGTTCTTGTCGAAGTCGGCGTTGATCTGGACACAGGTCGCACCGTAGGCAATTGCCTGGGACAGTTTTCCCAGCGCGATCTGCTTGTTCTGAAAAAAGACGATGCCTTCCATGCCCGCAAACGTGGCATAGGCCGCCATCGAGGCGGAGGTGTTGCCGGTCGAGGCGCACGCGACACGCTTCATGCCCAGCGCGCGGGCCTGGGTAACCCCGGTCGTCATTCCCCGGTCCTTAAACGAGCCGGTTGGGTTTTCGCCTTCATGTTTAAGATACAACGTATCGACCCCGGCCCAGGCGGCCAGCCGGGGCGACGGGTATAAATTGGTGTTGCCCTCGTTATGACTGACAATAGTCTCGGCGGCGATAGCGGGATACACTAGTTCTTTGTAACGCCACACGCCGCTGCTGGTGGGCGCGTCCAGCGATCCAAGACGGCGGTCGAACGTCTCGCGTGTGACGGTTTGACGCAGTGCCGCCAGGTCGTGCTGGACGTCCAGCAGGCCGCCACAGGAATCACAAGTGTACAGTACGGCGTGAATAGGGTATTCTCGACCACAGTTCATGCATTGCAGGATGCTTGACATATCGGACCTCATCGCGCGTAAAAACGAATGAACACACCGGAACAAGGATAACACTCATCATGACAATTGCCAGAGCAGAAGCCTTTGCGCCCGCCAGTATGGGCAATTTTGGCGTTGCGTTTGACGTGATCGGCGTTGCGTTTCAAGAGCCAGGCGATACCGTCTGCGTGCAACTGCGCGACGAGCCGGGCGCGGTGATCGCCGCCATCGAAGGCGACGGCGGGCGGCTGCCGCTCGATCCACTCAAAAACTCGGCATCAGTAGCCGCTAACAGCGTGCTGCGGCAGATCGGCGCTGTTCAGGGCGTGCGGATCACGCTGCGCAAAGACCTGCCGCTGGCGAGCGGCCTGGGTAGCAGCGCTGCCAGCGCGGTCGCGGCAGCCGTCGCCGTGAACGCGCTGTTTGGCAATGTGCTGTCGCGGGCGGACCTGCTGCCAGCCTGCCTGGATGGTGAAGCCGCTGTCAGCGGTTACCATCCTGATAACGTCGGGCCGAGTTTGTTAGGCGGCATCACGTTGATCACGGGCACCCAGTTTGACCGTATCCGCCAACTGCCAGTGCCGGATAACCTGCATTTTGCTCTCGTAACGCCCGACGTTGCCGTGCCGACCATCGAGGCTCGCGCAGCGCTGCCCAAAACCGTCCCGCTGGGCGATCTCGTCGCGCAGACTGGCGCGGTGGCCCGCTTGGTCGATGCGCTGTATCGCGGTGACCTCGAAGCGATGGCCGCCGCGATGGAAAGCGACGGCATCATCGAACCGGCACGCACCCATCTGATGCCGCTTCTGGCCGAGGTACGCAGCGCGGCCAAATGCACCGGGGCGCTGGCTCTGGTTATCAGCGGGGCCGGGCCGACGCTGTGCGCGGTCTGCGATGCGCTGGATACAGCCCGCCGGGTAGCGGGTGCGATGGCCGCCGTTTATGACGACGCGGCGATTAGCTGTGTGGCCCGCCATACACGCGTATCGGTCGAAGGCGCGCGCGTCTTGCAGACCATCTAGACCATCCCGGCTTCGACCAACAGCTCCGCATTCAAGATCGAGCAGCCTGCCGCACCGCGTACGGTGTTATGCGCAATCGCCAGGAATTTCCATCCATCCATCACCGGGCAGGGACGCAGCCGCCCGACGACGGCTGACATGCCGTTTCCCGCGTCGCGGTCCCGGCGGGGCTGCGGGCGATCTGGCTCGCTGCGCACGATGACCGGTCGTTCCGGTGCGCTGGGCAGGCCCGGCACCGGTTCAGGCCCGACAAAACCCTTCCACGCAGCCAGGATGGCGTCTTCGCTGATAGACTCGGCAAACCGTACCGACATGCTGACCAGGTGCCCATCCAGCACAGGCACGCGCGTGCAGGTGGCGCTGATCGCGCAGTCCAGGAAATCGATATGATCACCGGCCAGCGCGCCGAGCATTTTGCGCGGTTCCGCTTCGACTTTGGGTTCCTCGCCGTTGATAAACGGAATCACGTTATCATAAATGTCGAGCGTCGGCACGCCGGGGTACCCGGCTCCACTCACGGCTTGCATGCTGACGATCTGTACGGCTTCGATCCCGAACTGGCGCAGCGGGGCCAGAGGCATAACCACCGACGCGCTGGTGCAGTTGGAGTTGGTGACGACGCCGCCGCTCCAGCCGTATTTTTCGCGCTGCACGCTGACCAGGGCCGCGTGATCGGCGTTGATCTCCGGCAGCAAAATCGGCACGTCCTCGGCCATGCGGTAGGCGCTGGCGTTCGAACAAATCACGTGACCTGCCTCGGCCAGACGCCACTCAACGGTTTTTGCGATGTCGCTGGGCAGCGCTGAAAACACGATCCGCGACTGTAAAGCAGCATCCAGCGGCAGCACGTTGAGCGCGGCGGCGTCCGGCGGGGGATTGCCCGGCAGCACCCAGCGAGTCGCGTCAGCGTAGCGCTGCCCGGCGCTACGGTCGCTGGCCACCAGTTCTGCGATACGGAACCAGGGGTGGCCCTCCAAAAGCTGCACAAAGCGCTGCCCGACGGCACCCGTCGCGCCCAGGATGGCTACGTCGATTGCTTGGTGTTTCATGTTCGTCTCCCTTTTGTATAAAAAACAAAAAGCGTGGGGCTTGGTGCTCCACGCTTACGATGCCTGCGGTGGCAGTGTGAACGACTAGCCACGCCTTCGTACGGAAGCAACCGGTAATGCCCATCCGGTGGTTGTACCGGTGGTAGTCGTGGCAGTGGGCATCAAACCGATGGCTAAATACAACATAACGGGCCGCTTCACATTAGGTGCATATGAACAGTCTGCGCAGACAATAGCATACGCACGCGAATAGATCAAGAAGATACCGGGGCAGGTGCTGTGCTTTTGTCGAAAATGACCAAAGCCCGGCGTGAGATTTCCACGCAAAAGACTGCATTTCTCAAATCTACGTGAAAAATTTATCAAAAGTTTTGTTGACAAATTACCGGGTCCATGCTACGCTCTACACAATTAACAACTGAATAGCAGCAATACCCCCCTTATCCAGAGAGGTGGAGGGACCGGCCCTTTGAAACCTCGGCAACCAACCCTGAACAGGAGTGTTCTCGGTAATGGTGCCAATTCCGGCAGACGTGTTTTTTTCTGGAAGATGAGAGGGAATTTGACCATAGATTGTCGTGCCAAATCCTTCTCAACAATGGGAAGGATTTTTCTTTTCCATTGGGGAAGGGTGGCACTGCTACGCAGTATCGATCCATACATCCTGTTCATGCGTAGGAGACGACATTCATGGCAAACAACAACGGTACCCACGACGAGCGCGCATTTCAGTTCAACACGTTAGCTCTGCACGCCGGTTATGAGCCGGACCCGACCACCGGCGCGCGGGCAGTCCCCCTTTACCAGACCACGTCTTACCAGTTCCGTGATACGGACCACGCGGCGGCGCTGTTCGCCCTGCAAGAGCCGGGCAACATCTACACGCGGATCATGAACCCGACCAACGGCGTGTTTGAGGAACGCATCGCGGCGCTGGAAGGCGGCATCGGGGCGCTGGCTACAGCGTCAGGGCAGGCGGCTGAGACGCTGACCATTCTGACGCTGTGCAATGCAGGGGACGAGGTGATTGCAGCCAGCGCGCTCTATGGCGGGACCTATACGCTGTTTTCGCAAAGCCTGAAACGCCTCGGCATCACGGTGCATTTTGTTGCAGATAACGATCCGGCGTCCTTTGAAGCGCTGATCAACGACAAAACCCGGCTGATCTACCTGGAAACCATCGGTAACCCCAAGCTGCAAGTGCCCGACTTTGAGGGCATCAGCGCGGTGGCCCACGCGCATGGCCTCCCCGTCGTATGCGACAATACGTTCGCCACGCCTTACCTGTGCCGTCCCTTCGAACATGGGGTTGACATCGTCGTGCACTCCACAACCAAGTGGATTGGCGGTCACGGCCTGAGCATTGGCGGCGTGATCGTGGACAGCGGCCAGTTTGACTGGAAAAGCAGCGGGCGTCACAGCGGCATCGTGGAACCAGAACCGGCCTATCATGATGCGGTGCTGGTCGATGTGCTCGGCCCGGCAGCTTTTATCGGGCGGGCGCGCGTAGTCGGCTTGCGGGATTTTGGCGGCTGCCAGGCTCCATTCAACAGCTTTTTGAATATCATCGGGCTGGAAACGCTGGCGCTGCGTATGCAGCGGCACGTCGATAACGCGCAGGCTGTCGCGGAACATTTGCAGGCACATCCCGCGATTTCGTGGGTCAACTACCCTGGCCTGCCCGACCACGAAAGCCACGCCCGCGCTCAGAAGTACCTGCCGAAAGGTGCAGGCGCAGTGATCGGCTTTGGGATTAAGGGGGGCAAACAGGCCGGGCGCGACTTTATCGACAACCTCAAGTTGTTCTCGCACCTGGCAAACGTGGGGGATGCTCGCTCGCTGGCGATCCATCCTGCTTCAACCACGCACCAGCAGCTCAGCCCGGAGGAGCAAGCCGCTTCTGGCGTCACAGACGACTATATCCGGTTGGCGGTTGGCATCGAAGACATCAACGACATCCTGTGGGACCTCGACCAGGCGCTGACAGTCGCGCAGGGTGAAAAGTCGTTCGCTGCCAGCTAACGCTTCGCCGAGCCAAACTGCCATTACGAGGTGCGTGCCATGTTCCAGCTAAAATCAACCACTCCATCACCAACTACTCCGAGCTGGCGGCCTCGCGTCATCCGCCAGCCGAGTCGCCCGGACTCAGGATCGGTCGGTGTAGTGGCGCGGCAGTTCGCCCACTTTGACACACCGTTCCTGCTGCGTAACGGGGCGAGGCTTGAGTCGTTCACGCTGGCGTATGAAACGTACGGCACGCTGAACGCCGAACATTCCAACGCCATCCTGGTCTGCCATGCCCTATCAGGGGATGCGCACGTGGCCGGATATCACACCAACGATCCGGACGAAAAACCGGGTTGGTGGGATGAGGCCGTTGGCCCCGGCAAGATGTTCGATACCAATCGATTTTTTGTGATCTGCTCGAACGTGATCGGCGGGTGCCAGGGCAGCACCGGCCCGTCGTCGCTGGCTCCAGATGGCCGGCCCTACGCACTGCGTTTCCCTATGCTGACGATTGTCGACATGGTCAATGCTCAGCGCTGCCTGATCGACTATCTCGGCATCGAGAAGTTGTTCGCGGTGGTCGGGGGCAGCATGGGCGGGATGCAGGCGCTGCAATGGGCGGTGGACTATCCGGGACGCGTGGCACACGTGTTGTTTCTGGCGAGCACGGCACGCTCCTCGGCGCAGCAAATCGCGTTCAACGAGACGGGCCGGCAGGCGATTTACGCCGATCCCAACTGGAATCACGGTGATTATTATGATGGTCCAGCCCCTCACGGGGGGCTGGCTGTGGCGCGTATGGTGGCGCATATCACCTACATGAGCGAAACATCGATGGAGCACAAGTTCGGGCGGGACCTGCAAGACGGCGATGCACTGCCGTTCACGTTCGCAGAGCCGGAGTTTGCTGTCGAAGGTTACCTGGCTTACCAGGGGCAGAAGTTTGTCGAACGATTCGACGCCAACAGCTACCTGTATATCACGAAGGCGATTGACTATTTCGACCTTGGCGCGGAATACGGGTCGCTGCAAGCGGCGTTTGAACATGCGGCGTGCGATTTTCTGGTCGTGAGTTTTTCAAGCGACTGGTTGTACCCGCCAGATCAGGCGAGGGAACTGGTGCAGGCGCTGGAGGCTGCCGGACGCAACGTTGAATACCATCACGTACAGGCCCCCTTCGGTCATGACTCGTTTTTGGTCGAGGTGGACCGCATGACGGATGTTGTTGGCGGTTATCTGAACCAGCAGTGGGATTGGCAGCATACCGCCTGATAGCGCTAAATGGCACGTTTCACCCACCAACCGCCCCAATGCCGGGGCGGTTGTGTTTTCAGAGGGCAGTTCAGGCATGTTGGGCCGCGAGTGGCAGATCAGCCGCGTACCCGTTGAGCACGACCAGCTTGTGAATCTGGCGCACAGCGGGTTGCGCGGCCAGCGTATCAACCACCATTGACACGCAGTAATCGCTGGCCCCCTGCGCAATCGCCAGAATGTTGATGTCGGCGTCACCCAATGCGCCGAATACGCGCGCCGCCACGCCCGACTGCGTCAACATACCCGCTCCCACGACGGTGACGATCTCGATATCGTTATTCGCCCACGCACGGTCGATGTCCTGGCGTCCGAATTCGATTTCCAGTTCAAGCTGGATAGCGCGCACAACCTGTTCGCTTTTTTCTTGTGGCACCAGAAAACAGATGCTCTGCTCGCTGGACGATTGCGAGATCATCAGGATGTTTGCGCCCTGTTTGGCAACGGCAGAAAAGGTACGGGCAGCAATGCCAGGTATGCCGATCATGCCGCGCCCGGTGACTGTCACCATGCTGACGTCACGGATCGCTGTTACCGCTTTGACCGTGCCGGGCGTGGTTTCTTCGCGGTTGATGATCAGCGTGCCTGCGGTTGACGGGTTGAACGTATTTTTGACACGGATCGGGATGTTTCGCTCGACCAGCGGCTGCACGGTTTTGGAATGCAGTACTTTCGCGCCAAAATAGGCCATTTCGCCCACTTCCCCATACGACAGCACCGGGATCACGCGTGCATCCGGCACAACGCGCGGATCGGCGGTCATCACGCCGTCCACGTCCGTCCAGATCCATACCTCGTCGCTGTCGACATAAGCTCCCAGGATCGCGGCGCTGTAGTCACTGCCGCCGCGTCCCAGCGTGGTGATCACGCCGTCGCGTGTTGCGCCGATGAACCCCGTAACCACTGGGACGATTCCCTGGCTGAGCAGAGGCAGCAGTTCCTGACGTACCCGGTCTTCCGTCTCTTCGAATAACACGCCCGCATTTTGGAACTGGTCATCGGTGACAATCAAGTGGCTTGCGCTGAGGGTGATGCTGGGTATGCCGCGCTGGCGGAGCAGGGCGGATAGGATCGGCACACACATCCGCTCGCCCAACGAGCTGACTTTGTCCATTGCCTTCGGCGAGGCTTCGCGCAGCACGTAAATGCCATAACACAACGCCTCGAATTCATCGATCAGCGCATCGACCTCGTCGTGAATGGCGATGCGTTCGACATCCGACTTCAGCAGCGTTCGGATCGCGGTTTCGTGTTTGGTACGCAGTTCATAAGCCAGCGCCGGGTAGCGCGACGCATCGCCTGCCATCGCCGTGCGCGCACCCTGGATCAGCATGTCGGTGACACCGCCCATTGCTGAACTGACGACCACCAGGCGGTGATCCTCCTGGTAGGCGTTGTGCACGATCTCGGCCACTTGTCCGATGGCCTGGGCGTTGCCGACCGACGTGCCGCCAAACTTCATGGTGATGGTTGCCATTACGTGCCTCCTGTTCGGACGTTGATGAGTTGCCGGATCAGAACAAAAAAGCGCGGAGCCGGTTGCTCCACGCTTGAGGTTTTGCTGGTCTGGATGGTTACATCCTAACTCGCCCTCGCCCCTGAAGCAGCCGGAAGCGCCCGCCCGGTCATCATACCCATACCGGTGGTAGTCATGGTGCCAGTAGTCATCGTGCGGCCAGCGAACATCAGATTTTGTCCTGGGGTGCTAAGGTTGAGCAGAGCGTAGCATGTCTGGCAAAATTCGTCAACTGGTTGGGCCACATATCGTTATGGCGTTTTGTACAAATCGTGCGCCGCGTGCAGCCGCGCGATGCTGTCGTCCAGCCCGCCGGGACGGTTGCGGGCCAGCCACAGCGCCCGGAACTCGGTTTCGATTGCATCGAGGTCAGCCGCCAGGCTGCCAGCCGAAAAATCCTCCCCGCCCAGTTGGAACAGCGCCCGCTGCGCCCCGTGCCGCAGCATCCACCCGGCCAGAGCGAACTCGCGCGTGACCAGATCGGCGTCAGGGCGTGCCATCTCGGCACGGCTGAGCGGCTGTAATGCGCCGTCGATATAGTCCAGGGTGGCGCGTAGATTGGCTGTCAGCCGGGCATCATCGGCCAGGACAGCTTGTGCTTCCGGACTCAGGCGGTTGGCAAACAAACTGCTGCGCATTGCGTCCAGCGAGACGCTGTAGGCCAGAAATAACGCGCTGCTGTTGGGCACCAACACGCCGGGCACCTGGTACGCATTTCCGAGGTCATACGCGAGCTTGCCCATGACCCCCGCCTGGTCACGAAAAGCGAAGGCGGCCAACGCGGTGGCCAGATCGATCGTGACGTTTTGTGCATAGGCCCAACTCAGCGCTGCCCCGCAGGCAAAACCCAGGTAACTGACCGGGAGGGGCTGCCAGTGGCCCTGATCGCCCCAGTCCGTGTTCAGCACGCCCACAGCGCCATGTTTGAGGCCGTTTTTGACGGCGTTGCGGATGTTGGCGGTGCAGTTGTCCGTCCGCCCGGCGATGCTTGTCCAGCTTGACGTGCCGGGACAGACGTAAAATGGCACGCCGGAGTCAGCAAACAGTTTTGTTTTGCCGGGAAAGTCGTGATCGGCTTCGTAGCCCCATTCGAGCGCGATCGTGTCTTTTGGCACGTCCGGCACCAGGTCGGGATACTGGTTGATGATGTCGCCCCAGAACTGCATAGTATGGCCGCGCGCCCGGACGAGGTCGTAGATTTTCAGCAGAAAATCGAGGTATACGCGGCCTTTGCCCCGCTGCTCGACCAGCGTTTTGCTGCGTCCCAGCCCCAGGTCGAACGTCTCATCGCCGTTGACGTTGAATAACCGGCTGGTGAAGTTCGGCAGCAGTTCGTCGTATAGCCCGGCCAGGAACGGGACGGTTTCCGGCACCGCGGGCGACAGGCTGAAGGGTCCCCAGATACTGCCCCAGGGCGTCTCGAACTCGCCTTCGATCTCGGCCAATGGCATATACCGCGCGTGCTCGAACCAGCGGTGCATGTGGCCGAAGCTGCTTTGATTGGGCACCAGCTCGATGAAGCGCTCGCGGCAGCAGGCATCAAACGACAGAATTTGCCCGGCGGTGACCGGCGATGCGTGCTGCCATACCGCGCGGTGGTCGCGGTATGCGAATGTGTGCTCCGTGTAAAGCTGGACCTGGTTAATCTTCCAGCCTGCCAGCAGATCGATCAGGTCGTAGAGCGTCTGCATCGAGGGGACCTTGTCCCGGCTGATGTCCAACAGCACACCGCGCGCCGGGAAATCCGGCCAGTCCTCAATGGTCAGTCCCGGCAGCGTGCGGCCTGCCGTCTGGATGATCTGCGCCAGCGTCATCACGCCATAAAACGCGCCGGGGGCATCACTGGCGGCGATACGGATTCCTTCGGCATCGATCGTCAGCCGGTAGCCCTGCGGGCGGTTCAGGCTGCCGTCGAATGTGATCACGAGCGCACCGGGCAGCCTACCACCCGCGATCTGCCAGTCGGTTGCCGTGATGGTGCGGATAGCCGCCTCGGCTCGCTGGGCGGTGAAAAACAGGTCGGCGGGGCGCGGCACATTCAGGATGATGCTGCCGGTATCTGGCAGCGTGAACGCGCTGCCGGTCAAGGTCATCGTTTTCGGGTAAGGTAACAGGGTGAGTGTCATAAGGTTTTTTCCGTTTTGAGTGCAAAACCGGCGCAGTGCCCAGCATTATACCCGGCACGACGCAAAACCGCCCCGAACACGCGTGGTGACCGGGGCGGCAGTGTGTCAGTTCAACTGGCGCGGACGTGTTACCCGCCGAGATAGGCTCGTTGAATCTCCGGGCTTGCGGCCAGTTCCTGGCTGGGACCCGCCAACACGATGCTGCCGGTTTCCAGCACATACCCACGATTGGCGAGCTTGAGCGCCATGTGGGCGTTCTGCTCGACCAAGAGAATCGTGGTGCCTTCTGCGTTGATCTCACGCAGGATGTCAAAAATCTGTTGGACCAGGATCGGTGCCAGGCCCATCGAGGGTTCGTCCAGCAGCATCAAGTTTCCGCCGGTGACCAGCGCGCGCCCAACGGCGAGCATTTGCTGTTCGCCACCGGAGAGGGTATCGCCAAGCTGGCTGCGCCGTTCTTCCAGGCGCGGGAAATAGGTAAACACACGTTCGACGCGGCGAGCGAGCTCATCCTGTCCAAGCTGGAAGCCCGCCAGCCGCATGTTTTCATAAACGGTCAGGTTGCCAAAGATGCGGCGGCCTTCGGGTACCAGCGCCAGCCCCAACTTGACCACATCATGCGCGAGAAGCGGGGCCAGGTCTTTGTCCTGGTAGATGATCTCGCCGCTGTCCGGCGGATGCAGCCCGGCGATAGTGTTCAGGATGGTAGATTTCCCCGCGCCATTCGCGCCGATCAGCGTGACGATCTCACCTTGCTCTACGTCGAATGACACGCCGTGTACGGCCTTGATGCTGCCGTAGGAAACATGCAGGTCACGGATGCTGAGCAGCATTAGAGCACCTCCGCCTGTTCGCCCAGGTACGCCACGATGACTTTGGGATTGTTCTGTACCTGCTCCGGGGTCCCTTCTGCGATGGTTGCACCAAAGTCAAGCACCGTAAGCCGCTCGCAGATGTTCATCACCAGGCGCATCTGGTGCTCGATCAGCCAGATCGTCAGCGAGAACTCGTCGCGTATCCAGTGGATAAAGTCCATCAGCGCTCCGATTTCCTGCGGATTCATACCGGCAGCCGGTTCATCGAGCAGCAGCAGCTTGGGGCGCGACGCCAGCGCGCGCACGATCTCGACGCGGCGCTGCTGGCCGTAAGGCAAGTTTTTGACCGGCTCGTCGGCGTACCGTTCGAGATCGAATAACCGCAGCAGTTCCATCGAATGCTCTTCGATCTCGCGTTCCTGGTGCCGGTAGCGGGGCAGGCGCAGAAACGCGTCAAACAGGTTATATGTGATCCGGCCATGATGCGCGATTTTCACGTTATCCAACACGCTCATCATATTCCACAGGCGAATTGTTTGGAATGTGCGGCTGATTCCCAGCCCGTTGATCGCGTGTGACGGCCTGCCGACGATATTCTCGCCTTGAAAGATAATCTCCCCTTCGCTGGCGTGATAGGCCCCCGTCACCAGGTTAAACACGGTGGTTTTGCCCGCGCCGTTGGGGCCGATCAAGCCGACCAGCTCGCCTTCTTGCAGGTCCAGATTGAAGGTATCAACGGCCAGCAGGCCGCCGAAATAGTGCGAAACATTCTTAAGTTGCAGCAGCGTCATCGCCGACCTCCCCGTTGCTTTCAGGTGGTTGTTCCTTTTTTTTGATGCCCCCCAGGTTCAGGTTGATCTCGCGGAAACCATACAGACCCTGGGGGCGATAGAGCATCAACAGGATCAGGATGAGGGGGATCACGACCCATTTCAGGACGGCCAGGGGTCGGAACGCTTCGATCAAGATCGTGAAGATCACGGCGGCGATGATCGACCCGGATATACTGCCCATACCGCCCAGGTACACCATTACCAGCGCTTCGGTGGACTTCATGATGCCGAACACGCCAGGGTTGACGTAAGCCAGGACATGCGCAAACAGGCCGCCCGCCATACCTGCGATAAACGATGATACCAGGAACGCCACCAACTTGACGCGCCGCGTGTTGACACCCATCAACTCGGCGGCGATCTCGTCTTCGCGTACGGCACTGATTCCTTTGCCGAAGGTCGATGTCACGAGGTTATGGATCGCGATGATCGACAGTACGGTGAAAACAAACACCCAGCGTAGATTGCTCCACAGGGGAACGCCGTTCAGGCCGCGCGGCCCGCCAATCGCCTCGATGTTATTGATGACGCCTGTCACGATGAAGTTGACGGCCAGCGTCACGATCGCGAGATAGTCACCGCGCGTGCGAAACGATGGAAAAGCG
Organism: uncultured Anaerolineaceae bacterium; assembly: GCA_964393335.1. GTDB lineage: Bacteria > Chloroflexota > Anaerolineae > Aggregatilineales > Aggregatilineaceae > CAYMTN01. The sequence goes on from CAYMTN010000007.1 coordinate 39,138, forward strand.
ACCAGCAGCCCGGCCACTGCTGCCGCAGCGCCGCCTGCGATCAGCGCGACGATAAAGCCGAACGGCAGCCCCAATCCGGTGGGCAGCACAGCGTCGCCAAATACTTGATCGTTGGTAAACGCCCACATCGTGATAATCGCCGACACATACGCGCCAACGGCCATGAATCCCGCGTGACCGACCGAAAATTCACCCATATAACCGTTCACCAGATTCAGACTGACCGCCAACATGATGTTGACACCCATGTAGATCAGCACCAGTTCGCGGTAATCATTCAAGCCACCCCAGATCGCCAGCGCTTCATACAGCAGCACAATTTGGAGCGTGATGCTGCCCCAGAAGGGCAGACGCAGTAGCACGCCGTTCGACAGGCTTCTGAACAGCAGTGCCACTACGATGGTCGGAATCACGAAAATCACGATGTCGTATTTGGCCACGTCAAACAGCAAGCTGAAAAAGCCCGGTTCGCGCGGTCCCTGCGTAGTTAGGGCGTTGAGGAAATCCTGCCCCAGCGTGCGGATCGCATCCCAGGATTGTTGGATCGGCTGGCTGACTTGATCGGCAGGGGCCGGGAAGAACGGGGCCAATATGCCAGTGAAATCCAGTTTGGAGAATGGCTGAAGGATTTCTGTCGAACCGAACAGACTTGGTGGTCGGCGGAAACCGAGCAACCGTGCGAAGGCCAGCCCTTCGCGTTGTTCCAACTCGGCAGCGGCGACCAGTCCGACCAGGTAGGCCAGCGTAGGCGTGCCGGTCATGGCGCGGCCCAACTGCTCAAAAACCCAGGCAAAAACGGCCCGCACCCAGGCAAACGCGGCGCGTACGACTACCCTGGGCCATCCCCACCAGCGCCGCGCCGTTGTGAGCGACGGTGCCGTGAACGGGGTGACGGACAGCGTCAATCGTTCAGTATCGCGTGGCAGCGCAAACTGGATGACCAGGCCAATCGCTGCGAACAGCGCGACAAAAAAACCGGAACCGACAAATGCCGTCGCATCAGTGCTGCTCTGGCGGTTTTCGTAGAAAAATGCGCCATAATAGTACAAAACGGCTGCCAGCCCTACCAGCGTGAGCAGGGCCGGCAGGCGGCGATCTGTACGCCCCGCCGACAACCCCCACAGGGCGAGCACCCCGCCGCTGATGGCTGCCAGCGGGACCACGATCAAAAACATATTGGATACCTGTGCCGGCAGGTCGATGTTGCCTTCGGTATCCGTCACCAAACGATAGCCGCTGACGCTGGGACATTCTTGCTGGTCCATCCAGGGCATGAAGAGGAATGCTCCCAACATCACCAGCGCGCAGACCAATGCCAACAGGTCACTGGCTGACACGCGTGAACGGGTCATGGTTGTACTGACCATTGGCGCTGCCTACACTTTCTGGCGGCGTGCGACGCCAAACAGCCCGGTCGGGCGCACGACGAGGATCGCCAGCAGCAGCCCGAATGCAATCGGATCGCGCCAGGTGGATGAAATGCCGAAATCATCGCCGTAGGCCGGCACGAAAATCTCGATAAAACCGAGCAGCAGCCCGCCGGCCATCGCGCCGCGAATGTCTCCGATACCCCCGACGACGGCGGCGATAAACGCTTTCCAGCCAACGCGCAGCCCCATGTAGGGGTTAAGGACAGGAAACGCGACACCCCACAGAATGCCCCCCGCAGCAGCTAACCCGGTGCCTAACAGGAAGGTCAGCGAGATGATCTGGTCTTGTGAGACGCCCATCAACGGCACGGCGAACTTGTCATACGAGATCGCGCGCATCGCCATGCCCCATTTTGTGCGCTGCACAATCGTATAAAGCCCAAAAAATAGTAGGAAGGCCAGCACGATGATGATGATCTTGACGTTGCTGATGCTCACGCCGCCGAAGTCATAAATCTTTGTGGTGATAAGGTCCTGCGGGTAACTGCGCGGGTTGGCCCCGGTCAGCGCCAGCATGCCGTTTTCCAGCAGCAGCCCGACACCTAACGCCGTGATCACTGCCGACAGGCGGCTGGCCTGCCGCAGCGGTTTATACGCCACCCGCTCGATCGTCACACCTAACAGGCCGGTCAAGATCATGGCCAGGATCAGGGTGGGCACAAATGGCAGGCCGAGCACCATCGAGCCAAACACACCCAAAAACGCGCCGACCATGAAGATATCGCCATGCGCGAAGTTGATCAGCAGCAGGACGCCATAGACCATCGTGTAGCCCAACGCGATCAGCGCATAGAGGCTGCCAAGCTGAAGCGCATTAAAGAATTGCTGCACGAAAAAAGTAAGATCCATGTGAGTTTCTCCGATATTTTTCCGAGTCTGAACTGGTCCGTGCCACAATCGCAGCACAGACGATCCTGCAGACCAGGTGCAGAGGCACCCCATCCGGTGATGGGGTGCCCGTTAGCATGGATTATTCGCTTTCTGGTGGGAAGCCAGCCGGGCAGGCTGAGTCGTAGTAGGTGAAGGCACCGTCTTTGATCTCGATGATCACCGCGCACTTAATGGGATCACCTTGCTCGTCAAAGCTCATGATGCCCGTTACGCCCTCGAACAACTGGATGTTGGCCAACGCATCGCGCACATCGGCTTTATCGAGTGACTGCGCGTCTTCGATGGCGGTGAATAACATCTGGAAAGCGTCATAGGTCAGAGCCGCTACGTCGTCCGGCTTCGCGCCGTACAGTTCCTCGTAGGCATTGATGAAGGTCTGGCCGACTTCGGTGGCGATGTCCGGCGCATAGTGCGTGCTGAAGAACAGGCCGTTACATGCATCACCGCACAGGTCGAGCAGGTCCGGCGTACCCCAGCTATCACTGCCGACGATCTGGCCCTCATAACCCAGTTCGCGGGCTTGCTGAACGATCAGCGGCACTTCGTTGTAGTACTGTGGCGTAAAGAGCACATCCGGATTCTCAGCGATGATATTGGTCAACTGCGAGCTGAAATCGGTATCGCCCGTGGTGAAGCTTTCAAAGGCCACGACATCGATACCGGCTGCTTCGGCAGCATCACGGAAGTTTTCTGCCAGACCCTTAGGGTAGTCGCTGGCCACATCGTACAGCACGGCTGCTGTTTTTGCGCCAAATTCTTTGGCGACAAAGTTCGCCACAACCGGACCCTGGAAGGGATCGAGGAAGGCGACACGAAACACCCAGGGGCGATCACGCGTGGTATCAGGGTTCGTCGACCAGGGGCTGATCATGGGCGTTTCACGGTCATTGGCAACCTGGCCGGTGGGGACGGCCTGCTTGCTGGACTGCGGGCCGATGATGGCGATCACGTCTTCTTCAACGATCAGACGCGTGGCAACCGCGACCGAGGATTCGGCCTTGGATTCGTTGTCTTCAACAATGATGAGGACTTCGTAGTTGTCGCCGTCAATTTGCAGGCCACACTGCGCGTTTATTTCGTCTACGGCCATTTCAGCAGCTTCTACCGTACTTTGACCGACCTTGGGGATATCACCCGTGAGCGGGGCGATCACGCCGATATATATTTCGCCGGCAAAATCGCAATTTTCCTGTGCGACGACAGGCATCGTGCCGATGGCGGTCACCAGTACCGCCAGAGTCAGGGCGAGAGTAATCAACCGTTTGGACATTATGCGTTCTCTGCCTCCGTGTGTTTTACTGTCAAATAGCAAGAAAACTTTGCGATAATCACTGCGTGGTCGGTTTGTACGCATCACCTCCTCATGTATTATGCGGCACGGCATCACGACTCAAAAAAAGAAAACTCCAAAATAGTTTGGTGCCATAATATATAATGGCAATATATCGTGACACAAACATCAATCAGGGTTATTGTATTATGAAAGTTCACTATCCCACAAGCAGTTAGTATACTGGGGCTGTTGCGGGATCACTTTGTGCAAAATAACACAAAAGCATGATCGTATTCTTGGGCATGGCACAATAACAGAGGCGGAAGATGGCACCTGTAACGATGATTGAGGTTGATCTTGACGCCGTTGCGCATAATATCCGCGTGTTAAAACAGCATATTGGCCCGGCTGTTGACTTGATCGCGGTGGTAAAAGCGAATGCGTACGGGCACGGTGCGGTTCCCGTGGCGCAAACGGCGCTGCGATCTGGTGCTGCGCGGCTGGCTGTCGCACGCGCTGCCGAGGGGATCGAACTGCGAGAGGCGGGCATCACCGCGCCGATTCTGGTGATGAGTTACACCCCGGCTGCTGACGTTGAAGCAGCCATCGTGCACGATCTCACGCTCACTGTCACCGAGATCGACGTGGCACAGGCGGCCAGTGTGTACAGCGCGGCCACCGGAAAACGAACGCCGGTGCATATCAAAGTCGATACCGGGATGGGAAGGTTTGGGCTGCTGCCGGAAGAAGTGCTGCCGTTCGTACATCATATTAGCACGCTGCCGGGCCTGGTGATTGAAGGCATCTTCAGCCATTTTGCAGTGGCCGATCTGGCTGACAAAACGTATACCCGGCAGCAGTTCCATACGTTCCAGGGCGTGCTGGACGTGCTTGAAGCCGCCGGATACCGGATTCCGGTGCGCCATATTGCCAACAGCGCCGCCACGTTGGACCTGCCCGGCACGCACCTTGACGCCGTGCGTACCGGCATCGCCATCTATGGCCTGCGTCCCTCAGGCGGTGTCGAGCCGGTGGTGCCGCTCGAACCGGCGCTGACACTCAAGAGCCACGTGGCGCGCATCCGCACGCTGCCCGCCGGGGCGAGCATCAGCTATGGGCGCACCTACATGACGCCGTGCGCGATGCCGGTTGCCCTGATCCCGGTTGGGTATGGGGATGGTTATCACCGTCTGAACTCGAATCGCGGTGCCGTGCTGATCAATGGCAGGCGCGCGCCAATTGTCGGGCGCGTATGCATGGATCAATTTGTGGTGGATATTTCGGACGTTGGCCCGGTTGCGCTTGACGACGAAGTCGTGTTGATCGGTCGCCAGGGTGACGCACGCATCAGCGCCGAAGAGGTGGGGCAGTGGGCCGAGACGATCAACTATGAAGTGACAACCTCGCTGCTGCCGCGTGCGACACGTCTCTACAGGGGCGGGTGAGCGTGCGGTTTGCCCGCTGGAACGTCACAATTGCTGGAGCATGGCCGGGTCGAACGCCAGCAGTGAGTCCAGGACGAGATCGGCTTTTTGCAGCGTATCATGCGCGGGGCGGTGGTAGGCTCCGGGCACGGCGATCACGACGTGGCCCGCCGCATGCGCGGCCAGGATGCCGTTGCCTGAATCTTCAAACACGGCGATATGATGCGCCGGTACGCGCATGCGGCGCGTGATCTCCAGGTAGATATCCGGCGCGGGCTTGCCACGTGCCACGTCGTCGGCGGACAGCACTTCACCAAACACCTGATCCCAGCCGGTGCTCGCCATCACGGCCTCGATCAGCCGGTACGATGACCCGGATGCCAGCCCTAATGGGAAACGCCCCGCCAGACCCGTGATCACTTCACGCGCACCGGGCAGCAGCGGCACCTGTTCGTGATAGTATTCGACCATCTGGTTGACCACGCGGTCGATGATGGTCGCCGGTGAAAACTCGTGATCCAGCCGTTCGGCCAGGAACTCGGCCCAGCTCTGCGTGCTGCTGCCCATTATGCGTTCCTGGTCAGCGTCTGTCCAATGCAGCCGGTCCGCGCCAAGCGCCTCGCTGCGCGCGCGCTGCCACAGTGGTTCAGAATCGACAAGCAGCCCGTCCATGTCAAATACAACTGCTTCAATCATGTGTATGGCCCTGTCAGTCATACCGGGTAGCGAAAGCGGTTAATGGTGTCGCGCAGCGTGCGCGCGGCTTCTGCCGGATCGGCAGCAAAGATGATGCCGCGCGACGAATTGATGATCATACCTTTGCCCTGGCTGTTGATCCCGGCGCGCACGGTGTGTTCAACGCTGCCACCCTGTGCGCCGATGCCTGGTACGAGCAGCGTCATATCCCCCACCAGGGTGCGAATCTGCGCCAGTTCATCAGGGTAGGTCGCGCCCGCGACTAACATGCAGTTGCCGTGCCGGTTCCAGCCGGCGCTGATATGCTCGGCTACAACCTGCCACAGCGGCTTGCCGTCGATCAGAAGGTCCTGAAACTCGCCCGCGCCAGGGTTTGACGTCCGGCAGAGTAAGATGCAGCCTTTATCCGCTCGTTCCAAGAACGGAGCGAGCGCTTCGCGGCCCAGGTACGGATTGAGGGTCACGGCGTCAAAGCCCAGCCAGTCAAACAGCGCCGTGACGTATCCCCGATTGGTCGAGCCGATGTCGGCGCGTTTGGCGTCGCAGATCGTCAGAATGTCCGGGTGGTGTTCGTGCAAATAATGCATGGTCAGCGCGAGCGCGTGCAGTCCGGCTTCACCACGCGCCTCATAAAACGCAATGTTCGGCTTGTATGCGCTGGTATAAGGCTGCGTCTGGTCAATGATCCAGCGGTTGAACGCGAACTGCGGGTTATCTGCGAGCTTGAATCGTTCCGGCAGATGATCAAAGTCGCTGTCGAGTCCAACGCACAACAGCGAATCCGCGCGCTCCACGCGCCGGTTGTAGGCATCGATGATAGTCATGGGTGTCACTCGGGGCCAGAACTGTTTTGGTGAGCGGCCCAACCGTGCGGATCGCGCATCCAGGATTCGAGCACGTCCAGTTCGCCCTCGCCAAAGAGGCCCATTTTGCAGGCTTCGACCACAATCGTAGAAAACGATGTGAGCGGTGTCAGCCGGACGTTGGCGGCGTCAAACCCGTGCTGCGTTTCAGGAAATCCGTAACTCGTGATGCACATGCAGTGCTCGACAATCGCCCCGGCTTCGCGCAGCGCTTCCACGCCGGACAGGCTGCTGCCCCCGGTCGTGACGAGGTCTTCGACCAGCAGCACGCGCCGCCCGCTGATGTCACCGCCTTCGATGCGACGGCGGGTACCGTGTTCCTTCGCCTGTTTGCGCACAAACACGGACGGCAGGTGCATCGCGTAACCCAGCGCCGCGCTGTGCGGTATGCCCGCTGCTTCGATCCCCGCGATGACGTGAAACGTGATGCCATGCAGCGCGATCACCTGTTGAAGGGCCTCGATCACGGTATGCCACTGCACGGGCCAAAACGGCAGCCGCCGGTTATCCACGTACACGGGCGACTGAATGCCCGATTTAAACGTGATTGGCTCGTGCGGTGTGAAAACAACCGCGTTGATCGTCAGCAGTGCCCTGGCGACCTCTGCCTGGATCGCATGTTCCGAAACACTCATCTAAACGCCTCATGTTGTATCAATGCACCTGCCAGCGGTCCCCGGTAGACCAGCGCGGTCCAATATTGGACGACCGGTACGCCCAGGTCGGCAAAATCCCGATACGTACTGCCATCTAACACGCCGCCGCAGCCGATGATGTCCAGCGCGTAATCATGCACCTGCCGTTCGCTTGCCAGCAGCGCGGCAATTTCCACCGCACGGTCGTGCAGCTTCCCACCGCCGACGCCCGCCGCCAGCATGTTACCTTCCGGCGCGGGTTGGGCCAGTGTGTTGGTGGCGATCACGGCCCGGACGCCAACCGCGCTGAATACGCGCACCAGCGCTCGGTACTGATCATCTCCCAGGTCCGGCCCGACTTTAACCCATAATGGGATATTTCGCCCATTCTGTGCGGCCAAAAACGCTACGGCGGCCCCACACACGTGCTGGGCCGCATCGGCGGTTTGGTGCCCGCGCGGATCGCCTTCCGTGTTGGGACAGCTCAGATTGAGCGTAAACCAGGCGGGAAACACGCCTTGCTCGGTGAATGCGGCGAACGATTCGATCACTTCGGCGGCTTGCTGCGCGGGATCATCCACGCCGGGGCTGACCGACACGTTGATCCCGAATGACGGTGGCAGGTCCGGGGTGTGTTTGCTCAAAAACGCCGCCGCCGCGCGCGTTCGGCGAT
>CAYMTN010000008.1:0-45205 GCA_964393335.1 uncultured Anaerolineaceae bacterium
CCGCCGATGCGTTTGATGAACTGACGATGGACCTCGAAGATCGCCAGTCCAAGAGTGGCTTCCTGGGTGGCTTTTCGCTGATGGGCGGCAAAGACGCCGTCGACGCCAGCACCATCCTGGACCTGCTGACCAACAAGTACGGCGGCTAGACGTCGCTCAACCTGCCCCGGCTAAACAAACAGGCATAAGTCTCATAGATCGACCTATGCCTGCTTTTGTGTGTAACGAGCGCTTGCGCCGGGTTACTGCGCCGCCGGGATGACCAACACGTCGCCGGGATTGATCCGGTTGGGATTCACCAGGGCGTTCGCATCAATGATCGCCTGCGGATCGACGCCGAATTTCCGTCCGATGGAATAAATCGTATCGCCGACCTGCACCGTGTAGTTGGTGGGGCCACCGTGCACGGCGGTTGCGGCTTCAGTCGTGCCTTCTTCGACAGGGGTTGCTTCTGGCTCGCCAGTATCACAGCCCGGAAGCCTGAGTTCCCACCCAATTTGCAGCACGGTGTTTGGATTCCCGCCTAGCAGCGTTGGATTTGCCGCGACCAGATCACCCAGCAGCACCTCGGCGTTCTGTGCGATGGAATACAGCGTATCGTTGGGTTGTACGACATGAATGCACGGATTCTCTTCCGCCGGGATGGTCGTAGGCGTCGGCATAAACGCCGGATCAATCGTGGGAGCAGGCGTGCTGGATGGCTGAATATCACTCATGCCCGGCGTCGCGATCCCTGACTCGGTCGGCGTCTGCGCCTGAATGGCAGGCGTAAACGTTGGTTGAAGCTGCGGGACAGTCGTCGACGTCACAGGCGCGCCGCCTTCGGTTGAGTCTGGCACGGCAGTATCCGTCTCTGCCGGCGCTGCGGTCGGCCCTGTCGTCGGGGCCGCCTCCGGCGGCGTGGTAGTCGGCACGAGGGTACGTGTCGCCGTCGCCTGGACCTGCACTGTCGGCGCGCTGGTCGCCATCACCGTCGGAGATGGGGCCGGAGTCGTCGGCACAAGATCGTTCAAGTCCACCCGGTTCGAAGTCGGCTGCACATTGTCACCTGCGTTTTTATAACAGGCGGAGACACCCAGCGCCACCAAACACAAGACCAATACCAACATCAAACGATTCACCAAACGATCCTTCAACATTCTTCGCTCTCCTTCGCGCCGACCGGGAGAAACGCGCAGATTAACTTGCAACCTATCTGAAAATTGTGCCAGAACAAGCAGCGCTCCACGAGAACAATTCACGAATGGGGACTTGAGCTTGTTACCCCCACCAGCATACACCGAACCCCCGGTTTGTACAATTTGTTCACCGCATCACGGGTGATTCTGCCACCGATTGCCAAACATCTATTGCAAACCCTCTCTACATCTTTTATAGTTGACGTGTTTGATCAACGCGACACGAATACCGTTTTTCAACGACCAACTATGCCGAACGTATCGGAAGGCAGTTTTTCATGACAACACTCAATCAAAAAGACACCCAGACTGTCTCCAAATCGATTGCGGGCGTGCGTTTTTTTGAGATCGGCAAGCTCTATCACTTTAGCTGCGAGCATCTGCCCGACCTCACCGTAGGGGATTATGTCGTGGTCGAAACAACACGCGGGCGTCAAATGGGCCAGGTGATGAGTCTGCTTCCCACCTCTGAGGATGATGCCAAACGTGACTATAAGCCGATCCTGCGGTTGGCCACGCCAACCGACATGATGAGCCAGAAGCTGTGGAAAGCGCGCGAGGTCGAAGCCCTGATCGTCTGCCGCGAAAAAGCAGCGGAGCAAGGCGGCTCTGACAACGCCAAGTTCGTCTCCGCGCAGTATAACTTTGAAGGCACGCTGCTCACGTTCTTGTTTAGTGCCGAGGAGAAACTCAACACGTCCAAGCTGCGCTCAAACTTGCAGCGCAGTTTCAAGGCGAAAGTCGATCTACGCCAGATCGGCCCGCGTGATGTCGCCAAACTCATCGGTGGGATGGGCGCGTGTGGTATCCCGCGCTGTTGCAGCACGTTTCTGACGGATTTCAGCCCGATCTCGATCAAGATGGCGAAAGCGCAGGGTATCTCGCTGAATCCGTCCGAGATCACGGGCATGTGCGGGCGCTTGCGCTGCTGCCTCATTTACGAATACGAGCAGTATGTCGAGGCGCGAAAACAGCTCCCCAAGCGGAACAAGCGCGTCGGCACCCCGCACGGTGAGGGTAAGGTCATTGACGTTCACCCGCTGCGTGACGCGGTGACTGTGCTCGTTGAGGATCAACGCCACCTTGTCGAGCGTGAAGAAATCATCCCGATGGAAGAATGGGAAGCGCTTAAGGCCAAAGCCGAAGCGGGTTGCTCCAAGCACGGCGATGGCCCGTGCGATTGCGGGGCACGCGGCAGCAGCGACGGCGAGGAGGACGTGAACGCCGACGAAACTGAGTCCCCAAAAAGTGATGTAAGCGAAAGCCACGATGAAAGCCAGCACCCCGACAAAGAGACTCAATCCCGCGAACGCAGCGAGCGGCGCGGTAAATCGAAAAAACGCGGCAGACGCCGGGGACGCACCCGGCGCAGTGGTTCCAGTAGTTCCGACCAACCCAACGAGTAGGCCATGACCGATCACACACAACCTGAAGACAACTCGCTCCAACGAGTGATGGGTATTTTTGCCCACCCGGACGATCCCGAATTTTTCTGCGGCGGCACGTTTGCCAAGTGGGCCGACGAAGGCAAACACGTCATTTTCGTGCTGGCGACCAGCGGTGACAAAGGCTCCAACGACCTGAGCATGACCTCTGATCAGTTGGTGGGTATCCGCGAAGCCGAGGAACGCGCGGCTGCCGCACGGTTGGGCGTCAAAGAAGTGATTTTTCTACGCTACCCTGATGGCGAACTTCAGCCCACGCTCGACCTGCGCCGCCAGCTTGCGCGCTTAATCCGCCTGAAACAGCCGGGCATCGTGGTCACCAACGATCCGACCGCGCGCTGGTACGGGTTCAACTACATCAATCACCCGGACCACCGCGCCATAGGTGACGTGGCGCTGGATGCTGTATTCCCGGCGGCGCGCGATCACCTCACCTTCCCCGAACTGTACCGGGAAGAAGGACTCGCCCCACACAAAGTGAAGCAGGTATACTTATGTGGTACCCATGAGCCGAACGTCCGGGTTGATACGACCAATTACCTGGAAACCAAGATCGCAGCGCTCTACGAGCATAAGAGCCAGATCGCCGATATGGACGACATGGCCAAACGCCAGCGCGATAACGTCGATCAGGAGTTTATTCAGGATGGGCCGCGTTATACAGAAGCCTTCAAGGTATTTCACCTGCGATAAGCGCCTGTAATCGCAACCGCCTGTTCGCTCAGGCGGTTTGTTTGTTCGCTGATCGTGTTAGTCAGCCAGGAGCACACGTTTTGATCGATTTCAAAGAGCAGATTCGCGCCCGTGAAGCGGAATGGATCGCACGCCGGCGCGACCTGCATCAACACCCTGAACTTGGTTTTGAAGAAGTGCGCACCGCCGGGATCGTCGCTGCCGAGTTGACCCGCCTGGGCCTGGAAGTCCAGACCGGGGTCGGCCAGACCGGCGTAGTTGGTCTATTGGAAGGTGATGCCGCCGGTCCGACCGTTCTGGTGCGGGCCGATATGGATGCGCTGCCGGTTCAGGAAGAGAATACCGTTGAGTATGCGTCACAATCGCCGGGCAAGATGCACGCCTGCGGCCATGATGGGCATACGACTATTGCGCTGGCAGTGGCCGAAGTACTGAGCGCGCACCGCCCGGCCATGGCCGGGCGGGTGAAATTCGTGTTCCAACCGGCAGAAGAAATCGGGCGCGGCGCACAGGCGATGATCGACGCGAACGTGCTCGCCAATCCCGTGCCGGATGTGGCATTGGGCCTGCACCTGTGGAACGAGGTCCCGATTGGTTCGGTGGCGCTGATTGACGGGCCGATGATGGCGGCGGCTGGTGATTTTAGCATTCGTATCACCGGGCGCGGCGGTCACGGCGGCCTGCCGCACGAAGCCCAGGACCCTATCGTAGCCGCCAGCCAGATCATCACGGCGCTGCAAACGATCGTCAGCCGTAACGTCCGGCCCACAGAAGTCGCCGTCGTATCGGTTACCGAGTTCAAAGCCGGGGATTCGTTCAACGTCATCCCACCCGACGCGCGGCTGCGCGGCACGATCCGCGCCTTCGGCACCGAGGTGATCGGCTTGCTCGAACAACGGTTGCGCGCCATCGCGGAGGGCGTTGCCGGGGCGTTGGGCTGCACGGCAGACGTGCACGTCGAGCAGTTGACGCTGCCGGTAGTCAATTCACCTGATGTCAACGCACGGCTGCGCGGCGTTTTTTCGAAGGTCGCGCCGGAGATCGCCATCATCGATGATTACCGCACGATGGCGGCAGAGGATATGTCCTATTTCCTCGATGCGGTGCCGGGTACGTTCTTTTTCGTCGGCTCGGCCAACCCGGACCGGGAACTGGATTACCCGCACCATCACCCACGCTTCGATTTCGATGAAGCCGCTATTCCACTGGCCGTTGAACTCATGGCCTCGGCAGTGGCGGCTTATGTTCTGCCCGGTGACGACGTTTAGGATCAAACAACAAGGGGAGCAAAGCAGGACAATTATGCCACAGGTTAACATCTTCCGGTGGCGCGCGGGGAACGGTTGGCTGGTGCTGTCGGGTGGCGGTGCGCCGGAGTCCGAAGACGTCATCAGCATTGACGCGAAAATGCTCAGCCATACCGTTTCACAAGGGCCAATCGCCTATATTTGGGCTGCCAGCGATCTCGAAGCCGCGGACCGGCACATGGACTTGCTGCGCGACCTGGGAGCGCGCACCGGTTATCTGGTCGATATCGTTGGCGAAGAAGACGATACCCTCTTTCGCGAGTTGAACCAGGCCGGTATGATCATCCTGGGTGATGGCCCACGCCAGCAGGTTCTGCGTGAGGGCCTGGTGGGAGTGGCGCAGCGCGGCATTGAGGACGCTTTCAGGCGGGGCGCGACACTTTACGCCGTCGGTCAAAGCGCTGCTACCCTGGGCGCATATACGGTCGAGGGCAACCAGTATATCGAAGGATTTGGCTGGTTATCTCACGCCTTGATCATGTCCCACTACACACCTGAATACGCCGACCACCTGCGTGCCTGGGTGCAGGGCGTCGAGGATGGTTACGGGTTGGGCTTGAGCCAGGGAGCCGCGCTGGCACTCGGTCCACGCGGCGAAGTTGAAGTGTGGGGCAACGCCCAGATCACAGTATCACTCGGCCAGAGTTTTGACACCAGTTCGTAGCACAGCAGGGGGAGGATCAAACAATATGCCAGCAACAGTGTTAATCGGGGCGCAGTGGGGCGACGAAGGAAAAGGACGGGTGGCCGATTGGTTAGCCCGCGATTCGGACGGCATGGCGCGCTATGCCGGTGGCGATAACGCCGGGCATACGGTCATGGTTGGCGAACAACAGTTCAAGCTGCATCTGGTGCCGTCTGGCATCATTCACCCCACTTTGCACTGCTTCATGGGCAGCGGCATGGTCGTCAACCCCAACCGGCTGCTGGACGAAATCGATATGCTGGGCCAAAAGGGGGTGAGTGTCTCGCCGGATCGGCTGCATTTGAGCACGCGTGCGCACGTCATCATGCCAAATCATCTGGCGTTGGATGGCGCCGCCGAACGCGCCAAAGGTGACGAGTCAATCGGCACGACGCAGCGCGGCATTGGCCCGGCCTACATGGACAAAGCCGCACGTTCCGGCCTGTTGGTGGGCGAGATGACCGATCCGGAGGCATTCGCGGATAAGATCGCGGCAGTGGTCGACCGGGCTAACCAGGTATTGACGACTGAATTTGGACTGGACCCGATCCCGACGCGCGACGTCGCCGCGCAATACGGTGCCGCCGCCGCACGGCTTGCGCCCTACATCACGGACACCACCTACCTGATCCATGACCTGCTCGCATCCGGTCAGCGCCTGTTATGCGAAGGTGCACAGGGCACGTTGCTGGATATCGATCACGGGCATTACCCGTATGTCACCAGTTCGTCGGCAACCGTTGGCGGCGCGCTCACCGGCCTGGGTTTTGGGCCGCAGTACATTGACCGGATCGTGGGCGTGACCAAAGCGTACTGCACGCGCGTCGGAAACGGCCCCTTCCCCAGCGAACTGCTCGACGCCACCGGCGAGCGCTTGCGTGCCGCCGGGCACGAGTTCGGCACGACGACCGGACGCCCGCGCCGCTGCGGCTGGGTGGACGCCGTCGCACTCACCTACGCGGTGCTCGTCAACGGTTTCACCGAGTTGGTGCTGACCAAACTCGACGTCATGAGCGGGCTGGACGAGGTCAAGATCGTGACCGCGTATGAGTTGGATGGCGTTCGCACAACACACATGCCGCTGCAAACGTGGGTGTTCGAGCGCGCAAAACCGATCTACGAAACGCTGCCCGGATGGCGGGATGATATTTCGGACGCACGCCGCTTCGAAGACCTGCCGGAACAGGCCCGCCGTTATATCGAGCGCATCGAGGCGCTGGCGGGCGTGCCAGTGAGCATGATCAGCGTTGGGCCGGAGCGCGATCAAGCCGTCTTGCGCTGAGAGGCAGATGCTACTATGAGCGATCAACCTTATGATTCGTATCATTCACGGATGGAATCACCGGTTGATGGTGTACCCTGGCGCGTCGTTTCGCTGGTGCCTGCTCTGACCGAGACGTTGTTTGACCTGGACCTGGGCGACCGTCTGATCGCCATCACAAATTATTGTGTTCGCCCGGCAAACAAGGTAGAGTCAGTAGCACGGGTAGGCGGGACCCGACATCCAGATATTAGCCGCATCATCGCCATGCAGCCCGACCTTGTGCTGATGAATGACGAGGTTAACCGGCATGTCGATGCAAAGGCCTTGCAGGCAGCAGGTGTGGCCGTCTGGGTGACCAGTTCCCGCACAGTTTTTGACGTGTTGAACCTGTTGTGGAACATCATGGATGTGTTTGACCACCCCGCGATGGTGCCGCGCGTCCGGGAGATCGAGCGGGCTTACGATTACACGATTGGCACATCACGTATACAGGAACCCGTACGCGTGTTTGTGCCGCTGTGGCGCGATCCCTGGATTACGTTTAACAAAGAAACCTATGCGCATGATGTCCTGCGCGTTTGCGGCGGGTACAACATATGTGCCGACCAAACGCGGCGGCTGCTGCTTGAGGCCGACGCGGACCAGGCCACTCGTTGGCCCGATGATGACGATCCGCGTCTTGCCGGCATGGATAGGCGCTTTCCGCAAGTCAGCCTGGACGACGTCACAGCGGCTCAACCGGACGTGATTCTGTTGCCAGATGAACCGTATGCGTTCACCGGCGACGACGTCGATCGTTTGTACGCGCTCGACGTCCCGGCGGCCCACACGGGGCGCGTCCACACCATCGACGGCAGTCTGTTGACATGGCACGGAACACGTGTCACGTATGCGCTGCGCGATTTACCGACATTATTGATGGAAGAAAGCTAACAACTATGACAGCCCAGGAAATGGATCATGAAGCGCTAGAAATAGTGAGTCGGGGCTGTACTGACGCCGTGATTGTGGTGGATCAGCAGACCCAGATTTGTATCTTCAACCCCGCAGCAGAAGCGATCTTCAACGTCAGTGCCGACGAAGTGCGCGGCCAGAGTCTGGATGATCAGCCGGTGCTGCACTCCCTCCTGCCGTTATTCCAGCAGGCGGCGTCCGGGTCAAAAAGCGTGCGCCAGCAACTAGACCTGTCCACTGGCTCGCATTGGGTGCAGGTGGTGGTGATCGAGACACACGATTCCCCGACTCACCACATGCCTACCCTGATGCGTGAGTTGGTCCACGAACTCAAAACGCCGGTTGCCACAGCCATTTCGCAGATCGACGTCATCAAAGCATTTGGCCTCAACGCCCGGCAGGCCGATTTTG
Source organism: uncultured Anaerolineaceae bacterium (assembly GCA_964393335.1). Taxonomy (GTDB): domain Bacteria; phylum Chloroflexota; class Anaerolineae; order Aggregatilineales; family Aggregatilineaceae; genus CAYMTN01. Next base: position 7,938 of record CAYMTN010000008.1, read on the forward strand.
CCGACCGGGCGCGCTATAACCTGATGACCGCCGCGACGATGATCAACGAACTGCTGGATATGGCATGGCTTGAATCCGGCAGCGAACTTCAGATCGACTCCGTTGACCTGAACCGCTTGATCGAACAGACGACGGACCAGTTTCGAGATTTCGCCCGGCAGCAGGGCGTCGAGTTCGAACTGGACCTGCCGCCAGAAGCTGTCGTCATTCAGGGGGATGAACGGGGCCTGCACAGCGCGATCGGTAATCTGCTCAGCAACGCGATCAAATACTCGCCGGACGGCGGCAGCGTGCGCATATCAGCCCAGACGGCGGGCAACACCCTCACCATCGAAGTGCAAGACGGGGGCCTCGGCATTGCCCCAGAGCACATGCCCAACCTGTTTGACGCGTTTTATCGTGTCCGCACACCTGAAACCACGCATATCAAGGGCAGCGGCTTGGGGCTACCCATCGTCAAAGCTGTGATCGAAAAACACGGGGGGCAAGTCTTTGTCGAGAGCAAACCGGGCCAGGGCAGCGTATTCGGATTCACGCTGCCAGTCTCATAGACCACGTTTCCGATTTTCCTCTGTATTATCCGGCGGTTGGTCTTGTGACAGCCAATCGAGGTAAAACGACGCATGCGGGCGATCACGCGGCACTACAATCGGCAGCGCGTGCGGCATCAGGTCCGCCATAATTGGCGTCATGCCCAGCGGATCACCGTCGATCTGGGTCGGCTGCGGCGTTTCGGTATCAATCACGATCCGCTTGCGTGCCGAAAAATAGATGATCGATTCGGGTGGCAGCCCGCTCCCGGCGACCAGGTTCGTCACGCTATTGAAGACTCGTCCCGGATTCAAAGGACGCAAAACCCCGGCGTAAAGCAACCCGTCATCCGGCTGGATGGCTTCATTGATCACCGATAGGCCATTGATCCAGGTTAAGGCCCCGGTCGCCGTAATGAACGCCATGATCCCTTCAACATGAATCGGCGGCTGCCCGTCCAACGAGATCAGGTATTCGATAGGCCGTGTCTGGCGCAGCGAACGCAGGCCGGAAATGCCATAGGCCAGCACGCCGAGCCGGTCTTTGTCTTCGCGGGTGACGTTGTAGGCAGCCTCGGCTTCAAACCCGGTTGAGACGCGCAGCACTGAGCACCGGTTCCCAACTTTCGCCAGGTCCACGCGGCGGATCGCGCCGGGGCCGAGCGCCAGCTTGAGCGACGGGTCCAGCCGGTGCGGCAGCCCCAAAAAGCCCGATACGACATTCCCAGTCCCGGCGGGGACCCACGAAAACGGCAGCAGATTCTTGCCCAGCACGTGCTGCGCACCCGAAACCCCTTCCATCAGCGTGCCATCGCCGCCCGCCACCAGAATGCGGTCAGCGCCATCGATCACGCCGTCCCGGATCGCGCCGGCAAAATCAAAATCAGGAGTAGTGACGTGCAGCGTGATGCGTGGTGTGGTGATCTCGCGCAGCCGCTCGATCACTACGTTCCCCCGCTTCGAGCCGGATGCAGGATTCACAATTGCCAAAACATGTGCCGGCGCTTCAATCCGCGTCACTTCAGAATCGGTCATTGATTGGTTTCCGCTGCAGAGTAGACTTAGTTAAGTATACCCTCAACCGCCGCTGCCTAAAACTCCACCCCGTGTATCGTTCAAATCGATACCTCGAAGGAAGTGGGCGACGGCGTGAGGGAAGGCGTCGGCGTCGGTGACGGCGGCACGGTGGGCGACAGCGGACGCGTGGTCGGCGTGGACGTAGCGCTGGGTCGCGGCGTATCGCTGGGTGGGACCGATGGCGACGGCGTAAACGTCGGTGCCGGGGTCACAGTCGGCAGCGGCGTGAAGGTCTGGCTGGGCGTCGGCGTCGGGTGCAGCGGCTCGATCACACTTTCATGAATGAACACCGTGTCACGATACGCCCCATCCGGGTTTAGCTCGACCACGTACCACTCCGGGTAACCCGGCGCGCGCGAATAGATGCACAACTCCGTGCCATAGGGTATCACCTCGCGGATCGGGCAGTCCCGGTTATTCTGGCTGGGACACTCACGGTACACAGCCCGCTCGACATCAACCTTGAACCACTGGCACGGCGGCAGCGGCGTGAAAGTCGGCGGCATATAGAGCGTCGGCAGGTTCTCGACCGGAGCCGACCTGGCCGTTGCCGAAGCAAACGCCTCCCGCGTGATCTGCGCCGTGATGTTGCCCTGATCATCCAGAAAACTAAGAAAACCTCTCCAAACAAAATACCCGCCAAACACAAACAACGCGCCCACCAACACAATCAACAAAGGAGAAGGTCCTGATCGGCGATACATGGTGCGTCTCTATCCAAAACTCAGCTTCAGCGCGTCAGCCTCACAATCCGCAATCGAACCGGCACAGTGTGCTCCCCGGACGCTGATTGTACCGCATCGAGCATATCTCCCAAACAGGCGCTGTTATTGGTCGCGCAGCAGTGCCGCAACCTGGGCCAGCAGCGCCTGAACATCATACGGCTTGATCACGAACCCGGTGGCTCCAACTTCGACGGCCTGCCGTTTATCCTCGTTCGACTCAAATGCCGTGAGCATCAGCACTGGGGTATCGCGTGTCGGTTCCCCGGCTCGCAGGTACCGACAAACCTCAAAACCATCCATACCCTCCAGGTGAACGTCTAGCATAACCAGGTCAGGCGGCTGGCTCGCTACCATCGACAGGGCACGCTCGCCGCTGTTCGCCAGCCCGACGCGATACCCGGCCATCGTCAAATAGGTTTCGAGCATCTCGCGGTTCATCCTCTCATCGTCAACGACCAGGATATACGGCGCAGATTGCCCGCTTGCTTCACCTGCCATCATCTGATCCTACCGCTCACGCACCTGTGGCACGACCTGCACAAGCTGCTGGTGGATGTCGGCAGCGTTCCATTGCCCGGTCCCATCCAATACCAGCACGGGTTTTTCGGCAACCCCCGGAGTCAGCAGCCAGGCATCGTGATGCTCTTCAAGCTGCTGTAGATACGCCAATGTGATGCCGCGCTCTTCGGCGCGTCCCCGTTCGTGCAGCCGCTGAAAACACACGTCTGCCGGCGTGCGCAGGTAAATGATCGCATCTGGTTTGGGGATGGTATCCGCCATAAAATCCCAAAAATTGCAGTACAGCGCCCATTCGGTATCGTCCATCAGGCCGTGCTCGTGCAGGTTTTTGGCGAAAACATGCCGGTCACAATACACCGAGCGTTCAAACAGGGTCACACGCTGCGGATCGGGCCTGGCATCGAGCGCCTGCACGCGCGTCACAAACGCGCAGATTTGCAGCGTAAAGGCCCAGCGCGCGGTATCCGTATAAAACCGGTCCAACAGGTTGGCCGCAAAGCCCGACTGCCAGCGTGCCACCGGCTCGGGGACAAAGTCAACAGTGCCCCCGGCAACCAGCTTCTCCCCGAATGTTGTTTTGCCCGCTGCAATGTTGCCTTCGAGTAAAACGAGCATGACTTCCAGCCCTCCAAACTCAGACGATCACCGGCGAGTCGGGACACCTCGCCGGTGATACAGGTCGCAGCGCGGTGGTCAAACCGCGCGAGAGACACTCGCCAATCCGGCTAATCACGCTTGACGCCGCGCCAGATCGCCAATTTCACTTCGCCCAGCGCCCGTGTGACCTCGATATCACGCGGGCAGGCTAGCGTGCAGTTGAACACGGTCCGGCAGCGCCATACTCCGTCCGGTTCAGCCAGGATTTTCAGGCGTGCATCCGTCGCCTGATCGCGGCTGTCGAAGACGAAACGATGCGCCTGGACAATCGCCGCCGGACCAACATACTGCCCGTTTGCCCAAAAACTGGGGCACGACGTGGTACAGCACGCGCACAGAATGCATTTGGTCGTGTCGTCAAAACGTTCTCGTTCCGCCTGGCTCTGCAAACGCTCGCGCCCATCCTCCGGTGGCGGCGAATCGTTCACAAAGTACGGCATCACGTGACGGTAATGCTCAAAGAACGGCTCCATATCGACGATCAAGTCTTTGAGTACGGGCAAACCCAGCAGTGGCTCGACCTGAATCTTGACATGATCGTGGTCGCTCAACGTCCTGACCAGCACCTTACATGCCAGCCGGTTCATGCCGTTAATGCGCATGCCGTCCGATCCACAGACGCCATGCGCGCATGACCGCCGGAAGGCCAGCGTGCCATCCTGCTCCCACTTGACGCGGTGCAGCAAGTCCAGCACGCGGTCAGCCGGTTCGACACCGGTAAGCGAGTATTCTGCCCAATAGGGTTTTTGGTCTTTTTCCGGGTTGAAGCGCCGGATTCGCATTGTGACCTGCATAACGTCCCTCTTCCCTAAGCTCTATCAGTAAACGCGTTCCTTCGGCTTGAATTTCTCGTCTTTGGCGGCCAGCGACATATCGACCGGCTTATCGTGGTTTAGCTCGATCGTGCCGTCAGCCGAGCGGCAGGCCAGCGTGTGTTTCATCCACTCGGTGTCGTTGCGCTTGGGGAAATCCTCGCGCGAATGCGCCCCCCGGCTCTCCGTGCGGTTCAACGCGCTGACAGCCGTCACTTCGGCGATATCCAACAGGCTGCCCAACTCCCACGCTTCGTAGAGGTCGCTGTTGAAGCGCCTGCCCCGGTCGTCGATGGACAGGTCGGTGCGGTACTGGTCTTTCAGGCGGCGGATCGTATCGACCGCTTCCTGCATACCTTCGGCAGTCCGGAAAACGCCGACGTGCTTCATCATGACTTCCTGCATCTCGGTGCGAATCTGATAGGGCTTACGCGATCCATCGGCGCTGCGGATGCGGTTCAGCTCCGCTTCGATCTCACCGGTTGGGTTGGATGGCAGCGGCGGATAATCGGCCCCCCGGCAGTAGTCGGCAACATGCTTGCCGGCCCGCCGCCCAAACACGATCAGATCGGTGAGGCTGTTGGTGCCCAGCCGGTTCGCGCCGTGCACGCTCACACAGGCGCATTCCCCGGCGGCATACAGGCCCGTCAGCGGCGTGCGCTGCGCATCAATGATAACCTGTCCATCCAGGTCGGTCGGGATGCCGCCCATGCCGTAATGTGCGGTCGGCTGGACCGGCATCGGTTCGCGGACCGGGTCCACGCCCAGGTAGGTCCGGCAGAAGTCAAGAATATCCGGCAACTTGGATTCAATGTATTCGCGGGTAATACGGCGCTCCTCACCGGCTTCGGCCAGGTAACGGTTGACTGTCTCCGGCGTGATATCCAGGTGAACGTACCGCTTGCCCTTAATGCCACGTCCGGCTTCGATTTCGAGGTAAATGGCGCGCGAGACAACGTCGCGGCTGGCGAGGTCTTTGATATGCGGCGCGTAACGCTCCATGAAACGCTCGCCCCGATCATTGAGCAGCACGCCACCCTCACCGCGCACACCCTCGGTGATCAAGATACCCATCCGGTAAATGCCCGTTGGATGGAACTGGAAAAATTCCATATCTTGCAGCGGGACGCCCCGGCGAAACACGACCGCGTTCCCGTCACCGGTCAGCGTATGCGCGTTGCTGGAAATTTCCCACACCTTGCCCCAACCGCCAGTGGCGACTAATACGGCTTTGCTATGAAAAACGTGTAACTCGCCGTCGTCGATATTCACGGCCACCACGCCGGACACGCGCTCGCCATCACGGATCAAGTCTACCACGTGATATTCGTCAAAAAACGTCACGTCATTTTTGATGCACTGCTGGTACAGCGTCTGAAGAATCATATGGCCAGTGCGGTCGGCGGCATGGCACGCCCGGCGCACGGGTTCCCCGCCAAACCCGCTGGTATGGCCGCCAAAACGGCGCTGCGAGATACGCCCGTCGGGTGTGCGGTCAAATGGCAGCCCCAACTGCTCCAACTCGATCACGGCGCCCACCGCTTCTTCCGCTAATGTCAGCGCTGCATCCTGGTCACTCAGGTAATCGCCGCCCTTCACCGTATCAAAGGCGTGCCATTCCGGGCGATCCTCCTCCAAATTGCCCAACGCCGCGCCAATCCCGCCCTGAGCCGCCCCGGTATGCGATCGCGTCGGGTACAATTTGCTGATCACGGCAGTTTTGACTCCGCGCGACGCATACAACGCGGCCATCAGCCCCGCCCCGCCTGCACCCACAATCACCGCTTCATATTGATGTTTTTGCATGGTCTTCCTCAAGTTCATTCAAACGCCAACCCGGTTACCAGGCAAGCCTGATTGTAGAGTTTATTTGTTTCGCCATTTCATATGCCGTTTTATCGACGCCCGCCAACAATGCCGCCACGCCCAGAATAATCAACGCCACCGCGCCAAACACAATCGCCCAGTTCAATGCGCGATTGACCACCGGATGATGGGCATAGTCATTGACCACGTAACGCAGCCCGTTGAAGCCGTGAATCACGACCAGCGTCACCAGCAGCCCATCATAGACGCGCCAGATCGCCACGCCAGCTACCAGCATATTCCACCGGTCGCCAACGAACTCGACTGCCTTGCCACTCTGGTTGACCATATCGGTGCCGACCACGTCAATCCCGCCGCCGGTGATGTCAAATACGCCCTGCAGCACGTGTATCATCGCCAGGTGACCGAACACCAGCGGTACAATCAACAGGCCAGAAAGACGCATATACGACCAGAGAGTCGCCTCAAAGCGTCCCGGTAACTTGAACCCGGAGTCGCTGCGCGCGATCAGGCCGTACAGCCCCGAAAGCAACAGCGCCGCCACGATGATCACCACAAACCCCAGCACGAACTGGGACTGCGTCTTGAGGATTTCATCCAGTCCCGCGATGTTACGATTCTCGTTGCCGTAAAAGTCGGCCACGTGACCGAGCATCAACCCGAAGGTCGGTGCCAGCACAATACCGGTTGCGGCGAACACCCACAGCGCCGCCCGCCGCTGGTAGGTCCACCATTCGGGCTTATAGTCCAACAGCACGATCCGCAGCCCATTAAACGCATGGAACACCACACACGCGACCAACGCAAACTCGCCAATAGTGAACAGCGGGCTTTGATACTCGCGGATGGCCTGCTCATAATCGCTGGGGTAAAACGCGGCCCATGACGTATCGATCACGTGCAGAATCAAGAACAACACCGTCCCCAGGCCCGAAACCCGGTGCAGCATCCAGCTCCACTGCCCCAGTTTGCCCCGGTATTTCAGGGTTTCGGTAACAGTCATTACCAGCGTCGTCATAACAATCTACCTCCACTATACATAACACTAGCCCCTCTAACTATACGCCGATCCAGTCTGATGTCCAGCACGGACCCCGGCCAGACAAATCCTCACATCTGGCCCTATTTACACCAGAGCATAAACCGGGACCTGTGTAAGAAATGCGCAAAAATCGTTTGTTACCAAAGTAACGAATTGTTATACTCTACCATCAGAAGGTGCCATGATCAAACCGTCAGCGTCCGCGAATACCCTGTCGCACGAGTCCGCACATTTGGGTACGGAGAAAAAGCTGGCCGCCGCTATCATTCACCGCCGCATGGCAGCTTCACCGTACCAGCACGGGGATATTTTGGACTTGATCTCATTGCGTCTGAGGAGATAAACGGAAACATGGCAGAAGCAGAACAGAAAAAAGGATTAGAAGGTGTTGTTATTGCCGATACCCGGCTGAGCAAAGTGCAGGGCGATATCGGGCGGTTGATCTACGGCGGGTACGATATCCGTGATCTGGCCGAACATGCGTCATTTGAGGAAGTTGTGTTTTTATTGTGGTACAGCGCACTTCCGACCAAAACCCAGCTCAACCGGTTCCGCAAATCGTTGATCGAAGAAATGTCGCTGCCCAAATCAGTCCTGGATAATATGTGCAGCTTCCCGGTAAACGCGCACCCGATGGCCGTGCTGCGCACCGCCGTATCGACGTTGGGCCTGCACGACTCCGCTGCCGAAGATAACAGCCCGGACGCGAACATGCGCAAGGCAATGCACCTGACCGCCAAAATGCCAACCATCATCGCGGCGTGGTCGCGCATCCGCAACGGCAAAGAGCCGATTGCCCCGCGTGGCGACCTGGGGCTGGCTGCCAATTTCCTCTACATGCTGCACGGCGAAGAACCGGACCAGACCGAGGTGGACGCGATCAATGTTTATCTGGTGCTGCTGGCCGATCACGGCATGAACGCCAGTACATTTACCAGCCGCGTTGTGACCAGCACTGACGGCGATATGTACAGCGCCGTGACGGCTGCCATCGGTTCGCTGAAGGGGCCTAAACACGGCGGGGCCAACGAAGCCGCCATGCGCATGTTCCGCGAGGTCAGCAAATCCGGTGACACCAAACGGTGGTTCAACGAAGAGATCAAAGGCAAAGGTCGCCGGATTATGGGCATCGGCCATCGCGTGTACAAAGCGCCCGATCCGCGTGCCGTTATCCTCAAGGTCCACGCCGAAGCGCTGTGCCAGCAAAAAGAAAAATGCGGCATGCTGGATATTGCGTCCCAACTGGCCGACCTGGCCTCTCAAGACGAATACTTCATCGAGCGGAAATTGTTCCCGAATGTCGATTTCTACAGCGCAATCATGCTGGATGCGATCGGCATCTCGACCGACATGATGACACCGCTATTCGCCATGTCACGCGTCGCCGGGTGGACCGCGCACATCATTGAGCAGTGGGCCGACAACCGCCTGATCCGTCCGCGCGGCAACTACATTGGCCCAATGGACCTGCCGTGGATCCCGATTGAGGAACGCGCTGGCTAGAACCATCCACCCAGACAAAAACACACCGGGTTGCACAATATGAGCAGCCCGGTTATTTTTTGTACTCTAGAGCACGACCACACCCAAAGGACCCAGGTTTGACACAACCATATCATCCACGCACGTCCACAGACATGCGGATTTCTATGGCCGAAGCCGTGACGCTGGTTCAGTCCGGGCACACGCTGGCGCTGGGCGGCAACATGCTCTACCGGCGTCCGGTGGGGTTTGTGTACGAACTGCTGCGCCAGCCAACGCTTCCTACCAACCTCACCCTGCTGTGCTTCACTGCCGGGTACGAATCCGACCTGCTGGTCGGCGCAGGCTGTGTCAGCCGGACCCGTACCTGTTATTTTGGCATGGAATCGTTCGGCTTTGCGCCGATGTTCACCCAGGCTGCCGGGCAGGGAAAGCTGGAAATTGTCGAAGAGACCGAAGCCAGTCTTGCGTATGGCATCCGCGCGCAGTTGTCGGGTGTAGGATTCATGCCGTCAATGGCCTGGATCGGTACCGACCTGCTCACGCTGCGCCCGGACGTAAGAACTATCATCGATCCGTATTCCGGCGAAGAACTGGTTGCTTTCCCGGCAATTGAATGTGACGTGGCCGTGATTCATGCCCTGGTCGCAGACCGGCGCGGCAACGCGCGTCTGAATAACAACCTGGGCATCGATCCGGAACTGGCCGCCATTGCGCCCCAGGTGATCGTGACAGCCGAGGAAGTTGTCGATTCCCTGACCACCGATGTACACCTGACGGGCGCGATGATCACAGCCGTCGTACATGCGCCGCGCGGAGCCTGGCCAACCTCGTGTTATCCCCACTACCCGATCGGTGGTGGTGAACTGCTGCGCTATGTCGAAACGTGTGCCAATGGTCAGTTTGATGCCTATCTGACCAGCATTCGACAGGTGAAGGGAACGGCATAGACACACCCCGGACAGCGCTAACCGACTTTTCATTCCATAGATGGCATGTTATGCGTATAATCTAGCATACGAGAACTGTGTAACGGAGTTTTGACTGATGCGTTCGAACTTTTACCGGAAGTTGTTGACCGCCAGCCTCACGCTGGCCGTCTTGTTGAGCATAACCGTTGCCGGTTATGTGTTGACGGATGCCCCCGCTGCCAGCCAGGTAGCTGCGCAAGATAACCAACCTGCGGACACGGTAGAGCTGTTCAAGCCGTTCTGGGAAGCCTGGGACCTGCTGCACGAAAACTACGTGGACCCGCTGGACGACAGTGTCTTGACTCAGGGCGCGCTCGATGGCCTGATTCGGGCGGTTGACGATCCGGAGTTTAACCTGGACTTGCCACCTCTAAATGAACAAGCGACCGATACGGCAGCACATTTCCAGCCGTTCTGGGACGCGTGGAATCTGATCCACGAGCATTACACCGATCTGGACGATAACGCGCTGATGGAAGGCGCGCTCGCCGGCATGATAGAATCCATTGGCGATCCGCACACCGATTACATGACCCCTGAGTTGTTCGCACGGATCAATGAGGGCATGAGCGGTGAGTACGAAGGCATTGGCGCGACAGTCCGCCAGGACGAAAACACCGGCGGCCTGGAACTGCTCTCGATTATGGACGGCTCACCCGCCGAACGCGCGGGCCTGCTGGCCGGTGACCAGATCGTGCGCGTCGAAGGCCAGGACGTGACATCCTGGACTCAGAACGAGATCATCGCCCAGGTGCGCGGCCCGGCGGGCACGGCGGTCCGGTTGGGCATCCTGCGCCCCGGCGAAGCGGACATTTTGAAGTTCGAAGTGATCCGCGACCGGATCAACGTGGCAAGCGTAGTCAGCCAAGTGTTGGATGGTAACATCGGCTATGTCCGCCTGAGCCAGTTTGAATTCAGCACCTCGGATGAATTACGTCAGGCGCTCGAAGAAATGGACGCCAATAACCTGAACGGGCTGATTCTCGATATGCGCGGCAACCCTGGCGGATACCTGTCAACGGCAGTCGAAGTCGGCAGCGCGTTCATTCAGAGCGGCAATATCCTGATCGAGCGCGGCCCCGGCCTCGAATTCCCGCATCCCGCCTTAGGGAATGCCGTCGCGCCGGATGTGCCGATGGTCGTGCTGGTAGACCAGGGCAGCGCCAGCGCGTCCGAGTTGGTTGCCGGTGCGTTGCAGGATTATGAACGGGCGACCATCGTCGGCATGCCTACGTTTGGCAAGGGGTCCGTGCAGACCTGGCGCGAACTCTCCAACGGCGGCGGTGTCCGGATCACGATCTCGCGCTGGTACACACCGACGGGTAATTCGGTGAGCGAGGTTGGCATCCACCCGGACGTGGTCGTGCCCTACGAACCGCCGGCGATCAGCGGGGACGAGGATAACCAGCTTACAGCCGCCATCCAGGTGCTGAACGGCACATACGAACCAGCGGCAGCGGCAACTGAAGGTGAGGCTACCCCGGCGACTGAATAAGTGCGTTCTATCACATTTTATAACGGCCTCTTATGCAGTTCTAAGGAGCGCGGTGTACACTAGGGTCATAGTGGCTGACGTGCCGCCAAACCGGCACGTCTACCATGTTCCTAAGCAGCCAATTCATGCACTCAAGGAGAGTGTGACATGTTTTTCGACCCTACCTATATCCTGTTCGTGTTGCTGCCCACCCTGATCCTGACCGGGCTAACACAGGCATGGGTCAAAGGGGCTTATCAGAAATGGGGCAACATCAGCAACAGCCGCCGGGTCACCGGGCAGCAGACAGCGCAAATCTTGATGCGTGATGGCGGCATCCGGCCCGTCGGTGTGGAGCTGTCGCGGGGTGGCGACCTGTCGGATCACTACGATCCCTCGGCAGGTGTCGTGCGCCTGTCGCAAGGCGTCGCCATGCAGTCGTCGATTGCGGCGATGGCCGTCGCCGCGCACGAGTTCGGCCACGTACAGCAGCACCAGCAACACAGCCCGATGATGGCAGTGCGTTCGGCGCTGGTTCCCAGTGCCATGTGGGGGCCGCGGCTCGGCTTCGGGCTGATCTTCCTGGGGTTGATCATGAACTTTTTCCAGTTGGCCCTACTGGGATTGATCCTGTTCGCCGCTACGACCGTTTTTACGGTCGTCACCCTGCCCGTTGAACTGGACGCCAGCCGCCGCGCCCTGAAACTGCTGCGCGAAACCGGCCTGATCGCAACTGAACAAGACGCCGAAGGGGCCAAAGCTGTTTTGCGCGCCGCCGCCTTCACCTACGTGGCCGCCGTAGCAACTTCGCTGCTGACACTGCTCTATTACGCGATGTTGGTCTTTGGTGGCCGCCGTCGCAGTTGATCACCGGGACACGAAAAACACATGATCCCCACCTCACTGCCTGCCGTCGATTACACCGTCGATGAATTGATCGCCGTGTGTATCGCGCGGCAGGTTCGAGATGGGGATTTGCTGGCGCATGGCCTGGCGACGCCCCTGGTTGCCGCCGGGTATATCTTGGCCCAACGCACGCATGCGCCCAACGCATATTTTGCCTCGGCCATTGGACAAGGCGTGGTACACGGCTGGGCACCATTGGGCATCGCGCGGGCTGAGGAATTCTGGCTGGGCAAAGCCGTCGCCAATGCCAGTTTTGTTGCGCTGGTGGCGGATGTCCTGCCTACCTTTTCCCCGCGCGAATTCTTTCGCCCGGCTCAGGTCGACTCTGCCGGAAACTTCAACAATATCGCCATCGGCAAAGACTATGCACATCCGCGCCTGCGACTGCCCGGCAGCGGCGGCATCCCGGATGTATCCGTTCATTCGGACGGGATGCACATGTACGTGCCGCGTCACTCACGGGCGGTGTTTGTAAAAAAACTGGATTGGCTGAGCGGCATGGGACACCATCCTGATCGCAAGCGCGGCAGCGGGCCGCGTTATCTGGTCAGCGATCTGGGGCAGTTTGATTGGGCAAACGGGCGCATGCGGCTGATTTCGGTCCACGCGGGCGTGAGAGTAGAGCACATCCAGGCCAAAACCAGCTTTGAACTGGATATCGCGCCCGATCTGCACGAGACGCCGCCTCCGGCAGAGGAAGACGTCCGGCTGCTGCGCGAAGAGATCGATCCGTTGGGGGTGCGCCGGTTGGAAACGCTCGCCGGGACCGCGCGCCGCGACCATCTGCGTGCCATCCTGGCGCAAGAGAACGCGCTCGGCGGCCTGGATTGAACCACGCTACGCGCCGGGCTGTGGGCCTGGATGTAGCACGTCAAGCTTGACGGCATGCACCGGCAGCAGCACTTTAAACGAGCTGCCGGGTAATTTTACTTCGTCGTGACCCTCGCTCTCGACCCACACCATCCCGCCGTGCGCTTCAACCGCGCCCTTGACGAGCGCCAGCCCCAGGCCCGGCCCGCCCCCCTTGAACGACGTTTTGCCTGACGAATGCAGCGCAACTTCCCCGATCTGGTAGAACTTCTCAAAAATCGCTTTCTGGTGTTTGGGATCAATGCCAATGCCAGTATCCTGAATAATAACAGCCAGCGTGGACCCCATGCCCTCGACATCGGTCAGCCAGTAAGTCGTCGTGATCTCACCGTCGTCCGGTGTGTATTTGATCGCATTCGTGTAAAGCTGGTAAAAAATCTTGTAGATCAGCCCCGGATCGGCCTCAATATACGGCACGTCGCCGATCTGGCGAATGTGGAATACCAGCTTACGCTGCTCCAACACCGGGCTGAATTCGCGTTTCAGCTCTGCCAGCACGTTTTGCAGCAGGACCGGCACGCGCGAGACTTCGAGCGTCTCCGTATCGATTTTGGAGATATCCAGCATGCCATTCACGATCTCGTGCAGCCGCCTAGTTCCACGCGTGATCCCGTCGATAATCTCAGTCAGCACCGCGTCCCCCTGCGTGCTGGGATTGTCGCGCAGTACATCGGCATAACCCTGGATCACGGTCAGCGGTGTACGCAGTTCATGCGCCGCGATCTCGATAAAAGCCAGCTTGGCCTGGTCCAACCGGGCCAGGGTCTGGTACGCTTCACGCAGATCAGATAGCGCGGTCTGGTCGTTGGAGCGCAGCCGGTCAAAGGTGGTACGCACCATGCGCCACGCCAGGTTCGGGCTGGATGCCATCAAGTGCTCGAACACTTCACGGTCAAATTCCAAAACGGTCGTCGGGCGCGTGGTCCGCACGTTGGCCGAACGCGGCTCGTCCTGGATCAGTGCCATTTCGCCAAAAAAGTCCCCCGCCACGCTGTGACGCAGCACGCGCTCTTCGTCGCCTTCAAAATGCTTGGTGATCGCCACCTCACCATCGACGATCAGGTAGAACACGTCCTCAAACGCGCCCTCTTTGCAGATCAACGTGTTGGGTTTATACGTTTTTGTCCGTACCAACCCGGACAGCTCTTCTAAGGCCGTTGGGTCCAGGTCTGGGAACGCATCGCGCAGTGTTCCGACTACATCGACGTTCATGCAGCCCTCCTGAGTTCAGACAATTATCATGCGCAGTGTAGCACAAGTTGGCAGCTCGAACATAGTCTCCGCTTATGTACCCCAAAATACTACGGGGCCAATCTGCAAAGTTGGCCCCGTGTTTCGCTGCATGTGAACTGGTGGTCGCGCCGGGTTAGGCCCGTCCCAAAAGGCCCAGCGCACGCGCTGCAACTTTTTCGGGCGTCACTCCAAAGTGCTCGTAGACTTCTTTGTACGGAGCCGATGCACCAAAACGATCGATGCCAACACAAGCACCCGTCGTGCCGACCCACTTCTGCCAACCGGTCGTAACACCCGCCTCGACGCTTACGCGGGCCGTCACCTGCGGCGGCAGCACCGCGTCCTGGTAGGCTTGCGGCTGGCGTTCAAAACGCTCCCAACTCGGCATGCTGACCACTCGCGCGGCCACGCCTTTTTCAGACAGCAGTTTTTGCGCATCCAGCGCCAGGTGTACCTCTGAGCCAGTGGCGATCAGGACCACGTCAAGCCGGTCACCTGCCGGGTCAGCCAGCACGTACGCGCCGCGCTCAACGCCGTCGCGCAGCTCCGGTGATGCGTCCAATACCGGCAGGTTCTGGCGCGTCAGCGCGATCACCGTCGGATGATCGCGGTTCAGAACCGCGCAGCGCCATGCTGCCGCTGTTTCGTTGGCATCCGCCGGGCGCAGCACTTCCAGGTGTGGGATCAAACGCAGTGACATGATCTGCTCAACCGGCTGGTGGGTAGGGCCGTCTTCGCCTACGCCGATACTATCGTGCGAGAAAACGAATATCGACGGGTAATGACTCATCGCGGCCAGCCGGATCGAGGGCCGCATGTAATCGGAGAATATCAAGAATGTCGCGCTGTAAGGAATCAGGCCGCCGTGCACGGCCATACCGTTGACAATGCCACCCATGGCATGCTCGCGCACGCCAAAATGGAAGTTACGGCCTTCTGGACAGTCAGGCTGGAACGAGGGGAAACCGTTCAAGTTCGTCTTGGTCGACGGTTCCAGGTCCGCCGAACCGCCCAGCAATTCCGGCAGGTGCGGCGCTATCGCGTTTAGGACCTTATTCGAGGCATTCCGCGTGGCAACGGGTTTGCCGGAAAACACCGGGAGATCGCTGTCCCAACCGTCAGGTAATTCACGCGACATCGTCCGCTGCCAGGTCGCCGCCTTGTCCGGGTTGGCCGAAGCCCACCCGTCCCACAGGACCTGCCATTCGGCCTGCCACGCCCGCCCGCGTTCAACCGCCGTGCGGAAGTGTTCCAGCACGTCATCCGGTACGTAGAATTTCGGCTCCAGGGGCCACCCAAGATTCTCCTTGGTGAGTTTTACTTCCTCCTCACCCAGGGGCGACCCGTGCACCTCGCTGGTACCCGCCTTGTTGGGGCTGCCATACCCGATGGTCGTCGTCACCATGATCAATGAGGGCCGTTCGGTTTCGGCTTGCGCTGCGCGAATTGCCGCCTCAATTGCGTCCAGATCGTTGCCGTCTCCCACGCGCTGCACGTACCAGCCATAGGCTTCAAAGCGCCGCCCAACATCCTCTGTAAAGGCGATGCTCGTGCTGCCCTCAATCGAGATGTGATTGTTGTCGTAGAGATAGATCAGCTTGTCCAGCTTCAGGTGTCCGGCCAGCGATGCGGCTTCCGACGAGATGCCTTCCATCAGGTCGCCATCGCTGACAATCGCGTAGGTGTGGTGATCCATGACTGCATGATCGGGCGTGTTAAAGGAAGCGGCCAGATGCCGCTCGGCAATCGCCATACCGACGCCGTTAGCAAAACCCTGCCCCAGCGGGCCGGTTGTCGTCTCAATGCCGGGTGTCAGGCCACGTTCCGGGTGGCCAGGAGTCAGACTCCCCCATTGACGGAACTGCTGCAACTGTTCAAACGGCAGGTCAAAACCGGTCAGGTACAACAGCGCATACAACAGCATGGATCCGTGCCCCGCCGAGAGCACGAACCGGTCCCGGTTGATCCACTGCGGATCATGCGGATTGAAGCGCAAAAATCGGGTCCACAGCACATAAGCCATCGGGGCCGCACCCATCGGCAAGCCGGGGTGCCCCGAATTCGCTTTCTGCACGCCATCTACGGCCAGCATACGGATCGTATTGATACATTTTTGATCGAACTCAGACATGGATTCCCTTCCACAAATGTATAGGCACAGGCGATGGTCGCCCGCTCGCACGTACATACCACCCGGAAATTCGGATGGGAGTCACAAAACAAGTATAATCGGTGCAGTTGGGATAGCTATGGTGACTACGCATAAGATGCGCTTTGTGTTAAGCTATCAACGGTCAGCCGTTGCTTGGAGCGCCCGTTTCTCTAGACTGCACTAACTTTACGATAGACTGGTGTCAAAACCATGAATGATGACTTTGACGAACTACAAGACGAGTTATACAACGACGACGACATCCTCGACGACGAGGACGTGATCGAAGCGTATTGCATGTCGTGCCGGCAAATCACCCCAATGGATAATCCCGAAGCGATCTGGACCCGGCGCGGCACACCCGGCACACGCGGTACCTGCTCGGTGTGCGGCACGACCGTTTTTCGCATGGGTAGAACCGCCGCCCATGCCGCCCTCACACGCCCCGAACCTGTCCAGATCAGCGACCCGGCACGCGGCAAAAGCAGCCGCAGACTGCCAGCCACCGTCACCTACATCAATTATAGCGTGTCTGACGCCGAATTCGCCGAAATCCTGGCCGAAGACCTGAATCGAATCGGAATCCAGACGTGGGTGGCCGGAACCGATGTTGAAGATGTTCATTGGGCCACCGGCGTACATCCCGCATTGGTCGAATGCAAAAACATGGTCCTGGTGCTGACGCCGCTGTCCATCAAGGCGACGAACGTGACCGAAGCCCTCCAGTTCTTTTTGGATGCGCACAAACCCGTCATCGTGGCACAACTCCAACCAACTGACATTCCGGATGCACTGCGCCGCAAGCCCCGGTTTGACTTTTCCGGCGATGACTACAAGCAGCGCTTCCGCGAGTTGGTTCAAGCGCTCAACGATTAAGTCTGCCCGGTTGTTAATACGCGCGGCGGATCAAAAACGCGGCTAACCGGCGGATGAGAGTCTGTGTTTCATTCTGGATGCCCGTGCCCTCCAGGCTGCGCAGCGCCTGGTCGTAATACGACGTGGCGATGCGGTCAGTGTGGGCAGCGGCATCGACGCGGGCCAGAATGGCGATAACCGCTTCAACGTCGGCATCGGATAGTGTCCGCTGCGCGTACAGGCGCTGCAGCGCCGCCCGATCATCGTCCCTGGCACGTTCAAAGGCAACCAGTACCGGGTACGTTTTTTTCTTCTCACGGATATCGCCGGTGGTCGATTTGCCGGTTCTGGCTTCATCCCCCCACACACCGAGATAGTCATCACGTACCTGAAAAGCAATACCCAGGCTGCGAGCAAATGCGGCATACCCCTGGACGACGTGTTCATCGTCGGTGCTGAGCAGCGCGCCAATTTTCGCCGCCGCTTCGATCAGCGAGCCGGTTTTGTGAGCAGTCATGGTGAGGTAATCGTCCGGCGTGACCCGGACGCGCGATTCGAAATCCATGTCGAGGATTTGCCCCTCAGCCGTCCACAAACACGCCTGCGATAATGTCTCGAAGGTCCGCACGACCTTCTTCGGCGGCGATCCCTGTTTCAGCAGCCGCGCTACCAATAGATTCGCCAGCGCAAACAGACCGTCCCCGGCGTTAATCGCCTGAGCATTGCCCCACCGCGTCCACACCGCCTGACGGTGACGGCGCTCCGGCGATTTATCCATCACGTCATCGTGGATCAGCGTGAAGTTGTGCAGCAGTTCCAGTGCCGCGCCTGCGGGCAACACATGGCGGTAATCGCCCGCGATGGCCTGGGCGACAAGCGCCATCAGCAGCGGACGAATCTTCTTGCCAGATACCTGCTTACGCTGTTCAGCATCCGTCAGGTCCCAGCCGAACTGGTAATCGATCACGTCCCATAAGACCGGCGCAACGCAGGTTTGTTCCCGGCGTACTGCCTGCATTTCGGCTTCGATATCGGCCACAATCGGTCCAAAAACCGCCTCGTAGGACTGGTCGGCCATACTGTTCCTTTCGATACGCAAATGCCAGATAGTGTTGGCATTTGTGCTCAAAAACGGTCCTGATTTCAGGCACAAATGTCAACACGGCCTAATCTTGTTTGCCCAGCAGCCGGGCGATGGACCCCGGATCGTTGGTCATGATCGCGTCACAGCCCAGGCGACGGTATAACCCCAGACGCCTGTCGGAGGATACGTCCAGCGGGCAGACGGCCTGCCCGCGCCGGTGGGCCATCGACACATAAAACGGGTTGAGCAGCAGCAAAGGCCACAATGGGCCGATCAACTCGCAGCCGGATGCCGGCAGCAAGCGGTTGAGCGTGATAAACCCGGTCGGGATATCGGGCGCAGCACGGCGCATCGCCTGCAAACGGGCCATGCTGAACGACAAGACGACTGTTCGCTCACGGACACCACCCGTTTGCAGTTCCGCCGCCAACTGCTGGCACACATCCGGCTCCAGAAACCGGTCCGTCTTCAGTTCCAGCGCCAGCGCAACACCGGGCGGCAGCAGCGTCATCAGCTCGCGCAGCGCGGGCACACGCTCTGCCTCAAACCCCCTGCGCCCGTACGACGCGCTCAGCGTCTTAACCCGGTCCAATGACAGGTCGGCCACCGCGCCCCTGCCATTCGTCGTGCGATCTACCGTCGCATCGTGAAGGCACACCAACACGCCGTCGGCTGTCAGGTGCAGGTCTGTCTCGAGGATGTCCGCGCCATCCGCCAGCGCCTGCCGGAACGCCGCCAGCGTATTCTCCGGGCAGCGCGCCGAATTCCCGCGATGCGCCATGAGATAAGGCCGCGTTTTGCCGGGCAGGTTCAGGGTAGCCATTCGTTCACATCCCGTTCATACCGCCCCTCATTCTACGCGTTTTTTGCCAAACCGCCCATTGCCGACCGGAACCAAACGGTTTACACTCGCAGCCGAACCGAACGGAGCAACTTGTGAGCACACACCAACCACACACGATTCATGTATCCGCACCGGGAAAACTGATGCTGCTGGGTGAACATGCGGTGGTCTATGGGCGTCCCTGCCTGGTCACGGCGATGGATTCGCGCCTGCACATGACGCTGAACCTGGCTGAGCCGCCCGACACCACGTTCCACATCCACGCGCCCGACGTGGGCATCGAACACGTCGCAGGCCGCATCGCGGACGCATTCGCGGGTGGACAGGCGCAGGCGCACGGGACACGTTTCATCGAAAGCTCGCTGGCCGTTTTCCGCGAGCGTTTCGGGCTGGATCGCGGCGTGCGCATCGAGACGCGCAGCGATTTTTTGAGCACGCTGGGGCTGGGCAGTTCGTCGGCAACCGTCGCCTGCACGCTGTTCGGGCTGGCAACGTTGGTCGACCTGGATATCTCGCCGCGCGATCTGTTCGACATCGGCCTGGAAGCGATTTTCCGCGTGCAGAAAACCGGCTCCGGCTTCGATCTTGCGTCAGCGATTTACGGCGGCACGCTGTTTTATGATACCCGCGAGCCGCGCCAGATCGTGCCGCTGGACCCGCCGGACCTGCCGCTTGTCGTGGCTTACACCGGGATCAAGGCCGACACGCCAACCTACGTCAGCCGCGTCCGGGACCGCGCGGCGGCGTGGCCGGTAGTTACGAACCTGATCTTCGACGCGATGGCGCAGCTTGTATACGATGGCCGCGCCGCGTTGGAACAGGCTCACTGGGCGCATTTAGGGGCGCTGATGGATATGCAGCATGGGCTGGCTCACGCGCTCGGCGTCGATACCGAAAGAACCGCCGCGCTGGTTTTCCACGCGCGACAAGCGGGCGCATACGGAGCCAAACTCAGCGGGGCCGGGGGCGGCGACTGCGTCATCGCGCTGGCACCACCCGACCGGCGGAGCAACGTCTCAGCCGCGCTCAAGGCGGCGGGCGGGCTAATTGTAACCGCGACACCCAACGCACCGGGCGTCCGCGCTGAGCCGTGAGGAAAACCGCGATGACTGAACTGAACCGGGCGACGGCTGTAAGCTGTGCCAATATCGCGTTTATCAAGTATTGGGGACGCAAGGACCACGCGCTGCGGCTACCGCTCAATTCCTCGATCTCGATGAACTTAGACCACGCGACGACGACCACGACCGTGCAGTTTGACCCGGCATTGGATGCCGATCGGGTAGCGATTGAAGGGATTGAGGTCACAGAAGAAGCGGCGCGGCGCGTCTCACAACACCTGGACCGCATACGGTCGCTGGCTGTCACACAAACTCGTGCGCGTATCACCTCGCGTAACTCGTTCCCGATTGGGGCCGGGATCGCGTCGTCGGCGTCGGCGTTCGCCGCGCTGACGGTGGCTGCCTGCGCTGCTGCCGGGCTGGACCTGGACGAGCGCGACTTAACAATTTTGGCCCGGCTGGGGTCAGGGTCGGCCTGTCGCTCGATCCCGGCAGGGTTTGTCGAGTGGCATACCGCCGATACCAGCAACGCGTCGTATGCCGAACAGATCGCGCCGCCGGACTACTGGAATCTGCGCGACTTGATCGCCATCGTGCAAACGGACCCCAAGAAGGTCGGTTCGACGAAAGGGCATGAACTGGTCGATCCCAGCCCATTCGCCGGGGCGCGGCTGGCCGAAGCCGAACGCGCGCTGCCGATCATCCGTGCGGCGCTGCTGGCGCGTGATTTCTCGACTTTTGGCGAAGAAACCGAACAGGAAGCGATCCGCATGCACGCCGTCGCCATGACCGCGCGCCCCAGCCTGCTCTACTGGTCGCCGGAAACCGTGCGGATCATGCACGCGGTTCACGAGTGGCGCGCCGCAGGGCTGGACAGTTATTTCACCATCGACGCGGGGGCGAACGTGCATGTCTTGTGCCTGGAACCCGATGCCAGCGCCATCACCGATCGTTTGCAGAGTTTACCTGGTGTGCAAACTGTGATCGCCAACGGTCCGGGGCCAGGTACGCGCCTGGTCGCTGGCCATCTGTTTTAACCAGTCTGGCACGATGGGAAATTAGTCCTGTCAGCCGTTTTTAGCGTCCTGTAACACCCTTCTCGGTGTATAGTAGGTGTAGGAGGTTGGGCTACACCTAGCATAAAGAGAGGGAATCATGAAGAAACGTGTACTATCTTTGTTGGTCGCCAGCGTACTGGTAGTGCCCCTCGTGAGCGGGGCGTTGGCCCAGGCACCCGTCGCGGCGCGCATCGTGGTGTGGGAGTTCATCGAAGGCACCGATGACGGACAACTGGAAGCCTTGACCTCGGATGGAAGCCAGGAGGTGCTCGTAGACTTCCGGCCTGGTGTGTATGACAATGTCGCCAAACAGTGCAGCCAGGATGTCTGGGCGGCAGACGGCCAGGGGATCGCGCTCTTTACCGGGGCGGCGATGGGCAACATATCGATTTATCCGCTGGCGGGCGGCGACCCAGTCGCCCTGGGTAGTGCAAACCGTATGGCCTGCGCCGGACCGGCCACGTTCCAGTTTTCGCCCAGTCGCCAGCGGGTCGGTTATATCAACTACGCCCCCGATGCCGTTTCGCGCGAGTTTCCGGCTGGTGACCTGCTGTTTTTTGACGCAGCAACGGGCACTCAGACGGCAACCTTCGATTGGGCAACAGCCTTCACCCTGTATGACGATGGCGCTTTAATGCTGCGGCTCTTCCCGGATGGCAAGGGCAATGCGACGGAGGCCGATCTGGATTGGTGGGACGGCACCGGGCGGCGCACGCTCGTGACGTTGGAGCCGGTCTATCCCCCCGATATACCAGATGTTGAGTGCGGGATCACAAGCGGGGCTGTAGCTCGCGTCGGTGACACGGCTTATGTCTACACCGGCCAAAAGTGCGAGACGGGCACGCGCCATTGGCGCGTCGTCACCGTGCCAATGGCAGGCGGAGCCGCAACCGAAATCTCGTTGGGCGAACCGGTTGGCGGCTATTTTAGCGACAGTTTCACCACGCAGTTGATTCCCGCGCTGGATGGTTCAGGCTTCGTCATGACGGTTCCCAGCGGCCTGACACGGAACACGGTGAGCCAGTACTGGATTGAAACTGATGGCACGATGACGCCGCTTCTGGAAGGCAGTCACGTCCTCACGGATCGTGTTGGCGAGCGGCTGACTGAAGGACGCCACATGATGGTATCGCCGGACGGCAGCACGCTGGCATTTGTGACTGTGACCGCCAACAGCGAACAATCGCTGTGGATGCTGGACCTGACATCAGCGGGCAGCCAGCCGCTACAGCTTATTGAAGAGGGCGTGAATCAGCGCATCTTCCAGTATCTCTGGTCGGGGAATAACCGGTTGTTCTACGCGGCAGGCTCTATCGAGTCCGGGGCCTTGTACATGGTTGCGCCGGGGGGCACAGCTCAACGCCTGGAGCGTGGGCGATTCTTCCGTATTGCACCGAGTTACGACAGCGAAAAAATCGCTGCGGCGGAATGGTTCGCAAACCCGAACAGCCTGGGCGATGATCTGTTCAAGCTGACCGTTTTGACCACCGGCGGAGTCTCGTACACCTTCAAAGAAGGTGGTGCGGAGCATAACGAGATGGTCCCGCTGGCGATCCAGTAAGGGCCGGTTGCAGCTCCTGCAAACGGAAACGGCGAGTCACAAAATGACTCGCCGTTTTTGATCGCAGGCGGAACAAAAAACCAGCGCCAGGGACGCCGGTTCGTTTCATACCTCGTCTGGTACCCCCACCAGGACTCGAACCTGGGCCTCTGCCTCCGGAGGGCAACGCTCTATCCTCTGAGCTATGGGGGCGCGATGGGGTCAATTGTACCAATATTGGGCACCAAGTCAAGACTCGTCCTCGCCGCCCGGATCGGAATCGCGCAGCATGGATGCGATCTCGGCCCGGCTGGCGCGCAGCAGTTCGGCGCTGCCGATTTTCAGCAGCGCATCGATCCCGCCGCCGCCCGCATAGACCACATCGTGCCTGCGGACCGCCGGGTCCATAAAGGCCGGCATGGGCGTTTTCAGGCCGATGGGCGGCACCGTCCCTTTGGCATATCCACTGAATTCGAGCAGTTCATCCGGCGTCGCCAATTTGACCCGGTTACGACTCACATTGAGCCGGTCGGCCAGTTTGCGCGGATCAATTTGGTGTAGCCCACAGCCATAAACCAGGAAAGGTTTGTCATTTACCAGAAAAATCACGGATTTGACGATCTGGTCGACGTCAACTCCCAAAGCTTGCGCGGCTGCCGCAACGGTCGGGGTCGGCATGCCGGGTTTTACGATCTCGGCGGTGATCTCGTGCAGATCCAGGTACGCCTGCAAATTCTCCGGTGACAGAGGGCGAGTTACCGCCTGGTCAGCCACTTCGACAAACAGCAATTCCGCCTGCGTGCCGGCAAAATCCATCAGGTCCTTACCGGCGGTGACACCCTGCGGCGACGTCAGCGCCGCGTCCAGAGTCTCGAAATCCTCAAAAAACACCTCGACCAGGCGGTGATACCGGGTCTGACCTGCGGGGCCGCCCAGCACAGTCCCCTCCTGAACCCGCACCACGCCGGGCATCGCCTTGAGCATGGCCAGATTGCGCGAATACCGGAGATCAAACATCGGCGTATCCAACACGCGCTCAAACATCACAACCAGTTTCACCATCGGCCTTCACAACTTTCCTCAAACAGGCGGCGCAGACCCACCGCGTCATTATACCCCAAACGCCGCCGGATCAACTGCGCCGGAAGCTCCGGCCAAAAATCACACCGGCCAAAAACGCGATCACGACTGCCTGCCAGGGTTTTGACTGGACCATTTCTGTCGCATCCCCGGTCATCTGGTCAAACGTGTGGCCGTGCAGATACATGGCAGCGCGTTCCAGGCTGCGCGAAAGCTGCTGCGCCTGCCGGATTGCGTCTTCATCGCCGGATCGGAACGCTTCGGTCCGGATTCGCTCCGCTGCGACAATCAACTGATCGGCGGCGGTGTCCTTCGTCGCATAGACGCGCTGAATCGCGGTCCGGCGCGCCTCCCGCAGCAACACACGCTGTCGTGCGGCCAATTCATCTTGAGATGGTGGTTCTTGTGGGGACGTCATCGGTGACCCTTTCGGCTCTCATCGGCGAGCGGTTGTCGGACAGTCGTTATCGTGCTACCATACAGAATACCGCAATACCTGGGTTATGCGCATGTGAAAACTGGCATTTTCGAACATCAAAGCAGATCGTTCGGTGTATTCGTTGATGCCGTGTAGCTCGGCATAACGCCAGGTCAATCCTATTGGCAGGCACGAGGATCATGCAAGAAGTCATCCTGCCAACTCAATCAATCCAACGAGTTTTCGGGTGGTGATCATGAGCGCTCCCAATTTCCCCTACCCCCGTCACTATCCCTACCAGCCTACCCGGCGGCTGAATCCCTGGATTATGCGCCTGACGCTGCTCACCATCACAGGTGTGATTCTGCTTGTTTTTTTGTTGATGATCATGGTCGCCGGATATGAATTCCTGCATCATGGTGAAATCTACCCCGGCGTTTCAACCGTGTTTGGCATGGACCTGGCCGGGATGAGCCGCCAGGAGGCCATAGCGGCCATCAACGACCGGTTCACGTATCCGAACGATGCGACCTTCGCGTTTCGTTATGGCGGGCAGGTGTGGGAATTCACCGCCGCCGAGCTGGGCGTTACGCTTGATGCCGACGCGACCGTCGACGCCGCCTATAACGTCGGGCGCGATGGCAGCCGTCTGGACAACCTGCTCACTCAATTCGACATCTGGACCGAAGGGTATCCCGTCGCACCGGTGATCACCTATAACCAGACCTACGCCGAGCGCCAGCTAACCGAGATCGCGCAG
Organism: uncultured Anaerolineaceae bacterium; assembly: GCA_964393335.1. Taxonomy (GTDB): domain Bacteria; phylum Chloroflexota; class Anaerolineae; order Aggregatilineales; family Aggregatilineaceae; genus CAYMTN01. Next base: position 32,915 of record CAYMTN010000008.1, read on the forward strand.
AGCCACGTCAACCGCCCGGTTATCGATGCGACGGTGATCATCCGGGATGGCAAAGCAGTCGCCCCGCCCAGCCAGGTCGGACGCGGCGTCGACATTCCGGCGACATTAAGTGTGCTGCGCAACGAAATCTTGACGTTGAGCAGCCACAGCGTGATCAATCTGGTGGTCAACGAAACGCCGCCCACCGTCTGGGAAGCGGACAGCACCGCCGAGCAGATCAATCTGGCGCTGTCGGCCCCGGTGGAGTTTTACATCGCGCCAGAAGACACGGCGACCAGCGGCAGCGCCGGTCCCTGGGTCGCGCAGATCGACTCACTGCAAAAGATGCTCGTCATCGAGCAGGTCAATCATGAAGACGGCACGGCGGGTTACGGGTTAAGCGTCAACCTGGACGAACCGCGCGCGTTTCTGGCCGACCTGGCCCCCGAACTGAGCGCACAGCCGGCTAATGCCCGTTTCATCTTTAACGACGAAACACAACAGCTTGAGGTGATCCAGAACAGCATCAATGGTCACGCGCTGGATGTGGAGAGCACCGTCGCACAATTTGAAGACGCGATCTATGCGCCGGACCCGGCAGATCGGCGCGTCCGGCTGATTTTCCAGGATGTCCCGGCGCAAATCCCCGATACGGCGACCGCGCAGCAACTCGGCATCACCGAAAAAGTCGTGCAAAAAACGACCTACTACTACGGTTCGACTGCCGCCCGCCGCAAAAATATCCAGGTGGCTGCGGCGAATTTTCACGGGCTGGTGATCCCGCCGGGCGGCGTTTTTTCGTTCAACGAGTGGCTGGGGGATGTCAGCGTCGAAACCGGCTATGAACAGGGCCTGATCATCGTCGGCAACCAGACCATAACAGGAGTGGGCGGCGGCGTGTGCCAGGTCGCGACGACGGCGTTCCAGACCGCTTTTTATGGCGGTTACCCGATCCTGGAACGGGTCGAACACGCCTACCGGGTCGGGTATTACGAAGAAGGCGAAGGCCCCGGCATGGACGCCACTGTGTACTCGCCCATTGTCGATTTCCGGTTCGTCAATGATACGCCGTACCACTTGCTGATCGAAACGTATGTCAACCCCGGCAACAGCACCGTCACCTGGAAGTTTTACAGCACCAGTATGAATCGCCGCGTGGTCAAAGAGGGGCCGGTTGTCCGTAACCAGACGTCTCCACAACCACCCATTTACCGGGCGAATGCGCAGTTGACACGCGGGCAGATCAGGCAGGTCGATTACGCCGTAAGCGGCGCGGATGTGTACGTCTACCGCACGGTGTATGAAGGTGACCGCGTGATCATCGATCGCGAGGAATTCCACAGCCATTACGTACCCTGGTCCGATCAATACGAGGTCGCACCCGACGATCCGCGCATCAACGGATAGACCCTCACACCTTACCTGGAAGCGGGCGTTTCTACCTGCCGGAAACGCCCGTTTTTTGTGCGCCAGGGAACAACATTGCACCGAACACCTGTTCGCGCTAGACTAGGGCTGGGATACAAATCGCCTGTCGACGGAGCGGGAACAAAATGGCCAAAACACACGTATACTACGAATGCCAGAACTGCGGGCGGCGCACGCCGCGTTATATGGGAAAGTGTCCCAACTGCGGCGAATTCAATACCATGATCGAGCAGGTCGAAGAACCAGAATCAACACTGGCAAGCCGCCCCACAACGCCGCTTCGCTCCAAACCGCAGCGCCTCAAAGATGTGTCCGCCGAATCAGGTGATCGGTATCCGGTGCCGGTTGAAGAACTGTCGCGCGTATTGGGCGGCGGGCTGGTGCCGGGCAGCATCGTGCTGGTTGGCGGTGATCCGGGCATCGGCAAGAGCACGCTGCTGCTGCAAGTAGCGGCGCTGATGGATCCGATCGCCGGACCGGTTCTCTACGTGAGCGGGGAGGAAAGCGAGCGCCAGATCAAGATGCGTGCCGAACGGCTGGGCGTGCAGGCGGACGGTCTGTACCTCGTCACCGAAACCGAGGTCGCGGCGATCATGGCCCACGTCGAATCACTCAAGCCGCGCCTGATCATTGTTGACTCGATCCAGACGACCTATATCGAAGGCAAAGCATCTTCCGCAGGCAGCGTCAGCCAGGTGCGCGAATGCGCCAGCCAGTTTCGTGAACTGGCAAAAAACAGCGGGATCGCCGTGTTCCTGGTTGGGCATGTCACCAAGGAAGGCATCATCGCCGGGCCGCGCGTGCTGGAGCATATCGTTGACACCGTCCTGTACCTGGAAGGCGACCGCTTCCAGGCGTACCGCCTGCTGCGTAGTGTCAAAAACCGATTCGGCCCGACGAATGAAGTCGGCGTGTTTGAAATGCGTGACCGGGGCCTGGTCGAGATTGCCAACCCGTCGGAGGTGTTTATTGCCGAGCGCGTCGTCAACGCGCCGGGCAGCGCCATCGCCGTCACGCTGGAAGGCACGCGCCCGCTGCTGGTCGAAGTGCAGGCGCTCGCCAGCCAGACGGTTTATCCGAATCCCCGCCGCACGGCCAACGGCATCGACTTCAACCGCCTGCTGCTGATCACGGCGGTGCTCACCAAACGCATCGGCATCAAACTGTACGAAAAAGACATTTTCGTGAACGTCATCAGCGGCCTAAAAATCGACGAGCCTGCCGCCGACCTGGCGATTGCCATCGCCATCGCATCGAGCTCCTGGGATACGCCCGTACCGGCTGATATGGCTTTCGTGGGCGAAATCGGGTTGAGCGGGGAATTACGCGCCGTCAGCCAGACAACGACCCGCGTGAAAGAGGCGGCCAAGCTCGGTTTCCGGCGGGTGATGGTGCCACGCACGTTTCGCCAGGAGGAGACACTGGGCGATGGCGTGCAGTTGATCCCGGTGCGCAGCATCTCCGACGCGTTTGAAAATGCGCTGCCGCGCCCGCGCTAACTAACCACCTTCCCCCGGCGCATGGCCGGTGATCCAACATGTGCGGCGGCGACCGCGCAGATTCACTCCTCGCGCTCCAGGCGCAGCATGTCATCCCATGTTTCGCGGCGGCGAATCACGCGCCAGCGGTCAGCCTCAACCAACACTTCCGGCGGACGCGTACGCATGTTGTAATTGGACGCCATCACCAACCCATACGCGCCTGCCACCATCACCGCCAGCCGGTCCCCGGCGGTCAGTTCCGGCAGCAGCGCAGACCGGCTCAACACGTCCGCCGATTCACACACCGGACCCGCGACCACCGCCGGATGAACCGCTCCGCCCTGGCGGCACGGCAGCACCGGGTGGACGGCCTCGTACAAGGCCGGTCGCAGCAGATCGGTCATGCTGCCATCGGTGATCACAAAACGCTGCCCACCCTGTTCCTTGACGTACAACACGGAAACCAGCAGCAGCCCGGCGTCCGCCATGATCGAGCGCCCCGGCTCGATCAGCAGGTGCCACCCGGTCACGAGCGGGGCCAGCGCATCCGCAAATGCCGCGAGTGACGGGTAAGTATCTGTGCCGCCATACGACACCGGGAAGCCGCCACCGATGTTCAGCGCGCGCACCGCCGGGTACGGCTCCGCGAGCGCCTGAACGATCCGCACTGCCTCAACCGTTTCATCCACGCTGCTCAACTGGCTCCCGATATGGACGTGCAAACCGCGTATCTGCACATGCGGATAGTCTGCCTGCCGGGCCAGCAGCTCGGAGATAACATCCGGCAGCATGCCGAATTTCGCGCCAAAATGCCCGGTCGCAATATGCCGGTGCGTGCTGGCTTCAATCCCCGGATTGACGCGCAGCGCTACTGTGGCCGGGTGCGAGAGCCGACTGGCTAACGAGTCCAGCAGGCTCAGTTCAGCGGCGCTCTCGACATTAATCCACCCAACAGCCACATCCAGCGCGTACGCCAGTTCGGCCTGCGTTTTGCCAACGCCTGCAAATACGATCTGACCGGGATCAATTCCTGCTTCGCGGGCGCGGAAAATTTCGCCTGCGCTGACCGCGTCCATGCCCAGACCCTCGGCGTTCAGCAAGCGCAACAGCGTTCGGTTGCCGTTCGCCTTGATGCTGTAATGGATCGACGCATTCAGCGGTGCAAAGACCGCCTGCAAACGCCGGACATTGGTTCGCACACGCCCTGCACTGTAGACATACGCCGGTGTGCCGACCGCCCCGGCGATGGCTCCTAGCGTGACAGCGTCGCACCACAATTCGCCGTCCCTGTAATGAAACGACTCGTTCAACACGTATGGCTCTCCCCTGCTCAATACAAAGCCGGTCGCTGCTCATCGGCGCGACCGGCTTTTTGTGCTGAGGTTCTTCCCCGCGTTATTTCGGCTTCCCCTTGTCCGAAACGGTCACCGATTGAAAAACCAACGTCACAATGCGCGGGGTACCTTCTTCGTCGTCACCTTCAATCGTCACGCGATCCACGAGCAACGGGTCATTGGCTTGCAGGCATAATGCAAACAAGTCATCGAGCGTCGAAAATGTTGACGATGTTTCGTCCAAGCCTGAATGGCGATCCCACCGACGAAAAATCACCGTTCCATTGTGCACTTTTGCGGACATCGAGGCGAATCCTTTGCACCGGCTACTATCACGCGGCTTCATCATACACGTACCTTCACCCGCCAAGTATCCATCAGTTGGCCGCGTGAAGCAAGTCCCCCTTCAAGATTATGCTTGTACAATTGGGCAGTCATGTGCATAATATAGATACAATGCGACCAATAGTACGTGCCACGGTTGTACTATAGAACTCGATCGAAGTTGATTTTGCATCCATCATATTGGGATGGATGTTAGCATTCAAGAACAAGTCTCACACCGGGCTGTGTGAGTGCGTGAGCTAACCCGAACCGTCTGGACTATGAAGCATCGCTCAGGGTCAATAATGAGCAGCAGTCCAGGCCGCGAACCGATGCTGATAAACGAGTCCCCGTTCTGACACAATCCTGGGGGCATTTGGTCGGTAGTTGTACACGGGTATTGCCGGGAAACTTATGAGCTGACGAGTATCTTGTCTGTACTGATTCCATCATTGGGGACGACGAGATATCCCCACTGCTTAACGGATCGACTTGATCTGTAAGCCGTGACCGCTCATATGAGTGAGTCTGTGCCTTGGTAAGCAGGTATGCCGGGCGCAATCGACGAGTTCTGATGTCAACATCTACGGGCAGCCGTGGCCATGTTTGCCAACGGCTGTCTTGTTTTATGGGGAAATAGACGGTGGCGGGAACGATCACAGCGCTTGAAGTTCAAAAACACCATCAAGAACGCGTCAGCGTGTACCTGGATGGCGAGTTCGCGTTTGGCCTGCCTGTGATAGAAGCCGCCCGGTTGCACACAGGCCAGGCGCTCTCGGATGACGAGATCGCTGCCTTGCGCACGATTGACGATGTGGCGCGGGCCGTCGACCGGGCAGTCAAATTGCTGGCCCGCCGTCCCTACAGCATGGCCGAGATTCGCCGTAATCTCGCATCCCACGACATCGCCCCTGGCACCATCGACGCGGCGCTTGCCAAACTCGAACGGCTGGGGTATGTCGATGACCACGCGTTTGCCGCGTACTGGATCGAGAACCGCGAGCAATTCCGGCCTCGCGGCCCGCATGCATTGCGTTATGAGCTACGCCAAAAAGGCATCGTTGATAGCGTGATTCAGGCGGCCCTGAACGAGATAGACTCACACGATTCCGCCTACCGGGCAGCGCAAGACAAACTGCGCCGCTTTCAGGGCATGGACCGGCAGACATTTCGCAGCAAGCTGGGCGTCTTTTTGGCCCGGCGCGGATTTGAATATGACATCGTCCGTGACATAGTTGACCAGTTGATTCATGAGCTAGAAACAGAACAACCGGATTTTTTTGCAGCAGACCAATCAAACGAGGAGTAGCTCCATGGAAATCGTGTTAGCCTTCATCGGGCTCGCGATTGGCGTTGGACTAGGCGCTGGTGGCCTTTTGGTTTACCAGAATATGCAGGGAACGAACAGACAGCGTCTGGCAGAAGAAGAAGCATCTCATATCGTCAACGAAGCGCGCAATCAGGCCAAACAAATCATTGTTGACACGCGTGATGAAGCGCTGGGTATCCAACGAGAAGCTGAAGAAAACGCCAAAAAACGTCGTGCCGAACTGGACCGCGAAAGTGATCGCATCCAAAAGCGCCGGGAAGACCTTGACGCACGGTATGAGCGTTTGGAACTTCGTGAGCAAAATCTGAACAAACGGCAAAGCAAGTTAGACAAACGGCAGAATGAAATCGACACCATGTTTGAAGAACAAAAAGCCGTTCTCGAACACATGGCGGAGATGACGCGCGACGAAGCGCGCCAAGAGCTGCTGAAAATGGTCGAAGACGAAGCACGCCAGGATATGGCGCGCCGCATCCGCGAGGTTGAGGAAGAAACGAAGATCGAGGCTGATACCCGCGCGCGGGATATCATCGCCCTGGCCATCCAGCGCATCGCCTCAGAGCATGTCAACGAGATAGCGGTCAGCGTTGTGCCGCTGCCCTCGGACGAAATGAAGGGGCGCATCATCGGGCGCAACGGGCGCAACATCCGCTCATTCGAGCAGGCAACCGGCGTCGATGTCATCGTGGATGATACGCCGGAAGCGGTGACGATCTCCAGTTTTGACCCCATCCGGCGCGAAGTCGCCAAACGGTCGATGGAGAAACTGGTGCTCGATGGGCGGATTCATCCGGCTCGCATCGAAAAACTTGTAGCCGACGCCAGCAAGGAAGTTGAGCGCGTCGTCCGTGAAGAAGGCGAACGCGCCGCTTATGAAGCCGGCGTGCCTGGCCTGCATAATGAGATCATGAAGCTGCTGGGCCGCCTGAAGTTCCGTACCAGCTACGGGCAGAACCAACACGCCCACGCCATTGAAACAGCCCACATCGCCGGGATGATCGCCGCCGAGTTGGGCGCTAACGTGGCGATTGCCAAAGCGGGCGGCTTGCTGCATGACATCGGCAAGGCAATTGACCACGAAATCGAAGGCACACACGCACAAATCGGCGCGGATTTCGCCAAACGGTACGGCGTAGGGGACAAAATCGTGAACTGCATCGCCTCGCACCACCACGAGGTCGAACAGGAATGTGTCGAAGCGATGATCGTCGAGGCCGCTGATGCGATCTCCGGGGCACGCCCTGGCGCGCGCCGTGAAAGCCTGGATACCTACATCCGCCGCGTGAAAGCGCTCGAAGACATCGCCAAAGAATTCGAAGGGGTGGACCAGAGTTACGCGTTGCAAGCTGGGCGTGAAGTCCGGATCATGGTCAAACCGGACGAAATCGACGATCTGGCAGCAACCCGCCTGGCTCGTGATATTTCCAAACGAATCGAAGAAACCATGCAATATCCGGGCCAGATCAAAGTCACCATCATTCGCGAAACCCGCGCGGTGGACTACGCGAAATAACACATCACTGGCTTGAAAATGGAACGGCGGACTCCCTTGAGTCCGCCGCTTTGTTTTCCGCGTGAGATCAGGCAGCCGCTAGTGCAAGGTTTGCCCGATAAAGAGGCCGAGATCATGCGAATTGCGCACCAGTAGCGGAGGTTCCGGCAGCCAGGGGAAATAGTTCACCTGCTGCGGCTGCGTGACGATAAATTGGGGCACTTCCAGGTTGTCAACCAACCCGAACCCACCCGCCTGCATCAGATCAAAGACGAGGTTAAGCATGTCCATCGTCCACGCTTGCGAACCCAAAAACAGCTCCATCCGGTGAAAGGACCGGGGAGTGTTGCCTGCTAACCCCGGCGCGCGAAGTTCCAGCCAACCGCCATCCGCGCACGTGATAACGTACCGGTCAGGGCCGACCCTACGCGCATCGGCAATACGATCTGAATGCTCCAACACCCACTGAACAGCCTTGCGGTCTCCATCGGCGAAATGTCCATCGGCGGCATGACAAACTAAGATCATCATGGTATGTGGCATAACGTTCTGCCCTGGCACGGTGTTCTGCCTCCTTTACCTGACTCTCAGGTGATCAGGCTTCCTCAGCGGCTGATACACAGAGATTAGCACATTCGTTCTAATCAGGCAATGCCGGTTTCTGTTACCATAGACGCGTGGTGCGGGGGTGCGTAGACCCCCAGATGTAAGGGGAGGAGCCGGTTGGTAGCCCCACATCCAGGGGCTATCGCCGCTGTGTGTGTGAACACATGAAGCCCGACTCGGCACGGATTCGGCAGCGATCAAACTGGCCGCCATGAGTGGTACAACCATACGACGTAAATGGGGCGTGGTCGCTTACTCCCTGTCCGATTTTCAGAAGCGCTCGATACTCAGACCCGTCTAGCAGACTAACACGACAGCTTGAATGTTTCTTTAGCAAGAGATTAAAATTGCTTTAAGCTACAATCTGCACTAACGGACTCAAGGAGAAACCCATGCGTGCTGAAATCCTCTACCGGCCATCCTATTCGATGGCAATTGTGGACCTAGCTCCCTCAGAAGAAATCTGCGTTGAATCCGGATCAATGGTCAGCATGACCGAAGGTATAGCCCTGAAAACCAGGGCTCAAGGTGGAGTACTAAGGAGTTTATCACGTTCTTTGCTCGGTGGTGAGAGTTTCTTTATGAACGTGTTTCAGGCTCCCCCGCATGGTGGGCAGATCAACCTCGCTCCAACGCTGCCAGGCGACATGATGGTATTGGAGCAGCGAGGTGATTCATTGCTGGTTCAAGGCGGGTCGTATATCGCTTCGTCAATGGGCGTCGAGATCGACACGAAATGGGGCGGCGCACGCACGTTTTTTGCCTCTGAAGGGCTGATCATGCTGCGTACCAGGGGAACCGGCCTGTTGATTCTGTCCAGTTATGGAGCCATCCACCCGATTGATCTGCTGCCGGGGCAGCGCTACACCGTCGATACCGGCCACCTGGTCGCTTTCAGCGAGGGGATAGGCTTCAACGTGCGCAGCGTGGGCGGCGTGCGCTCGACTCTGCTCAGCGGTGAAGGTCTGGTCGTCGACCTGACGGGGCCAGGCCGCGTCTACATGCAAACCCGTTCTGAGGACGCTTTTATGGCCTGGATCGCACCGCAGCTCAAACCGCGCCCTGAATAGGGTTCGCCGTGTTTTGACGGGTCTCACCCGACGTCAGGCAGCAGTAGGGAAATCACACTTGGGCGGCGCAGGCTCGCCCGGTATAATGCGCAATAACGTCTGGAACTCATGACTACCTCACCAAGGATGTGCACATGGCTCACGCATTGATCACGGGCGGCGCCGGGTTCATCGGCAGCCATCTGGCCGAAAAATTACTGGCGCAAGGTGACCAGGTCACCATCATTGACAACCTGTCCACCGGGCGGTTTGAAAACATCGCGCATCTGGCCGGTGGTCCGGATTTTCACTATGCGATCGAAGATATCCGTCACGCCGCCGTCATGGACCGGCTGGTCAGTGAATGTGACGTGATCTACCATCTGGCGGCAGCCGTCGGCGTGTTTGCTATTGTGCGCAGTCCAATCGATACGCTGAAGGTCAATGTCGGCGGCACCGAAATTGTGTTGGAGACGGCGCGGCGCTACCGCAAAAAAGTGCTGATTGCATCGACGTCTGAAGTGTACGGCAAAGGCGTGCGAGTGCCATTCAGTGAAGATGACGATCGTATTCTCGGCCCTACGTCCAAAAGCCGCTGGAGTTACGCCGCATCCAAAGAATTGGACGAATTCCTCGGCCTGGCATATTACAGAGCCGCCGAACTGCCGGTAACCATCTTCCGGCTGTTTAACACGGTGGGAGCGCGCCAGGTCGGCAGTTATGGCATGGTCGTGCCGCGCTTCGTACAGTGGGCGCTCGCCAACGAGCCGATCCAGGTTTATGGCGACGGGCGGCAAAGCCGCTGTTTTGCCAACGTCCATGACGTCGTAGACGCGATTGTCGCGTTAGGAGCCAGCCACTCGACGGTTGGACACGTGTACAATGTCGGCAATAATGACGAGATCACGATCTACGAGCTGGCCGAGCGTGTGAAAGAACGTACCAACAGCACCTCTGAGATCGTGCTGGTTCCGTATGACGAGGCATATGAAACGGGCTTTGAGGACATGCGCCGCCGCGTGCCTGACATTCGAAAAATCCGCGAGGCAGTCGGCTGGTACCCGACCACCCCGCTTGAGGACACCATCGATCAGATCATCGCGTACCACCGCGAGGCATAGGTCACACCGCCGCGAAAATACGCATGCTGTCTTCTTCATCGCGGATCAGAACCGACGGCTCAAAGCGCAGCACGACGGCTGTCATCCACAAGTCACCCACCGCCCCGGCGGCATTGACGACAATCGCCAGTCCCAACCAGTAGGCGAGGCCCATCGGCAAAAACGGCATGATGATCCCCGCCGCCGCGCTGATGAGCACCAGCGGTGCCAGCGCGATGCGAATGAATTCATTCCGCCGGAACAGCGCACCATCCGAGGTGGCAAACAGGACCAGCCATTTTACGCCGTAGCGGGGTCTGTGGCCAAACCACCGGATCACCAGCCCGTGAACCCACTCGTGCAGCGGCAGCACCGCCAGGACCACGATAAAGCCCGCCCATGACGGGAGTTCGTCCGGCAGCGCATGGACCACCAGCAGGCCGTTCAACTGGCCGTGATAGATAATCAACGCACCAAAAACCAATAGGCCGCTGATCAACAGCGGGACCAGCGAAAACACGTTGAGCCAGAGCAATACGCCCCGCTCATTCACGCTCAGATAGTGTACCTCCCGGTAATCAGCCGGAAGCGCAGTTACCGGTTCGGCCCTGTGGTTGGTCAAATCAGCCCACGTTCTCATCACATGACGGCTCGATCTTCACGCGTTTCCTATCCGCCACGCACGCGGCGGTCTCTTCCGGTTATTGTAGGCTATCCGGGCCGGGGATGGCAACCGCCGCAGAACAAAACCGAGACGCGTGACGCGCCCCGGCATGTGACACAGAAGCGCGAGAACCCTTCAGTCGAGCTTGACCCCGCGCAGACGCAAGCTGTTGCCGATGACAAACACATCGCTGAGTGCCATCGCCAGCGCTGCCAGAATCGGGTGGAGGTGACGCAGCACGTCCGGTGCCCAGCTTACGGGAGCGAGCACACCCGCTGCCACCGGGATCAGGATCACGTTGTAGGCAAAAGCCCAAAACAGGTTTTGTTTGATGGAACGCACAGTCCTTTTGCTGAGCAGGATCGAGCGTGATACGCCGCGCAAATCACCGCTGATCAGCGTGACGTCTGCTGTTTCCATCGCCACATCGGTTCCGGTGCCAATCGCAATCCCGACGTCAGCCTGGGCCAGCGCGGGTGCATCGTTGATGCCGTCACCAACCATGCCCACCAACAGCCCTTCTTGTTGAAGCTGCTGGACGTAGGCGGCCTTGTCGCCGGGTTTGACCTCGGCCAATACGCGGTCGATGCCAACCTCGCGCGCGATAGCATCTGCCGTTGCCTGGTTGTCGCCCGTCATCATGACCACACTGATCCCCTGATCATGCAGCCGCCGCACAGCCTCAACCGATCCCTCTTTGATCGTATCGGCCACGGCGATTACGCCGCTGGCCTGCCCATCGACTGCCAGCCACATCGCGGTTTTGGCCTCGTTTTGCAGGCGCTGAGCTTCAACTTCCAGGCCGTTCAGGTGAACGTTCTGCGCCATCATCAGGGACATATTCCCCAGCAGCACGCTGCGCCCGTCCACATCGGCCCGCACGCCCTGCCCGGCAATCGCCTGAAAATTCTGCGGATTGCTGAGCGTGATCGCGCGGTCTGTCGCCGCACGAACAATCGCCGCACCTAACGGATGCTCACTGCCGCGTTCCGCGCTGGCTGCCAGCGCCAGCAGTCCGGCCTCGTCGACGGATGACCTGTGATCGATCACCACGTCTGTGACACTCGGCTCGCCGCGCGTCAGGGTGCCGGTTTTATCCAGCACGACCGACGTCAGTTTATGCGCACGTTCGAGCGACTCGCTGTTTTTGAACAGGATACCGGTTTGAGCACCTTTGCCCATACCGACCATGATCGCCGTCGGAGTCGCCAATCCCATCGCGCACGGGCACGCAATCACCAGCACGGCGATCATACGCACGAAGGACGGCGTAAAATCGCCCGTGCCGACCATCCACACGGTGAAAGTCAGCAGCGCCAGCGAAACCACCGCCGGTACGAATACCGCCGACACCCGATCCGCCAGCCGCTGAATCGGTGCTTTGCTGCCCTGTGCCTGCTCTACCAGCCGGATGATCTGGGCCAGCGCCGTCTCGCGCCCGACTTTCGTCGCCTCAAACTGCAACAGCCCTTGTTTGTTGATCGTCGCACCAATGACGGCATCG
>CAYMTN010000009.1:0-45083 GCA_964393335.1 uncultured Anaerolineaceae bacterium
ATCGGTATTCCGTGCGGGACATGGTTAGCCCTGATCCGCTTCCCCGGCAAGCGGCTGGTGAACGCCGCGATCTACACCGGCATGGGATTTCCGCCGGTCGTCGCTGGCCTGGTCGTTTACCTGTTTCTGTCACGCAGCGGGCCATTCGGCGATCTCGGCTGGCTGTTCACGATCCGCGCGATGATCGTCGCACAGACGATCATCGCCACTCCGTTGATCATCGGCGTGACGATGAGCAGCGTGCAGGGTGTCGATCCGACGCTGCGGGTGCAGCTTCGTGCGTTGGGCGCTACGTCGTGGCAGACGACGCTGGCCGTGCTGCTCGAAGCCCGCTTCGGCGTGATCGTCGGCCTGGTGGCCGGGTTCGGCTCGATCATTTCTGAAGTGGGCGCGGTGATGCTGGTCGGCGGCAACATCGACGGTCGCACGCGCGTGCTGACGACCGCCGTCGTGCTGGAGACACGGCGCGGCAATTTTGACCTGGCGCTGGCGCTGGGCATCCTTCTGTTAGTTCTTTCGTTCATGGCGAATCTGGTCATGGCTTTTGGACAGGGCAAACTGGCCGAGTCCACCTGACGAGATCATTGCGACGACCGCGTTGATTGGTTAACGTTAGCGCAGCATCATACGAAGTCTCACCAACGAAAGCGGTCGCCATGCAGCCGGTCGAGCGATACGATTTACTCGGCGTTTGGGCACACGCCTTTACAGTCGATTCATTTCTGCAGGTCATACAGGAGAGTGTTGAAGCCCCCACGCCCTGCGTGATCGGGAGTCACAACCTGCACAGCATCTACCTCTATCACCACGACACAGCCATGCGTGCGTTTTTCCAGCAGGCAGCGAACTACGTTTTCATCGATGGGATGCCGCTTATTCTGTGGGGCAAATTCCTCGGATACCCGCTGATGCGCGACCATCGATTAACGTGCGTCGATTGGGTGCCGCGCTTGATGGAGCGCAGCGCAGCCGAAGGCTGGCGCGTGTTTTACCTGGGCAGCAGACCAGGAGTCGCGGAGACAGGTGCCCGGCGATTTTGTGAGGAGTCTCCCGGCTTGATGATCCGCACGGCACACGGCTATTTTGACGTGGAAACCGGCAGCGCCGCGCTGATCGCCACCATCAACGCATGGACGCCGGATGTGTTGCTCGTGGGTATGGGGATGCCTCGCCAGGAGAACTGGCTGTTACGCCACCACGCCGCGCTGCAAAGCCCGTGTATCATCACGGTCGGTGCGGCAATGGATTATTTTGCAGGAGCCATTCCGACCCCGCCGCGCTGGATGGGGCGTTTCGGCCTGGAATGGCTGGCCCGGTTGATCGCGGAACCCCGGCGCTTGGGCAGGCGCTACCTGGTGGAACCCTGGTTTTTGCTGCCATATCTGGCTGCCGACGTAAGAAAACGCCTTGTCAGACGTTGATGGAACGGCTGGCTAACACGGTGCGATAAATTTCCATCGTACGTTCGTAGCTGATCTGGGCCGTGTATTTTGCCTCGAATTCGGCGCGTGCAGCCTGGCGCATGGTCTGGTACTCTGCCGGATGATTCAGCAGCCACCGCACCTTTTCGGCAAGATCGCGGGCATCCCCCGGCGCGAAATGCAAACCGGTCTGCCCTGGAACAATAATCGAGCGCGTATTCCCCAACGCACTGCCGATGGCGGGCAGCCCCGTCGCGAATGCTTCGACCAACACCATCGGGAAGACTTCGTACGAAATTGATGGGAAAACTAACACAAACGCATCGCGCATCACGGCCAGGACGTCATCCCGTGTCAGCCGCCCCAGCCACTCGACATGCGGCATCCGTTCCGCTTGCGAGGCGACCACCGGCCCTAATGGGCCATCTCCCACGATTTTCAGGGGCAATCTTCCGCCGAGTTCGTTCCAGGCATCGAGCAGAATTTGCACGCCCTTCTCTGACGACAGCCGTCCGGCAAAAAGCGCATATCCCCCGCTTCCCGCCCCGAGTCCGGGATCAGGATGCAGAAAATTAGATTTCACCGTGATTTTTCCAGCGGGCACGCCCCCGGCAACCAGCTTCGAACGCAGGAAATCCGTGAGCGCGATATATTGATCGACGCAATTCTGCCAGGTGCCAAGCCATCGATGCGCGGTCAACATGCCTGTCATGACGGCTGTTTGCAGATGGGAGTGTCGATAACAGGCATGAACAATACCCGGCCAGGGGGGTGTTTTGCCCATGCAATCTTCGCAGACGTGCGAATCACGGAAAAACCAGCCATTAGCACAAATCAACCGGTAGTTGTGAAGCGTTTGCACGACGGGCACATCGGCCTCCTGGCAGGCATAATACACCGCCGGAGACAGCATATAATGCGTGTTATGAAAATGCGCGATGTCGGGGCGAGTCTTCCGCAGCAGGTCCCGTATGTCCTGACGTGCACGGTTTGACCAGATCACTTGCAGAGGCAGAGCGGCTTTTTTCAGCAGAGAATAGTCCGCCGCTTCCCAGTTTGAGCGATCGTGAATAATAACCTCGTGGCCCGCGCCCTGAAGCAGCGCGACTTCCTGCTCAAAAACGGTTTCTTCTCCTCCAGGCTGGCGATACCGGCTGTGAGCGACCAGGATTCTCATGTATGCCGTCCCTTGTGCAAGATTGGGCTGTCAATCGACTGAAACAGTAGCTTATATCAATAAACGCCAAAACACCACGAGACTTCACGCGCACAGTCGATCATCTGCCGGTTTACTGACAAACCCGCCCACCGGACATTCCGGCAGGCGGGTTTGCATTCGAGAGTACTGACCGGGGCATCAGGCCTGATGCGTTTGGTGCGCCGGCAGCCTGCTATCTTCCTGCCGGTTGAACACCACTCCTGGCCGCCAGGGCGTCCCCAGCAAACGCAGCAGCCACCGGTCCAGACCCCACCAGCCCGCTGTGCGCCAGGCCAGGATCAGAAGCAGCGCCCCCATGAACAGAATCGGGTTGGTGCTCACGGAACCGGAAAGCAGGTAGTTCATGTTCATGAAGCTGCCAAAGAACGCCGCAATGCCAGTGAACAGACCGATAATCAGCGCAATGCCAACCAGCGTCTCGCCAAATGCCACGAGATAGCTGAAAAGATGCACGTTGGGCAGCACGACATGGCGCAAGAATGACGCGTACCAGCCCTGTACATCCGCGTGCGCGCCACCCGTTTTCGCCAGGGCACCGTTCACAAATCCTGTCAACGCGGTACCCGCTTTGCTGCCGGTCCAGGCGGCGCTGTTCAATTTATCCCAACCCGCGTTCAGCCATTCATAGCCGACGTAGAGACGCACGATCAGCCAAATCCAGGCCCAACGCACATCACCAAACAACGAACGGGCAACGGGCGGCTCTTCCAGCCGTTTTACGTAGCTTCCTTGATCCTGATTCGGGTTATTCTGACTCATCGTATCCTCCATTTCCACAGGCCCCATCCCGCCGCATTAGCATGCATAAGTAGGGGAACCGGATGGTGTTCTCATGCGATAGAACGTCTTGACGACATTCCATTGATCTGTTTACTACTATAGTTCTGTTTTTTAACAGATATTTGAAGGAAAGATGAAGGTTGTGTGACAATTCGGGGTATGATTCTGAAAAAGCTGTGAAACCGGCCCCGTAGACTGGGCAGTGCCGGTTTCACAGCCCGGCCAGCACAGGTGATCAGCGTCTCGACTCGCGCTATTCTGCGTCTCCCCCTTCGACCGGCATCATCCAGTTCCGGCCATCCTGCGCGATCAGTACTTCCGCCTGGGAAGGACACCAGATACCCGCTTTGTAATTTGGAAAATCGGGGGGAACATTTGCCCAGGCTTCAAGAATGGGGGTAATCACGCCCCAGGCAGTCTCAATCTGGTCGGCACGCATGAACAACGTCGCGTCCCCCAGAATCACGTCCAGCAGCAGCGTTTCATACGCCTCTGGCGGCGCATTGTGGAACGCCTCTTTATACGAAAACGACATTTCAACACGGCTGAGACGCACTTTAGGACCGGGACGTTTGGCCTGGAATCGCAGCAGAATGCCCTCATTGGGTTGGATACGAATCACCAACCGGTTGGGATGCCATTCGGCGTGAGCGGAGGGAGGGAAGGATTGGTGCGGTACGGGGCGAAACTGCAAGATCACCTCAGACGCTTTGATCGGCAGGCGTTTGCCCGTGCGCATATAAAACGGCACATCTTGCCAGCGCCAGTTATCTACGAAAAACTTCACGGCGGCAAACGTTTCGATATCCGAATCCGGCGCGACATCCGGCTCCGCCCGGTAGGCAGGAACCGCCTCGCCCTCGATCCATCCCGCGCCATACTGCCCGCGCACAGCATAACTATCGACCTGGTCGGGCGGAATAGGCCGGATAGCGTGCAGCACGTCCACTTTTTTGCTGCGGATTTCGTCCGCGTCAAATGAAACGGGCGCTTCCATAGCTATCAAACAGAGGATTTGTAGCAGATGATTCTGAACCATATCTCGCAGCGCCCCAGTGTGGTCGTAATACCCCCCACGATGCTCGACCCCCACCTGCTCCGCTACCGTGATCTGCACGTGATCGATATAGTTCCGGTTCCAGATCGGCTCAAAGAGCGCGTTGGCAAAACGAAACGCCAGGATGTTTTGCACCGTCTCTTTGCCAAGATAGTGATCAATCCGAAAAATCTGTGCTTCGTCAAAATGCCGGGTAAGTACCTTGTTCAGAGCGCAGGCTGATTCCAGGTCGTGCCCGAAGGGTTTTTCAACGACCAGGCGTCGCTGCTTGTGGTCTTCGGCCAGCCTGGCGTCACCCAGGTGCGTAACCACAGACTTGATCAGCGAGGGGGGAATCGCCAGGTAAAACACGCGATGGGCCTGCGTTCCCCACGCCTCGTCCTGGCTCGCCAGCCGGTTCGCCAGTTCCTGGTAGACCTTAGCATCGCCAAAATCGCCCGGCAGAAACGAGATGTTTCGCGCGAACTGGTCCCACTGTTTGTCACGCGCTTTGCCCCGGCGCGAGAACTGATCAACACCGTCCCGCAAACGCTTTCGCAGGTCATCGTCGCTCATTTGTTTCAGGTCAACGCCAATAATGGCAAATTGATCGGGCAGCCACCCCTCAAGAGACAGGTTGTACAAAGCCGGTGTCAGCTTGCGCCACGTCAGGTCACCGCCTGCCCCAAAGATCACGATCACGGTGGGATCGGGTTTAATTGTATCGGGCATCGTCTGCCATCCTATCTTGTGTTTCGTTCATTCCGATTCAAGGCCCAGGTTTCTCAGGCTGCGCCGAGTCGCATCAAAACTGGTGTGCACGATTCCGTGAATGCCCAGGCTGCGCGCCACCTCTACAAACATCGCTCGATCATCAATATACACCACGTGTTCCGGGTGGGCCTGCGTCGTATCCAGCGCCATTGTGTAGATATCTCGATCAGGTTTGCGGTAGTGTACGAAACACGACGAGACAAAAAAGTCGATGAAATCACCCAGCTTGAAGGTCTGGATGCGGTGCATGGTAAGCTCACGCCCTTCGTTACTCACCGCAACCGTCTTCAGGTGATACCGTTGTTTGAGCTGCCGTATCAGGTCGATCATGTCGGGATAGGGCTGGGACTGCTCAAACATGAACGCGCGAAATTCCTCCCGCGTAAACGTTCGTTCGCAGTGAAAGAACACACGATTCAGGTAGTCATCCAGGCTCAACTTACCCTCTTCGTAGGTATCAAACGTCAGGTGATGCCGTTCGTCCATGTCCTCACGATCAAGGCCGAACGCCTCGGCAGCCCGGTCACGGGCGAACCGGTCCCAGCCGTTTGTCAGCAGGACGCCACCAATATCCAGGAATAACGTTGTAATGGGCATCTGGTTACCTCACACGAGCGCGGCGTCAAGCGCCTGGCGCAACTGTTTCAGGCCGCGAATCACATCTGTACCCAGATCAACCTGAATCACACGGCGTTCATGCTGGCGCAGCGCCTGCAAGTCCCCCAACGCTTCTGCGTGTTTGAATGTCCCAAACGTGTACGGGGCATCAGGGACCGGCACATCATGAGGATCGGTTACAGTCAGTTGCAGAAACGCACCGTTATTCGGCCCGCCTTTGTGGTACTGGCCGGTTGAGTGTAAGAAACGCGGCCCATAACCCATCGTCGCGGCGCAATGCAGCTTATCTCGGATGACCTGCTGCATGGCGTGTAACATGCGCTCCGTTTCAGGCGTTTCAGGCAGGTACGCCATCAGGTCAACATAATCTCCCGGTTTTGCCCGTCCCAAGAACACTGCCAGCAGTCTGTCGAGTGAACCATCTGCGGATTCAGAGGCGTAGACTGTAAGCGGTCCTTCTGTCAGGCTCGGATCACGATCAGGTAGATGGCCATCGACGGAGACTTCTTTCAGCAGCCGTTTGGTGTTGTCTTTGCTTTCCTGCACGTTGGGCTGGTCAAACGCATTGATGCCCAGAATCGCCCCGGCGACAGCCGTTGCAAACTCCCATCGGAAAAACTCCTGGGCCACGTCCAACCGGTCATCCAACTGGATCGTCACAACCGGGTGCCCGGCCTTTTGCAGCGCCGCAACGCCCCGTTCAAGCGTGTCGTCAACGCCATCACGCAGGCGCAGATAGACAAAAAACCGATCGTTGCCATAGGCTGACGGTTCGCCCAGCGGTTCCCCGGCCACCGGCAGCAGCCCCGTTCCCTCTTTACCTGTGCTTTCGGCCAGCAATTGTTCCAGCCACATGCCTAACGCGGCAATCGGGACGGGCGTCAAAAACGTGATCTTGTTGCGCCCCTGACGGCCTAACTCACCCAACGCTACGCCTAACATCGCGCCCGGATTATGCTCCAATGACACGCAGGATACACAGGCGTGCGCCATACGCAACGCGCGTACCAGCAGTTCGTCAACGTCAAGCCCCATCAGCGCCGCCGGAACCATGCCGAAATAGGAGAGCGCCGAATAACGCCCGCCTATATCCGCGAAATTCAAGAATGTCTTGCGGAAGCCGCGCCGTTCTGCCAGATCAACCAGCGGCGTCCCCGGATCGGTGATCGCAACAAAGTTATCACCGGCCTGGTCGCCCTTGATCGCCTTGACCCGGTCATAAAAATAATCACCCAGCGCGCGGGTTTCGGCGGTCGTGCCAGACTTGCTGGCGACGATGAAGAGCGTATCGGCCAACGGAATCGCCTGCTCAATGGAGCGGATGGTCGCCGGATCGTTGGTATCCAGCACCGTCAGCGGCAGACCAGGGCTGCCCGGCGCAAATACGCGCTGGAAGCACAGTGGCGCAAGACTGCTGCCGCCCATCCCCATGTGCAGCACATGGCAGAACCCTGCCTGACGCGCGCTGGCAGCAAAGTCAAGGAGTCCTCGCATATTGTCCACCATCTTCTCGGCAACATGCAGCCAGCCCAATGCGTTGTGGATCGCGGCCTGGTCGTCGGGATCAGACTTCCACAAACTGGCATCCTTTTGCCACAGCCGCGAGACAAATCGCGCTTGTTCAAACTGGTCAAGACGTTCTTGGATGCTGGATTGGTAGTCTCCCAACACATACGACTGGCGGTCCAGCGGCACCTCAGATGCTTTGGCTCGCTGATCCTGAAGGGCCGCCATCAACTTGTCATAGGGTTTGTTAAACTTCTCGACGCCTTCTTCTTCCAACTGCTGCGTCACTTGAGCGATATCGATGCCAAGATCGGGCAGCCGCGCCAATGCGTCACGCGCCTGGGATACGCCTTCCTGGAGGCGCGAAGCCGGGTTGCCGTGATCCCGGTAGGCGTTCAGCGTTTCGGTAGGAAGGGTATTCACCGTTTGCGGTCCGATCAGCGCCTCGACGTATTTCACGTCGTCGTATGCCGGGTTTTTGGTGCTCGTACTGGCCCACAACAAACGCTGCGGGCGGGCACCGTGATCGGCCAGCGCCGCGAAACGTTCGCTGTTGGTTATGTCCAGGTAAATCTGGTACGCGACCCTGGCGCTGGCGATCGCAAGTTGTCCGTGCAGCTTCCCGGCCAGTTCGGCTTGCGAGCCTTCGCCGCTCATGATATTTTCCAGCTTCGGATCGACCAGCACGTCAATCCGGCTCAGGAAAAAGCTGGCAACCGACGCCATACGATCAATCGACTTGCCCTGCTGCACGCGAGCTTCTAACCCGCTGATATAGGCATCGGCCACTCTCCGGTAGCGTGGCAGGCCGAATAACAACGTGACATTGACGTTGATCCCATCGCTGATAAGCTGTTGAACCGCGGCCAGGCCCGGTTCCGTTGCGGGCACCTTGATCAATACGTTGGGGCGGTCCAGCGCCTCCCAGAGCCGGTGCGCTTCGGAGATAGTGCCCTGCGTGTCATAGGCCAGGTGCGGCGAGACTTCCAGGCTCACGAACCCGTCCCGGCCCTCCAATTCGTCATAGACCGGGCGAAACACGTCGGCGGCGCGCTGGATGTCGGCAATCGTAAGGGTCTGGTAAATTTCTTCGACGCTTTTACCTTCGCGTGCCAGATCACGGATTGCTTCATCATAGTCATGACTGCCGGTGATCGCCTTCTCAAAGATCGACGGGTTGGACGTCACCCCGCGCAATCCGTCTTGGTCGATCAACTGCTTGAGCTCACCTGACAGCAGCATATTGCGCCGGATGTAGTCTAACCAGATGCTTTGTCCGTATGCGCGTAGTTTCAGGAGTGGATTATCTGACATAACGGTCTCCTACCATTCATGATTGTGATTGCGCCTCATCTTCCACGACCCAGACGACCACGTCCCTGGCGTGCTGGCGCAGCGATTCGGCGACCGACGTTCCAAGAATCCCCGCGAGGATATCATGATGGGACCGGCCTACGATCACGGCTGAATAGATCCCGCTTTTGAGTTCGTTCAGGATGGCGTCGGTTACGTCTTGTTCATCGAAGTGAGTCGAGATGTGAATGTGATTGACCGGGACGCCAGTGTCTTGCAGGGCTTGGCTGGCACGTTCGAAGTACATAAACGTTTTGTACTCTTCGCTGCGTTCTTCCCGGTCGATTTGCTGTTCTTCCCGCCGCAGCACCTCGCGCCCTTCCGGCGTATCGAAACCGCCATGCTCCCAATAGATAGGGGCGAGATAGTGCATCAGCGTGATCCGCGTGATTTCTGGATGGTCCAGGATGTTTGCCACGATACGTACCATGTCCAGGCTCTCAGGGGCGTCTTCCATGGCAACCAACCAGTAATTGCCCAGGTTCTCAGGTGGAATGTTCATGATATTCTCCTACGCCGGTTCTGCGGGCCACTTGCCCTCCGGCAAATTCTGTCATGGGCTGGCGCTCAATCGTGTTCCAGCGCCGCCACCTTATCGAGTCGGCGTTGAAACCGTTCGGCACCAGCAAAACGAGCGTTCAAAAAACTCAGGATCAAATCCCAGGCCAGTGCATACCCGGTGACACGCCCCCCCAGGCAGATCAGATTCATGTCGTCATCTTCGACGCCTTGATGTGCCGAAAAAACGTCATGGATCAGCGCTGCCCGCACGCCGCGCACCTTGTTGGCGGCGACTGACGCCCCGACTCCGCTGCCACAGACCGCAATCCCGCGCTCGACCTCGCCACGTGCTACCGCTTGGGCCAGCGGCACCACAAAATCGGGATAATCGTCGTCGGGCCTGTACTCGTGCGCGCCATAATCGACAACGTCATACCCTGCCTCGCGCAGTTGGGACGCGATTTCTTTCTTCAAAGTAAACCCACCATGATCAGTGGCGATCCCGATGTGCATCATAGACACCAATCCTCAGCAAATGCTGTCATGTCAGGTGTGAAACAGCTTCTTGAATGAGATCGATCAGCGGCGCGGGATATACGCCGAACCAGACCAGCGCGAGCGAGAGCACGGACAGCACCAGGCCCCCGACTAATGGTTGGGCTGGCGTCACCAGCTCGGGCTCGCCCTGCGAGTCGGCTGCCAGATACATCCTGACGATCACGCGCAGGTAATAAAACAAACCGATGGCGCTGCTGATGACCAGCGCGAACGACAGCAACCACAGGTCTGATCCTGCGCCAGCCGTCAGCACGTAGAACTTGCCGATGAACCCGGCAGTCAGCGGAATCCCGGCCAATGAAAACATCGCCGCCGCCAGAACAGCCGCCAACCAGGGTCGCCGCCAGAACAGGCCCTGATAATCATCCAGTTGGTCAGCATCACGCTCTGGTCCCGAAAGAATACTCATCACGCCAAACGCGGCCAACGTGGTCACGAAATAGGCCACCAGATAAAACGTGGCGGCGGTCAGCGCACGATCCCCGCTCGCCAGGAATGCCACGAACAGGTAACCCATGTGCGCAATCGAGGAATAGGCCAGCATACGTTTGACGTTGTCCTGCAACAGCGCCAACAGGTTCCCGGCAAACATCGACACAATCGCTATCGCGCTGAACATCCAGAACAGCGCCCGCGTATCTGGAATATCCACAGCCGTCGATAACCGCAGCAGCAGCGCAAATATCGCGCCTTTGGATGCCGTCGCAATAAAAGCGGTCACGAGTACGGGCGCGCCCTGGTAGACGTCTGGAACCCAAAAATGAAAGGGCACCACCGCCAGCTTGAAGCCAATCGCCACGACCATCAGGCCAAAACCGGCCAGCCACAGCACGCTGAGTCCGCCGCCGCCAACGGTGGACACCAGGTCTTCGAAGGCCAGGGTACCCCGGTCTGCATAGATCAGGGCCATGCCAAACAGCAGAAAGGCTGACGATGCTGCCGCCAGGATCAGATATTTGACCCCTGCCTCCAGTGCGTGGTCGCTGGTATACAGATAGGCGATCATCGCATAAAGCGAAATACTCAACAGCTCCAGGCCAAGAAAAAACGAGGCGAACTGATTACTTGACACCAGCACCGCCGAACCCAATGTCGCCAGCAGCAGCAGAATATAAAACTCGTCGGGCCTGCTGGTGCGTGTCTCCAGATAGGAATATGACAGCGCCGCGACTCCAACCGCCATCGCAAAGATCAAGCCCATGTAAAAGACGGCGTAGTTGTCGAGCATCAGCAGCGGTGTAGCCTGGTGTGGTGTCACCGTCAGCGCCACCGGGAACATGAGGTACGCCACCCCTAACCCGGCCAGGGTCAGCGTCACCGTGACGCGGTGATCGCGCCAAAACGCGATAGCCAGCATCACGATGACGGCTGTCGCGGCCAGGGCGATCATCGGTGCTAAGGCGGTCAGGTCCGTGCCTGTCATGGAGCGTTCTCCTCTACTAGCGGGGGATTCACCGTATTCACATCCGGCTGCTGGGCCTGGTCTACCTGATTTTGCAGTGCCTCTAATGATCCGCGAGCGGTGATCAAAACGGGACGCGGATACAGACCCAGAATCATGATCGCGGCGATCATCGAGAGCAACATGGCGATCTCGCGGCGGTCAAAGTCGGCCAGCTTCCAGCCCGTCTTGTTTGGACCGGCAAAAATGCGCTGGAGCATCCACAGCGAATAAACGGTAGCGACGATCAACCCTAACGTCGCCAGCACGGCCATGCCCCGGTTGACCTTATAGGCCCCCAGCAGCACCAGAAATTCCCCGACGAAATTCGCCGTACCGGGCAGCCCAAGTGAAGCCGCACCCAGAACCGTCCCGGCCTTAGCCATCCAGGGAACGGTGGACAACAACCCGCCCATCCGGCTTAGATCACGCGTGTGCATACGGTCCTGCAATGCGCCGACGAGCACAAACAAGCCGCCTGTGCTAAGCCCATGTGCGATCATGATCATGATCGTGCCTTGCAGCGCCAGTTTGTTCCAGGTGAAAATACCGAGCAGCACAAACCCCATGTGGCTGACACTGGTATACGCGACCACACGCTTCAGGTCCGTCTGTGCGAACGCCAACAGCGCCCCGTAGAGAACACCGATCACCCCCAGGGCCATACCTACGTTAGCGAAGTTTAGCGCGGCCTTGGGAAACAGCGGGATCATGAACCGGATCATGCCATATGCGCCGACCTTCAGCACCAAACCGGCCAGGGCCACGCTGCCTGCCGTTGGAGCCTCGGTATGGGCATCCGGCAGCCAGGTGTGGACCGGCACTACCGAAAGTTTCACCGCAAATGCTACGAAGAACCCCATCATCAGCCAGAAGGCCGTTGTGCTCGACATCGACGTACCCAGCAGATGGAGATAGTTAAACGTATACTCGCCGGCGGCGCGGCCATGCAGAAAATACAGGCTCAAGATTGCCAGCAGCATCAGCAGGCTACTGGTCTGCGTGAAAATGAAGAACTTGAGCGTGGCATATACGCGGTTTTCGTGCCCCCAGATACCGATCAAAAAGTAGAGCGGGACCAGCATCATTTCCCAGAAGAAGTAAAACAAGAAGAGGTCCAGCGCCAGAAATACACCTGTCAATGCCGATAGAATCCACAGCAGGTTGAAGTGAAAGAAACCAACCCGCTCTTGAATCCCCACCCAGGACGCTGCGACTGCCATGATACCCAGAAAGTCCACCAGCAGCAGCATGAGCAGGCTCAGACCGTCCACGCCAAGATAAATACGCGCGCCGATTTGCGGAATCCACGACCGGTTCAGCTCTACCAGCCATATCTCACCCGTCGATACTTCCAACTGGTCGTAGTGCTGAATCCAGAAAACGATCAAGGCAAGCAGGTGCGTGCCCAGCACTCCCAATGACACCCAGCGCGGCCAGTCTTTCCCCCAGCGCTGGGCAAACCAGGCCAGCAAACTGCCGATCATCAACCAACCGATAAAAACAGCGAGGATCATAGAAACACCGCCATTGCCAGTGTTATCACGGCGCCAATCATCAACCCCATTGCGTACCAACGCAGTTTCCCGGTCTGGGTGCGACTCAGGCCGCGATTCAAGAGAACCACGCCATCACGCGTGCCCTGGTACACACGGTCGACAAAGTCTTGTTTGTCTTTGCGAGAGAGCCACAGAAACGGCTGTACAATAAACTCGTTGTCCAGCCAGTCGAACCCCCACCCGGCGAACCACAGCCGGTGCAGAGCCGATCCGGTTGGCGATTTGGCAAGCTGCTTGGCGTATCGCGGCGCGCGCAAGAAAAACTCATACGCGATAACGATCCCCCCCAGCGACGCCACAGCCGCGACGAGCTGCAACAGCCACTCGGTGCCAGTTCCCGCCCCGGTCCGGCTGATGTTGGGCAGCGCCTTATGCAAAAAATCGGAAAATAACCGTACATGACCAAACGTTTCCGGCAGATCAACCAGGCCGGCGACGACGGACAATCCCGCCAGGATAACCAGCGGCGCTTGCATGAACCAGCCAGGGCTGGACAGCGGGGAATGTTTTTTGACCAGCTTGTGCGGTTCCCCGAAAAACGTCAGAAATACCATGCGGAAGGTATATATCGAGGTCAACAACGCCCCAATCACGCCACCGGCCCACAGCCAGATGCTGCCGTCGGTCGAGGAATAAGCGTCCCATAGAATCTGGTCTTTGCTGTAGAAACCCGCCGTCACCAGCGGCAGCGCTGCCAGCGAACTCGCCCCGATCAGGAATGTCCAGAACGTCAGCGGCAGTTCTTTGCGCAGGCCACCCATTTTGAACATACTGTGCTCGTCGTCCAGCCGCGAGATCACAACCCCCGCGCCGAGGAACAAAAGCGCCTTGAAAAAAGCATGCGTCATGAAGTGAAAGATCGCTGCCGACCATGCGCCAACGCCCAACGCCAGAAACATATACCCGATCTGGCTCATCGTAGAATAGGCCAACACGCGTTTGATGTCGTGCTGCACCAGGGCGCTAAATCCGGCCAGAAGCAGCGTCAGTGTGCCAATCACAGCCACCAGCGTCATCACGTCCGGGGCGAGCAAAAACAAAACATGCATACGCGCGATGAGGTACACGCCCGCCGTGACCATCGTCGCCGCGTGGATCAAGGCGCTGACAGGCGTCGGACCGGCCATTGCATCCGGCAGCCAGATTTGCAGCGGAAGCTGGGCGGATTTGCCCACCGCCCCACCGAGCAGCATTAACGCCGCCGTAACCGCCAGGCTCGATCCGACAGCCCATTGACTCGATGCACGCTGCATCAGTTCTTGAATCTCCAGCGTACCGAGGTTGTCATACAGGATAAACAGGCCAATCGCCATCGCGGCGTCACCGACGCGCGTGACGACAAACGCCTTGCGCGCCGCTCGACCATTGGCCGGGTCCCGGTACCAGAAGCCGATCAGCAGGTAACTGCACAGTCCGACACCTTCCCAGCCCAGATAGAGCAGCAGCAGGTTATCGGCCAGCAGCAACGTCAACATCGACCCGACGAACAGGTTCAGATAAGCAAAAAAGCGGCTGTAATTCTCGTCGCCAATCATAAATTCGGCGGAATACAGGTGGATCAAAAAGCCGACAAACGTCACCACGACGATCATCACGAGTGACAGGGGATCAAGATGAAAAGCGATTTTCGGGTCGAACCCGGCCACACCGATCCAGGTCCACAGGCGCTGGATAAACACGTGATGAGCCGGGGGTGACGCCACAAAACGGATCGTAACCAGCAGCGTCACCACCGCAGACAGCCCGACCGATCCAACGCCAATGAGCGCGGCTTGAGTGCGCGACAATCGCAGGTCCAGAAATGTCAGCGCCAGAAAACCTGCCAGCGGCAGCGTTGGGATGAGCCACACTAGATTCAACATGCTAACCTCGCATATCACTGGCTGCGTCGACATCGAGCGTTTTGAAGCGCCGGTACAGTTGAAGCGCAAGCGCCAGCCCAATGGACACTTCTGCTGCGGCCATTGTCAGGATAAACAAAAACATGACCTGGCCGTCCGGCTCTCCCCAGCGCGCCCCGGCGACGACGAATGCCAGCCCGGCTGCATTCAACATGATTTCAATCGACAACAGCATAAAAATGATGCTGCGGCGCACCAACACACCCACAGCCCCTAATGCAAACAGGATCCCGGCCAACAGCAGCCCGTTTTCCATCGGTACCGTCGCCATTACGCATCCCCCTTTTTCTGATCAGCCGGTTGATCGCGCTGACCCAGGTGGAAAGCGCCAACCAGCCCGGCCATCAACAGCAGCGAAGCCAGCTCAACGCCGAGTAGATACGGGCCGAACAGCGTCAGGCCAACCGCTTTTGGTTCGATGCTCTCTGCCCTGGTGAGCGGATTCCCATCTTGTGTGACGAGGACGTACACCAGTTCGGCACCTAACATCGCGGCCAACAAAGCCGGCCCGCGCCATATTCCCGGACTCAGCCAGCGCGCTTCTTCTTCGCTGCTTTGAGGTCCCAGATTCAACATCATGATGACGAAGACGAACAGCACCATAATCGCCCCGGCATAGACGATCACTTCCAGGGCAGCAATGAAGGGCGCACCGAGCGTGAAAAAGATCAGGGCTACGGAGAGCAGCGACACGATCAGGTAGAGCAGGGCATGCACTGCGTTCGTGCGCGTGATCACCATAACGGTTGCGATCACGGCGACTACCGCTGCGACATAGAACGTAACATCCATACCGGTTCTCTCCCCTTGATGCCCCCAACTACGGCAGCAGACTTCGAATGTCAATGGGCGCGTCTTCGTGTTCGGCTTCGCCTTTGTCTTTTCCCCCGATGGCAAGCCCGGCGACACGATAGAAGTTGTAGTCGTGGTATTTACCCGTCCCATCAATCAACAGGTCTTCTTTTTCATAGACCAGATTGGGCCGCTGATATTCGCTCATCTCAAAATCAGGCGTGAGCTGGATGGCATAGGTCGGGCAGGCTTCCTCACAAAATCCGCAGAAAATGCAGCGCGAGAAATTGATGCGGAAAAACTCAGGATAGCGCCGCCCGTGCTCATCCTCGGTTGCCTGAAGCGAAATGCAGTCTACCGGACAGGCCACCGAGCATAAATAACAGGCCACACAACGTTCGTCGCCATCCGGGTCACGCGTGAGCACGATTCGCCCCCGGAAGCGCGGCGGCAGATACGGTTTTTCGTCAGGATATTGGACGGTCACCCGCCGCCGAAAACTGTGTTTGATGATCGTCCAGATAGTTGTGAGCACACTCCACATACGGGCGTCCTTTTTAACCAACTGCCAGCAAGATACCGCCCGTCACCACCAGGTTGAGCAGCGCCAATGGCAGCAGCACTTTCCAGCCAAACGCCATCAACTGGTCGTAACGGGGGCGCGGCAGCGAAGCACGGAGCAGAATAAACCCGCCGATAAAGACCAGGGTTTTTAAGATGAACCAGACAATCGGCGGCAGCACCGGCCCCAACCACCCGCCGAAAAATAGCGTCACGATCAGGGCCGAGATCAACGTCACGCCCAGGTATTCCCCGACAAAAAACATGCCAAATTTCATGCCGGAATATTCGGAATGGTAACCCGCTACGAGTTCGCTATCGGCCTCTGGCAGATCAAATGGCAGACGGTGCGTTTCGGCCACACCCGCCATCAGGAAAATCGCCAGCCCCAGGAACTGCGGGACAAAATACCACATGTCTTTTTGCGCGTTGACGATGTCCCGCAGGCTAAACGAATCGGCCATCATCACCACACCCATCAGCGACAGACTCATGAATACTTCGTAGCTCAACATCTGCGCGGACGCACGCAGACCGCCGATCAACGAATACTTACTGTTCGACGCCCACCCGGCCAGGGCGACGCTGTAAACGCCTAACGACGACATCGCCAGGAAAAACAGCAGGCCAATGTTGAGGTCCACAACGTTGATCGTGCTGGTGAATGGAATGATCGCAAACGACATGAGGACGGTTGCGATAATGATCGCTGGGGCGATCACAAAAACGGGCCGGTCTGCAAAAGGCGGAATCCAGTCCTCTTTCGTGAGAATCTTGATCATGTCAGCCAACACTTGTAACAGCCCAAACGGGCCGACCCGGTTGGGGCCGTAACGATCTTGCCACAGCCCTAACAAGCGCCGTTCCAGCCAGATCAAACCGGCGGCGACACTCATAACACCGGCCAATACACCAGCGACGATGATCAGATACCGGAGGGTTTCACTCATGCTTCTGGTCCCTTTTTTATCGTGCCCCAGACCGGCAGGCGCAGGTCGTGCAAATCCGGCAACCCTACCGGTATGCCTGCTGTGCCCGCTGGCAGATGAGGCATTATGACCACCGGCAGCCGGTGCTCAGTGCCATTGGCGCTCACTGTCACCTCGTCCCCTTCCCCAACCGCCAGGGCAGCGGCTTGTTCCGGTGACAGACCCAGGTACGGCTGCGGAGCGCGTTCGGTTATGCCGGGAGTCAAAACGCTGAGTTCTTCCGAGCCAAAGATGTGATAGAGCGGCAGCAGCAGCGATCCGCCGTCACGCGGCACAAATGCCTGGGGAATTTCCGCGAAATACTCAGTGGACGCCCTGCCATCCGGTTCGAACAGGCGGAAACCCGGAACGCCATCGCGCAGCGGGCCGCCGACCTCATCCTGGAACTTGTTCAATGCCTGCACGGAGTTCCAGCCGGGCGACCAATACCGGTTGACCAGCGGCGCGGGCGGTTGGCCTTCGTACCCTTCCATCGAAAATGAAAGCGGTGTGTCAGGGTCATCGGGCGGCTTAGGCTCGCTGACGTCGATGTTGGCGTGCTTTGACGTGCGTCCCGTGACGCGCGGCGTCTCACGCGGGATTTTCTGGCCGACCAACCGCAGGGTGGCCGGTGGGGCGGCCTCCTTGATGGGGGCCAAAGCGGGGATCGCCTGAGCCAGCGCCCGCACGACATCATCAAAGACCGGCCACGCGCCGGAATCCAGGCGTCCGGAGCCGATCATGAGATCGCGCAGCCACCGCCAGCTTGCCCGAATCTCGCCG
The DNA here is from genome assembly GCA_964393335.1 of uncultured Anaerolineaceae bacterium. Lineage (GTDB taxonomy): Bacteria > Chloroflexota > Anaerolineae > Aggregatilineales > Aggregatilineaceae > CAYMTN01. The sequence goes on from CAYMTN010000009.1 coordinate 17,772, forward strand.
TCCGGCACGAAAACCTGGTACGAACGCTGCGCGCGCCCTTCGTTGTTGACCCATGTCCCATCGGTTTCGGCAAACGTGCCCGCCGGGAACACCGCGTCAGCGCGGGCTACCGTGTCGTTTTCCAGGTGATCGACGGCCATCACGTATTTCGCAGCGGCGAACAATCCCTCAACGAGTTCAGGTTCGGCCCGGCGATACAGGTCGTTCTCAAGAATGACGACCGTATCCGTGACACCAGCTTGAAGCGCGACCAGAGCATCATCGAGATCGCCGCCGCCGATCAATCCCAGGCCGACGCTGTTGGCTTCCGGCGCAACCAGAATCAGCTCCGCCGTGTAATCATCGGCGCACAAGGCATGGGCCACGTTGGCGGCGGCCTGCAGCATGGCCACGCTGCCGCACCCCGTACCAGAAACGACCAACGGACGCCGGGCCTTTCGCAGATCGTCGGCGATACCTTGCGCCAGCACGCGCATGTCGTCCGGCAGATCAGGCACATCCGGCGCTTGGGCGTTCAAGGCATGGGCGACGGCAAACCCCAGCCGGGCGAGGTCATCCGGCGCAGCGTAAACGGCCCGTGTGGCGATGTCGTCCAGCCTGGTATGCGCCGGTGTCGCTACACAGAATGGCCCTTCCCACTCCTGGATTGCCTCGCGAATGGCCGTGTCTTCCCAGTCCTGAATATTCAGCCGTTCTTCGGCCAGCCGGATCGGAATCTGGCGCACGGATTGGCGCAAATTTAGCGCCAGCATGGGCGCAGTGTTCGTCACATCCTCGCCCAATACAAACACGGCATCCGCCTGCATGGCATCGTGCAGCGTAGCCGGGTGGGCCGGTCCTTGTTTTTGAATGTCGATAACTGTGGCGACCAGCCGGGCGTCGCGTTTTGAAACGCCCTGGTAAAAATGATCTGGCCCTACCAGTTCGCGCAGTGCGAAATTGGCTTCCAGCGAGGCGCGCGGCGATCCAATGCCGATCACGCCCTGTGCGTCGGTCAGCCATGCCACAGCCTGTTTCAGCGCCGAACCGGCATCAACCGGCTGGGGGCTTTCGTCCGCGCCAGAGCGCATCAGCGGCTGACGGATACGTCGATCGCTGTTCACAAACTCGTAGCCATAGCGCCCGCGATCACACAGGAAATAACCGTTGACATCGCTGTTATAGCGGTTGCGAATACGGCGCAGCAAGCCGTATCGCTCGCCGGGAATCGTATTGCAGCCCAGCCCACAGTGAACACAGATCGACGGGGCGGTCTGCAAATCCCACTTGCGCGTGAAGTGCTGTTTCAGCGTCTTGTCGGTGAAAACGCCTGTCGGGCAAATCTCGACCAGGTTGCCGCTGAACTCATTTTCCAGCGTGCCATCCTCATAACGCCCAAAATAGACGTGGTTGTGCGCGGCGAAAACGTCAAAATCACGCCCGCCTGCATAGTCCCGGTAAAAACGGACACAGCGATAACACGCGATGCAGCGGTTCATCTCGTGATTGATGAACGGGCCCAGGTCCTGGTTGCGATGCGTGCGCTTGTCAAACTCAAATTCGCGGTATGTGTGGCCTGTCATGACAGTCATGTCTTGCAGATGGCATTCGCCACCTTCGTCACAGACCGGGCAGTCGTGCGGGTGATTGGTCATCAACCATTCGATCACGCTGGCACGGAACGCCCGCGCCTCTGGATCGTCAATCGAGATACGTGTGCCATCCTCCGCCGGTGTCAGGCAGGCCATCACCAGCCTGCCCCGTGTATCGTTTTCATCTTTGAACTGCTTGACCGCACACTGGCGGCACGCGCCAACCGATCCCAGCGCAGGGTGCCAGCAGAAATAGGGTATGTTGAGTCCCAGCGACAAACATGCATTCAGCAGATTTTGCCCTTTTTCAACGTCATATGGCTGGTTATCGATGTAGATTGTTGGCATGTGTTATCTCCAGGGGCACCGGTGATCATGAATGTGGCGCTCAAAATCGGCCCGAAAATACTTCAAGGCGCTTTGCAACGGCTCCATCGCGCCAGGAGCCAACGCGCAAAACGTGTGGCCGGGGCCTAACAGGTGCGTATGCCGTTCCAGGCGCTCCAGAAAATTCGGCTGGCCGCGTCCCTCTTCCAGCGCCGCCAGGATTTGCGCGGTCCAGGGCAGACCATCGCGGCATGGCGTACACCACCCGCATGACTCCTGGGCAAAAAACCGCTCCAGATTCAGCACCATGCCAACCGGACACGTCTGGTCATCCAGCACGATCATGGTTCCGGTGCCCAGACGGCTGCCCGCTTGTTGTACCGAGTCGAAATCCATCTTGACGTCAAGATGATCTTCGATCAAGAAATCGGTTGATACGCCGCCGGGCAGCAGCCCGCGAAATGCCAGCCCGTCACGCATTCCCCCGGCATGATCCTCCAGGATTTCGCGTACTGTCGTGCCCATTGGCAGCTCCCACAGGCCGGGATTCTTGACTTTGCCGCTCACACCGTACAGCTTTGTACCGCTGTCTTCGCTTACGCTCAGGCTCTTGAACCAGTCGGCCCCGTTGTTAATGATGTGCGGCACGTTGGAAAGCGTCTCGACATTGTTGACGATGGTGTCTTTGCCCCATAGACCACTGGTCTGCGGAAACGGGGGTTTGGCGCGCGGGGTAGCGCGTTTGCCTTCCAGCGCGTTGAGCAGCCCTGTCTCCTCGCCGCACATATACCGCCCGGCGCTGACATGCAAATACATCTCCAGGGAATAATCCGAGCCGAGAATATTCTTGCCGAGGTATCCAGCGTCATACGCGTCGGCAATTGCTCGCTCTAACACGCGTGCAGCACGTCGATAGGCCCAGCGCAAAAAGATATAAGCAACATCCGCTTGGATCGCGTACCCGCTGACGATCAAACCTTCGATCAGTTGGTGCGGCGTGCTTTCCAGCAACAACCGATCCTTGAAAGTACCGGGTTCCATTTCATCGGCGTTGGCAACGACATACTTGGGATGCATGGCTTTGCTGTCCATCGGCACGAAGCTCCACTTCGTGCCGGTGCTGAATCCGGCCCCGCCACGCCCGCGCAAATTGGAGTCCTTGACGAGCTGCGTGACGGCTCGCGGCTCCATACCGCTCAAGACGCGGCGCACCGCCTGGTAGCCCCCCACCTTTTCGTATGCCCGGATGTCCAGCGGTTCGCCATCAGGCCGGATATGTTCAGTCAGCGGTTGTTCCATCGCTATCATTCCTGCTGGTATCGGTCTAAAACGGCGTCGAGTTGGTCGGGGTCGAGGTCGCGGTACAGGTCCTCGTCGATCATCAGGGCAGGGGCGTGATCACAGGTCCCCAGGCACACAATCGGCAGCAGGGTGAACGTCCCATCATCCGTTGTTTCGCCCAACGTGATCCCCAGGCGGTCGGTCACGTGCTGAAGCAGGCGCTCGTAACCCATGATCCAACACGTCACGCTGTCGCAGATGTGGATCACGTGTTTGCCAACCGGCTTGCGATAGATGAGGTTGTAAAAGGTGGCAACACTGTCCAACTCATCGGGCGTCATCCCCAGAAAATCCGCCACGTCGCGCAGGCTTTCGTCCGACACCCACCCACGATGCCCCTGGACAACCTTCAGCGCCTCGATGCCTACGGCCCGTTTTTGCTCATAATGCGGGAACTCCGCCTCAATTTCCTGTTTTTCTTCTTCGCTCAGCATGATTCCTCCCTGTGTGGGATGCGATCTCAATCAGCGATCCACGTCGGCCAGCACAAAGTCAATGCTGCCCAGGATCGCCAGCAGATCGGGGATCATCTGTCCCCGGCTGATCAATGGGACCATCTGCATGTGCGGAAACGAGGGTGTGCGGATGCGCGTGCGGTACGAATGGATACCGCCATCGCTGATCAGGTAATAGCCGTTGTTGCCTTTGGTCGCTTCGATTCCAAAAAACGACTCTCCTGCTGGCATGACCGGCCCCCAGCTCACGCTCAAAAAATGCGTGATCAGGGTTTCGATATCGTGCATGGTGTGCTCTTTGAGCGGTGGAGTCGCCAGGGGGTGGCGAGCCTTGTAATCGCCGGGCGGCATGTTGTTCACACACTGCTCGATGATGCGCAGGCTCTGCCGCATCTCTTCGACACGCACGACAGCCCGATCAAAACAGTCGCCGTGTTCTGCGGTCGGGATGTCAAATTCAAACTGGTCATAACCGCCGTAGGGCCGTTTCTTGCGAAAATCCCACTCCAAACCAGTCGCACGTAGCCCTGGCCCGGTGACACCCCATTCCACCGCTTCGTCTGTGGTATAACTGCCGATGCCCTGAGTTCGCGCCTTAAAAATCCGGTTCCGCATGACCAACTTGTCATACTCGCGCAGCCGGCCCGGCATATAATCCAGGAATTTGCGGATCATCTGATCCCAACCGGTGGGCAGGTCCAGCGCCACACCGCCAATGCGGAACCAACCGGGGTGCATACGCCCGCCGGTGATCGCCTCGACAATGTCAAAAACACGTTCGCGGTCGGTGAACATAAAAAACACGGGCGACAGTGCCCCAAGGTCCTGCGCAAATGTCCCGTACCAGACCAGGTGGCTGGCAATGCGAAACAACTCGGCCAGCATAATGCGGATCACCCTGGCCCGATCAGGGACTTCGATCCCGGCCAGTTGTTCGACCGCCAACACGTAGGCGAAGTTGTTCATCACTCCGCCCAGGTAATCCACCCGGTCGGTGTAGGGGATGTAGGTATGCCAGGTCTGGCGTTCGGCCATTTTTTCGGAGCCGCGATGGTGATAACCGATATCCGGCACCACGTCCACAATCTCTTCGCCGTCAAGCTGAAGCACCAGCCGGAGCACGCCATGTGTCCCCGGATGCTGCGGCCCCAGGTTCAAGAACATAAAATCGGTGGTATCGCTCTGGCGCTGCATGCCCCATTCTTCAGGGTGAAACCGCAGCGCTTCCTGTTCGCGGTCCTGCTTTTCGACCGGCATTTCAAACGGCCCCATTTCGGTGCCGCGTGCCGGGTGTTCTTTACGCAGCGGGTGACCTTGCCACGTCGGCGGCAGCAAAATGCGCCGCAGGTGCGGGTGACCGTCGAACGTAATGCCGAACATGTCCCACGCTTCGCGCTCGTACCAGTTGGCGGACGGCCAGAAATCGGTGATGGTCGGCAGCGACAGCGCGTCGGCCAGCAGCGGTACTTTGATGCGCACGTCCGCGTTACGCTCAAACGACAGCAGGTGATACACGACCGTAAAATCACTATCCGGCTGGCCCCGGCGCTGGGTCCGGGTGCGCTCATCGATGCCCGTCAGGTCATATAACATCCGGTAGGGCTGGTCGATTTGTGTCTTGAGATGCAGGATCACGTCGTGAGCCACGTCACGCTGCACCCAGATCGTGGGTACATCATCGCGCGTGGGCTGGTCGGTCAGGATCGCCGCGCCAAAACGCTCGCGCAAATCGTGCAAGATCGTCGCCGAGCGGGTCATGACATTCGCTTCTGACATTAACGGCTCCTCCACCTACACTTCATCCGGTGGGCGTAGCTGTTGTGTTTGCCTGCGCTGGTCGCGTTTCAGATCGCGCAGCGATGGACGTGGCCCCTTTTGTACGCCTTGCGGCCCAATGACCCAGCTTAGCGGGCGCTGCTCCCTGCCGACGGCTTGCTGCAGGAGAGTCAGACCTTCCATAAATGCGCTGGGGCTGGGCGGGCAGCCCGGCACATACACATCGACCGGCAGGAACTTATCCACCCCCTGGACAACGCTGTAAATGTCAAACATGCCGCCAGAATTGGCGCACGACCCCATCGAGATCACCCAACGCGGTTCCATCATCTGGTCATAAAGCCGTTGAATCACGGGTGCCATTTTGATGAACACGGTCCCGGCGATGACGATCAGGTCGGCTTCACGTGGAGTCCCGCGAATCACTTCCGCGCCAAACCGCGCGATGTCATACTGGCTGGTCAGGCTGGTTGCCATCTCGACAAAACAGCACGACAGGCCAAAGGCGAACGGCCAGATCGAGTTTTTGCGTCCCCAGGCCAAAAGATCGCCCAGACGCGTTAACAGCACACTGCGCCGTACGGCTTCATCGAATGTGGCATCATCAAAATAGGCGGAAAGTTGATCGGCAGTCGAAGGGGAATCGTCGGGCTTACTGAGTGACCACTTCATGCCCTAATCCTTTCGGGAACGAGAAGCTTGGCGGCGGTTGGTGCCCCAGTCCAGTGCGCCCAACCGCCACAGGTAGATCAATGCTGCCACCAGCACGCCAATGAATACCAGAATCTCGGCATAACCGGTCCAGCCCAGTTCACGAATGCCAATGGCCCACGCGATAATAAACACCGCTTCGAGATCGAAGATCACAAAAAACATGGCGATCAAATAAAACTTGACATCAAAACGCCCGCGTGCCGACCCGGTGGAAACAATGCCTGATTCATAAGGGTCATCTGTTGCATGGCCCCGGTGACGTTCGCCCAGCACATACGACACGCCCAGCATGCCGCCAACCAGGACGAGCACGCCTGCGGAGTAAACAGCCAACGGCCAGAGCGGCATCCCCTTCGTCTCCCCTTGTAGAAAGGCCTGGGGGCAGAACTCAATCAGGCCCTTTCTGAAAACGCTACACAGACAATAATCGAAAAGATTTATGCCCGTATCGACCATGAGATGGGTTTTGTGGTAGGCTAAGTGGACGATCTGTGAATGGGCCAGATGACCTACGAAAACAGACGAACTGAACGGACGGTGTTACAGGGCTTGATCCGGCGGGAAACAGCCACTATAACAAGAGAATTAACAGAACTGCCTGTCTCATGTTCAGATTCAGCGAGGTCGTCAATATCCGGCTATAATACAGGCACGTTGCCATACGCATACCTGGCTTGAGATCATTTTACTCTGGCAAAGGGAAAATACCAATGACTCGGAACCACCACTCTCGTAAAGTCACCTGGCTCGTATTGATCATGGTCGGCCTCCTGTTGTGGACCGCATGCGGCGATTCGGATACATCATCTAACCAACCCGCGCAGCCATCTGCTACGCCGCAGCCAACACCACCCAAAGAGGTCGTGTTGACGATGGGGTCGTGGCGGCCCGACGATGTTGAACAAATGAACGATATTCTGGCCGTGTTTCACGAGCAACACCCGTCCATAACCGTCCAGTTCATTCCGACCAAGCCGCCTGAATACAACGACGTGTTGGAGGCGCAGCTTGCAGGCGGGTCCGCGCCTGACCTGTTTTATCTGCGCTCGTATGCGGTTTCCCGCGGCCTGTTTGAGCAAAACTATCTTGAGCCATTAGATGCGCTGCCGGGCCTCAAAGAAAACTTTGTTCCGGCCATGTTGGCCCCCTGGGCAACCGATGACGGCATTCCATACGGAGTCCCGTTCATCGCTACGTCGCACGGCATTTATTACAACGCCGACCTGTTCAATCAATTCGATCTGGCGATACCCGCTACGTGGGAAGAGCTGTTGACGGCAGCCCAGACGCTCAAAGATGACGGCGTCATTCCGTTTGCCAATGCCTCCGGCGACGCCTGGACAATGGCCGAACTGGTATTCATGAACCTGGCACCGGATTTTATCGGCGGGCGCGAGGGCCGGATGGCTTACCTGTCGGGCGAGCGGTGTTTCAACGACGAGCATATCGTGGCCGCATTCCAGGCTGTTCAAGACCTCGCACCATTTTTGCCCGAAAACCAGAGCCTGCTGACGTATTCCGACAGTCTGCAATTGTTCTTGCAGGGCAAAGCCGCGATGTGGATGGGCGGCTCGTGGGATATTCCCTTCTTTGAAGGCGAACAGCCAGCTTTCACATGGAGTGTATTCGCCGTTCCACCGCCCGCCGGAAGCGAAGGTTACGTCACGTTTCAGCTTGACGCAGGCATGGGGCTAAACGCGGCTTCCGCACATAAGGCAGAAGCGATGTTATTCCTGGAATGGATGACCACGCCGGAATTTGGCGCGTTGTTGGGTAACGAACTGCCCGGATTTTTCCCAATGCATGCCGACGCACCACAGCTAAATAACCAGCACGCCAACGACTTCCTGGCGTTGAGCAAGGATCACCCAACTGACGTGCGTTTTACCTGGGAAAAACTCATGGAAGGCACGCCCAGCGCGTATACGCTGGTCCAAGACGGTGCGGTAGCGGTTGTCAATGGAGAACAGACTCCGCAACAAGCCGCCGATGCCCTGCAAACCGGATTGGCTGAGTGGTACAAACCAGCTCAAACGTGTAATCAATAAGGGTTGCCTATGCGTGCTCTATTGCGACGTCGCGTCGATGCCAAAATCATTTTTGGTTACCTGGTTGCGCTGATTCTGATGGTATGGATTGGTTTGGTGGCTGTAGTACAGCTTGATCAGATCAACTCGACAGTGGGAAACCTGACCGACGAATTAGCAGTTGAACGGGGGGTAGCTCAGGAAATCGTCAGCCAGGTGTGGCTGGTGCGCTTTTACGCCAACAAATACGTTCGCACCCAAAACCAGACGGACCTGGATAGCTTCAACAGCGAATTTGATCGATTGGAAGGGCTGTTGGTTCAGGCCGACCAACTGACAACGAACACAAACCGGCGTGAGAAGCTGGATCGCATCAAAACGGCGGTTGAAGACTACCGGAACGCCTTCCAACAAGTAACCGAGATCATCAAACGACGACAGATCCTGCAATCAGGTACGCTCGACGTCCAGGGGCTGATCGTCGAGAACAAACTTGCGGCGCTGCGCGTCATCGTGAATGCCCTGAACGTTCCTCAGGCGTTCCTGGCATTTGGAAACGCGCAAAGCGGCTTCCAGCAAATGCGTCTCAACGTCGTCAACTACCTGGCAACAAACGATGAAGGGTACGTGGTCCTGTTCAACAAGGGCTACCAGGATGCACGGGCGGCGTTTTCGACCCTGCAAGCTACCTTCACAGTTGAGACGCAGCAGCAAAACGCCGTCGACGCACGGGCTGCTGCTCAGGCGTATTACGAGGGATTCCAAACCATTCACGCCGATAACGTTACGCTGAAGAACCTCTTTACGACCCAACTGGATGTGCTTGAACCGGAGATCAGCGCAACCGCGTCAGAAATCGCCACCGATGTAGCGCAGGAATTCAAGGCAAAAAACCAATCCTCGCAAGACCTTGTATCCGACACGCGGTTAATCGTGGGCGGCACGACGTTGGTCGCGATTGTGCTGGTTTTGAGTTTGGGGATCGGCCTGTCCCGGCACATCACGAGGCCGCTGCAACGGGTGATGCGCACGTCTCAACAGATTGCTAATGTTGACCTGGAGGCACTAACCACACAGCTTGACGCACTCTCTCAAGGCGATCTACGGCTCAACCTGAATGTCACCGCCGAACCCCTGGAGATCACGTCGAGCGACGAAGTGGGGCAAATGGCGACGGCGTTCAATGAAATCATCGCCCGGCTACGCCAGTCCGAACGCGCATTCAAGGATATGGCGACCTACCTCAACACGATGGCGGAAACTGCGACCACCGTCGCCCAGGGAAACCTGAATGTGAATGTCCCCGTACAATCACAGGTGGATGTGTTAGGCAATGCGCTGGCCGGAATGGTGGCCGATCTACGCGCCGCACGGAGCGAACTGCAGAAACACCAGGAGCATCTCGAGGAGTTGGTCGCCCAACGCACGCGCCAGCTTGAGCGCGAAAAACAGTACCTCGAAGCGCTGGTGCGCAACAGCCCGGCAGCCATTGTGGTGATCGATCTGGATAGCACCATCGTGTCATGGAACCCCGCCGCAGAGGCACTCTTCGGATATACGCGGGATCAGGTGATGGGACGCGTGATCGATGAGGTCGTCACGTCCGAAAACCAGATCGCGGAGGCTCATAGTTTTTCCCAGCAGACGATAGGGGAAAACACCTTGATCCATGCTGTCACCCAACGCCAGCGTAAGGACAGCACCACCATCGACGTCGAAGTGTTGGGTGTTCCGGTCGTCGTGGACGGAGAAAAGACCGGGGCGCTTGCCATCTACCATGACGTAACCGAGTTGCAGCGCGCCCGTCGCGAAGCTGAAGAGGCCAACCACGCCAAAAGCGCTTTTCTGGCCATGATGAGCCACGAGATCCGCACGCCGATGAATGGCGTGATCGGCATGACCAGCCTGCTGCTCGACACCGCCCTCACACCAGAGCAGCGCGAATACGCGAACACCATTCGCGACAGCGGCGAAGCGCTGCTGTCGATTATCAACGACATTCTCGACTTCTCGAAAATCGAAGCCGGAAAAATGGAGCTGGAAAACCAGCCTTTCGATCTGCGTGAATGTGTCGAAAGCGCTCTTGACCTGATCGTGACCAGCGCGCGCGAAAAAAGCCTGGAACTGGTGTACCTGATCGACTCGCAGGTTCCCACCATGTTGAATGGCGACGTCACACGCCTCCGCCAGATTCTGCTGAACTTAATGAGCAACGCGATCAAGTTCACAGATGCGGGGGAAGTAGTTCTATCCGTCCGGTTAGCACAGCCCCCTACAGACTCCAGTCATAAACTGGAGTTTTCCGTGCGCGATACAGGTATCGGCATTCCGGCTGATCGGCTGGACCGGCTGTTTGAATCATTCAGCCAGGTTGATGCCTCAACAACGCGTAGGTACGGCGGCACCGGCCTGGGGTTGGCGATCAGCCGTCGCCTGGCTGAGATGATGGGCGGGGTTATGTGGGCCGAGAGCACGGCAGGCAAGGGCAGTGCTTTTTACTTCACCATCGAGGCCGAAGCCGCCCCGGCCCAGGCGCGGGTATATCTGCGCAGCGAACAACCGCAACTGCGCGACCGCCACGTGCTCATCGTAGACGACAACGCAACCAACCAGCGGGTGCTTGTTGCCCAAACACGATCCTGGCACATGCTGCCGCGTGAGACGGCATCGCCAACCGAGGCGCTGTCGTGGGTCAAACGTGGGGATCCATTTGACCTGGTGCTGCTGGATATGCAGATGCCAGAAATGGATGGCATCACACTGGCAACCCAGATGCGGCGGTACCGCGATGAAAAGACGCTGCCGATTGTCATGCTCAGCTCGCTGGATCGCCGGGAAACGGGTACCGAAGCCATCCGGTTTGAAGCCTATCTGATCAAGCCGATTAAACAGTCCGTGTTGTACGACACGCTCGTCAGCGTATTTGCCGGACAGCCAACAATCGTCAGACCGCACGTTCTCGAGCGGGAATCGGAATTTGACACCCATCTGGCCGAGCGTCTGCCGCTGCACATCCTGGTGGCAGAAGACAACGCCGTCAATCAGAAGTTGGCGCTGCAAATGCTGCGCCGCATGGGCTACCGGGCAGATGTCGCTGGTAACGGTTTTGAGGTGCTGGAAGCTCTCAACCGCCAACCCTACGACGTCGTCTTGATGGACGTTCAGATGCCGGAGATGGACGGGCTGGAAACAACACGCCGCATCCACGAACAGTGGTCGCAGAACCGCCCGTACATCGTCGCCATGACAGCCAATGCCATGCAAGGCGATCGGGAAATATGCCTGGCAGCGGGCATGGACGATTACATCAGCAAGCCCATTCAAGTCACAGCGCTGCAGAATGCGCTGCAACGGTGGGGCGCACGCGCACCGGACTCGACTGAGGTCGACGGCAAACCTGATCCGAAGTCTGTGCCTGCCACAATCGACTGGTCAGTATTGGACCAACTTCGCACGCTTCAGGAGGAAGGCGAACAGGATTTTGTTCAAGAAACCATTGATCTGTACCTGACTGATGCCCCCTCACTGATCGACGCTATCCGGCGGGCGATTTCGGCCAATGATGCCGGCGGGTTGAAACTGGCGGCCCATTCCCTCAAAGGCAACAGCAACAGCCTCGGCGCTCAGAAGATCGGGGCTTTAAGCCTGGAACTGGAGAAAATCGGGCGGAGCGGGACGGTCGAAGGAGCCGAGCCATTACTGATCAAGTTGGAGTCAGAGTTCCAGCGAGTCCGCCAGGTGTTCACGTCTATGAATGAGACATAAACACAAAAAGAGGATACCATGACGCTTTTGATTCTTGTGGTCGACGACAGCGCCATCCAACGCAAGATTTATGCTGCCGCCCTCAAAACAGAGGGATATGATGTCATCCTGGCGGAAAACGGTCGCGAAGGGGTCGAGATGGCGCTTGAATACCGACCCGACCTGATCCTGATGGATATTTCCATGCCCGAAATGGATGGGCTGGCCGCCGTGCGCGAGCTTCGCCGCTATCCTGAAATGGCCCACACGCCGATCCTGGCCCTGACGGCCACCACCGACCCAGACGACCTGGAAAACGCCTACCAATCGGGTTACAATGATGTTGTCGATAAAAACTATGACCGCGCTGTGTTGTTGGATACTGTTGGCGGCTGGCTGTCGGGCTAAAAGAAAAGATAAGAGATCGCTCTATGTTTGAAAATAAACGGGTCCTGATCATCGATGATGCGGATACAATCCGAACGTATCTACGCAACGTGCTGGCACCTAAAAAAGCCATCATTGACGGTGCGGCTACAGGGCGAGAAGGTTTGAATAAGTGCACCGCCCAGCCCTACGATCTGATCCTGCTGGACCTGCTCATGCCGGATATGGATGGCATCGAGGTCTTGCAGCAGATTCGCACCCAAAATGACTCCAGCACGATCGTCATGATCACCGGACACGGCGGCATCAAATCCGCGATTGCAGCCGTACAGCTTGGGGCCGACGGGTACATCGAAAAACAGGATATCACGTCAACGATACGTGATCATGTTGAGTTCCTGTTTGCGTTGGAACAGGCGATGGATCATCGCGCGGGACTCGTCGCGCAGAAACAACTCGAACGAATCCGGGCTGACCTCTACTCGATGATTACGCACGATCTGCGCAATCCGGCGACCCTGATTGTGATGGCGGCCAGCATGCTGTCTGAAAATGTGTCCGAGCCGCTCACGCAGTGGCAGCGCGAGTTTGTGGATATGATTGAAGAAGCCGCCAACCGGCTCATGCGCCTGACCGGAGATTATCTGGATTTTGCCCGAATCGACGGTGGATATCTGCGGCTGGATTTCGAAGAAGCCGACCTCAACAAACTCGTAGAATCGAGCGCTCGCCTCGTGCAGTTGCAGACGCGGGTCAAGGGACAAACGCTCACGCTGGATATGCCGCCGGAGCCGGTGATGGCGATGGTCGATGTGGAATGGCTCAGGCAGGTCGTGGACAACCTATTTTCCAACTCCGTCAAATATACGCTGGAAGGCGGGCATATCGCTTTACGGCTATGGGTTGAAGGTGATCGCGCCATTTTCGAGGTAAGCGACACGGGGATCGGCATCGCACCGGACCAACTCCCGGTGCTGTTCACCCGGTATCACCGTGTCAAAGATACCAACACACGCGGCATTCCAGGGACCGGGCTGGGATTGATCATTGTGAAAGAAATCGTCGAAGCACACGGGGGAACCATTCACGTCACGTCTGAGGGCGTGGCTGGCAAAGGGGCAACGTTTACCTTTGACGTGCCGTTGACCCAGGCGGCTCGTACCGCACCCGTTGAACAGGTGATCGAGACTGATTCGTCAGCGCTCCCCGAAGCACCTGACGTACCCGATCCCCAGGCAGACGGCAGCTTGATGTCGGCTTTTATTCGGGAAACTCAAAATCACCTCACCCTCCTGCAAAATGTCTTCCAGCAACTGCGTACCAAGCCGCAGGATGACCAACTGCTTGCCATCGCACAGCGTACCATTCACACACTGAAGGGCAATGCCGGCGCGATGCAGTTCATTGCTGTTTACGATCTGGCCGTCGAGATTGAGGATCAGGTTCGGCAAGCCGTCAAAGGTGAGTTAATCCTGACCGTAACCCAGCTCACTCACCTGGAGCAGCTAATCAATCAGATCGAGCTGGAATTAGCCAGCAGCGGCGCTAAACACGCATAACCTGCATGGCTATCCGTGCAGCACGCGGGTTTGTTACCGCGTGTCATCAGCGGACCACAGGACCATAACGTGAGTCCCCGACCCGATCTGACTCTCGATTGTTAACGTCGCACCTAGAGTCTCCACGCGCTCGCGCATGATATGCAGCCCCATGCTGCTTGGCTGCACCGTATCAACATCAAACCCTTTGCCGTCGTCTCGAATATCCAGCCGGACATAATCACCCCGGTAATCCAGGCTGATGTCAACATGCGTCGCGCCTGAATGTTTGACGACGTTATTCAACGATTCCTGAATAATGCGGTACAGTCCAAGTTTGAGGTCGGGCGGCAAATGGTGCTGCTCCTCGATTGACAGCGAAATCTCAACGCGTTTGCGGCTCTGAATGGCCTCGATGAGTTGGCGCAATAAATCTTCGAGTTCGATTTCCAACAACGCATCTGGCCGCAGCTCAAGCAACACAGCGCGTGTTTCGGCCAGCGCACCACGTGCCAGCCGGTGCAGATCGGCAAGCTGCCCCCCAATCGAGGCCGGATCGCGGTTCCACTGCCGCAGCAAGGCTTCGGCGGTGATAGTGGCCGAAAACAGCGTCTGGCTGACCGCGTCGTGCAGGTCACGCGCCAGCCGCTGACGTTCGCGGTGTGCGGCGAGTTCCTGCACCTGCTCGTGTAACCGTGCATTCAGGATGGCGATGGCCGCCTGCTCGGCAAAACCTTGCAGCCGGTCCGCATGAAGCGGTGTGAAGAAGTCAGGCGTCATGCTGCCCAGGTTGATAAACCCGATGACCGTATCTTGCGTGCGGATCGGCACCCCCGCATACGAACGCCAGAAGTGCGCGTCTGATCGTTTTAGTCTGATGTTCCCGACATCAGTGAGAATATCCGGGATCATGAGCGGCTGCCCTGTTTCGGCCATAAAACGCAGGTTGGGCGTAGTCGCCACCGTGAAGGAAAGCTGCTCCGGTTCCCCCTGCAACCCGCGCTCGGCATATCTCTGGCTGCGCACGACATGCGCCACGCCTTTCTCGATCAGCAGAATCTCGGCAGCATCAGGCGGCACGACTTGTTTGATGTTCGTCAGAATCCGGTCCAGAACTTCCGACATGTTCAGCGTGCTGTTGAGGGCGTTCGCGGTGTCGCGCAGCGCTTCGGCTAACATACGCTGTTCGTGTTCGGCGATACTGAGGCGTTTTTGATCGGTGATATCTTCAGCAACACCCGCAACCCGGTAAATCTCTCCGTGTGCATTTTTGATCGGAAATGAGCGAGCATGAATCCAGCGCTGTTCCCCTCCGGGTGGAATAATCCGGTACTCTTCGTCAAACCCGCCCGTTGAGTGCCGTTCCAGTGCCTCTCGGATGCGCGTCAGGTCGTCAGGATGTATTGCTTCAAGAAACGAACTGGCATCTTCATACAGGGGCTTACGAGAAAGTCCCCAGATAGTCGAATAGGCCGGGCTGACATACAACATACGGTCGTCTTGGACGTTTTTAAGCCACAAGACTTCGTCGATGTTTTCGGTGAGCTGGCGCAGGCGTTCCTCACTCTCTTTTTGCATGGCCTGCGCCCACTTCAGCATGGTGATGTTACGTTCAATGGCGGAAATGCCAATGATATCGCCTGCTTGATTCTTAATCGGGGACATCGTTAAAGCAATGTCAAGCGGCGTGCCATCTTTCCCTACACGCCGTGTTTCAAACCGTGAAATCCGCTCGCCGCGTTGGATGCGCGCAAGCATTTGCTGGTATTCATGCTCGGAACCCGGCAAAAACAGGATGGAGATCGAACGCCCGATCACTTCCTCTGCGGTATAGCCATAGATACGTTCCGCTCCTGCGTTCCAACTGATAATCGTGCCGTCCAATGACTTCCCGAGAATGCCATCCTCAGAGTTCTCGACGATGGCGGACAGGTACAATCGAGCCTCTTCTGCCTTTTTGCGCTGGGAGATATCCTGCAGTATGCCGAGAAAATACTGGGACACGCCTGATTCCGTTCGAGCCAGCGTAACCGTAATCTCTGCCCACAACACTGAACCATCTTTGCGGATATACCGTTTTTCCAGCCAATAACTCTCTTGTTCTCCGGACAGCAGCCGCCTGACATTCGCCCAGTCCAGTTCGAGATCATCGGGATGGGTTATGTCAGCGAACGTTTTTTGCAGCAGTTCGGACTGTTCGTAGCCGAGAATGTGACATAATTTGTGGTTGATCAACAGGAAACGTCCGTCCAGATTTACAAACGCCATGCCGACAGCGTTCTGTTCGAACATGAAACGGAATCGCTGCTCGCTTTCGCGCAGTGCGCGTTCGATCTGATGTCGTTCGACTGAATAGCGGAGTGCACGACTCAACGTTCCGGCGTCGAAGTGTCCTTTTACCAGGTAGTCTTGCGCGCCCTCCTGGAGAATTCCCGACCACTCCCTTTCGTTATCCCGTCCGGTCATGACCAACACGGGCAGGTCGGGCACATGGCTACGAAAGTTGTACAGTGCTTCAAGCCCGTGACTGTCGGCCACATCCAGGTCCAACAACACCACATCGTATGCCTGGTGGCGAACACGCTCATGCCCAGCCGCCAGCGAATCCACCACGTCAACCTTGAACTGGCCGGTCGCCCTATCGCCCAACAAGCCTTGAATAACACGGGCATCGGCCAGATCATCTTCAATCAACAAAACAGATACTATTTCTTCGACCATAAATATCTCTCACGACCCTCCCACCGTTTGGGGCCTATGCTGTTCGATCATTGTACTACGAACAGGGGTTCACGGGGTATGAAATGGACCGGCCAGCCGGAGCCAATCATTCCGGGTGGGCTGGTAGCAAGATCGCTCACACAAAAGAAGAAACCAGCAGCACCAACTTGCCAGGGGCGGCTGATCGGACCGATCAGCCACTTACAGCCTATCCATTGATTACTGGGCGCAGCAAGCAGCGCCCTTACCAAGACGAAGTACGGATAGATACTGCTCGATTTTTGATTTTGGACCACACCGGGCTGGAAAAGGCCTGTTCGTACAGTTTTTGGTATATTTTTAAGGTACAATCCGGTACGTGCGTAGCGATTTTCGCTGTGAGCTGAAAATGGAATCCTAAGAGCATGTCTGCTGAGTACGTCGCACATACCCTTGAAGCTACCGATTTATCCAGTCCCTGGCGTTTTGTCTGGTCACATATTCGCCGCCATCCGGGTTATCTGCTGCTATTAATCCTGGGCGCGCTGTCTAACGCGGTACTGGCGTCAGCCGTGCCAATTCTGGCGGGGCGCGCGTTCGACGCGATCATCAATCATCGCGACCTGGCATATGTCGGGTTGATGGCGCTGGTCATCATTGGCAGCCAACTCCTGCGCGGGGGCCTGCAGTTCCTGCGCAATTTCGCTTCAGAGACCTTCGCCCAGCGCATCGAACGTGATGTGCGCGACGAGTTATATGTGAGCTTGCTGGGCAAGAGCATGGCTTTTCATGATTTTCAACCGGTAGGCGAGATCATGGCGCGCGTAACTAACGACGTGCGCGAGATCAACCTGATGATGAATCCGGGCCTGAACCTGATCATCGGCTCCGGCATGTTTTTGATGATGCCGCTGATCACGTCACCGACCATCTATCCGGCCCTGATTCTGACGCCCGCCGTTTTTATTCTGTTGTACGTCGTCGTTCAATTCTTTTACGTGCGCGCGCTGCACGCCGTCGCGCAAGAAGTACGGGCCAGCTTTGGGCGGATGAACGCGCGGTTGGCCGAAACACTCGACGGTATTGAGGTCGTGAAGGGCACCGCACAGGAAACGAGTGAGATCGAGCACTTCAACGCGCTGGTGGATCGTGTCCGTAAGTGGTTTGTCATGCAAGGTGACATCGAAGCCCGCTATTTCGCCATTCTGTTGATGGGGCTGGCTTTTGTAGGCGGCTTTTTCCACGCCACGTACCTTTACCAGCGAAACGTGATCGAGGCCGGGGATGTGGTGGCGTTCATGGGACAGCTTTACCTGTTTACGTTCCCGGTATTCACCTCGCTTTTTTCGTTCTCTCGCGCCGCATCGGGCCTGGCCAGTGCCGAACGAATTCTGAAGCTAATTACGACACAGACCGATCTGGATCAGAACGAAACCGGCTATACGGCGTCTATGCGGGGCGCAATTGAGTTCGAAGGCGTGGGTTTCGGCTACCAGGGCGGCAAACAGGTGCTGCACGACGTATCGTTTTTGATCCACCCCGGCGAAACGGTCGCCATTGTCGGGCAAACTGGCTCCGGCAAAAGCACGCTCACCAAGTTAACCAACCGCACGTATGACGCCACCTCAGGCCGCGTGGTCATCGATGGCCGGGATGTCCGTGACTGGAGCCTGGCCGGGCTGCGCTCGCAGATCAGCATTATCGAGCAGGAGGTGTTTCTGTTCAGCCGCAGCATCGCGGATAACATCAGCTTTGGCAAACCCGGCGCGACCCGCGAACAGATCGAAGACGCCGCGAAAAAAGCGCAGGCGCACGAGTTCATCATGAGCTTTCCCGATGGTTACGATACCAAGATCGGGCAGCGCGGCGTCACGCTCAGCGGCGGCCAGCGCCAGCGGCTGGCGATTGCGCGTGCTTTTCTGACCGATCCGCGTATTCTGATCCTGGATGACAGCACGAGCGCCATCGACAGCGCCACCGAAGACCGCATCCAAAAAGCCATCTGGACGGCAGCGAAGGGGCGCACGACGATTTTGATCACCCACCGGCTGTCTCAAATCCGCTGGGCGGACCGTATTTTTGTGATCCGCCAGGGACGCATCGCAGCGCGTGGCACCCACGACGACCTGCTGCGCACGTCAGAGCCATATCGCCGCATTTTCGCCCGTTTCGATGACGACGATGACGATACCACAGCCCCCGGCAATAATGGCCGCACCCGCGCGTCGTTTTTGGGCGAGCACACGACAGAGGACTGAGACACGATGGGCATTTTTGGCGGGTTGGAAGAAGACCGTTACGACCGGCAGTATTCGGATCGATACCTGTTCCGGCGGCTGGGCAGTTATTTTCGCGAACAGACGCGCCGCGTGTGGATTCTGACGGCGATGGGCATCGGCGTGTCTGTCACCGAAGCGCTCATCCCGATCATCATCTCCGCCGGAGTCGGCACGTTGGACGGCGGGACGGCATCGGACAAAGTGCTTTTGCTGGTTGGCGCGTTGTTCCTGACCATTGTTGTACGCTATTTCACCAACTGGGTGCGGCGTAGGATGACCGTTCGGATCGTGGCCGATCTGGTCAGCCAGATCCGAAAAGATGCGTTTGCCGCAGCGGTACACCGTGATATGGCATTCTACGACGAGAACAAAACCGGTAAGGTCCTCAGCCGCATCACCAACGATACCGACGATTTCGGCCAGATTCTGATCGTGACCTCGGATATCGTCGCCCAATTGATCCAGGTCATCATCCTCTCGGCGGTGCTGTTCAGCCGCAACGTACTGCTGACACTGCTGGTCGTGGTGTTCACCATACCGATCATCGCCGCCGTGCTCTGGTTCCGAAAGATCGCGCGCGACGTCACGCGCCAGGGATCACGCGCGATGGCAGCCGTTAACGACACGATCCAGGAGACGGTTACCGGCATTTCGGTCGCCAAAAACTTTCGCCAGGAAGCGGCCATTTATGACGAATTTGTCGCAGTCAACCAGCAGTCCTACCGCATCAATTGGCGGCGCGGCATGACGCTGGCCAGCGTGTTCCCGGCCCTGAATGCCCTATCCGGCTTTGGCACGGCGACCATCGTATATCTTGGCGCGCGTGCCGTCCTCCACAGCACGATCAACATCAGCGTCTGGTATCTTTATGTCCAGACGGTCGATCGATTCTGGTTTCCGTTGATCAACATTGCGTCCTATTGGAGCCAGTTCCAGCAGGCGATGAGTTCCCTGGAGCGGATCTTCGCCCTGATCGACGCCGAAAATGTTGTGCGGCAGATCGACGATAAACCGGCTGGCAAGCTGGCAGGCCGGGTTGAATTCGACCGGGTTGTGTTTGAGTACAAACGCGGGGTGCGTGTGCTTGACGATTTCAGCCTGACGATTGCCCCTGGCGAGAGTGTGGCGTTTGTCGGTCACACAGGAGCAGGCAAAAGTACGTTGGCCAAGCTCATCATGCGCTTCTACGAGTTTCAAGGGGGGGCGATTCGGATTGACGGCCAGGATATCCGGACGTTCAACCTGCATGACTATCGCAGCCAGCTCGGGTTTGTGCCGCAGATGCCGTATTTATTCAGCGGAACGGTGGCCGAGAACATTCGTTTTGGCCGCCCGGATGCATCCGACGAGGATATCAAAACCGTCGCTTATAGCATTGGTGATGGCGAGTGGTTGGAGACACTGCCCGATGGGCTGCAAAGTGACGTGGGCGAGCGTGGCTCGCGGCTGAGCATCGGCCAGCGCCAACTGGTTAGTTTGCTGCGTGTTTTGATCCAGAACCCGGCTATTTTTATCCTGGATGAAGCTACAGCCAGCATCGATCAATTCACCGAAGCACAAATTCAAGAGGCGCTGGAATTAATCCTGGCGCAGTCTTCCTCGATCTTGATTGCGCACCGCCTGAGCACCGTCCGCAGCGCAGATCGGATCATCGTGCTGCGCGAGGGCGAGATCATCGAGCAAGGCAGCCATCGCCAACTCATGAAACAGGGCGGGCATTATGCCGAGTTGTACAGCACGTACTTCCGCCACCAATCGCTCAGTTACGTCGAAAATGCCCGTGAAATGCTGACGCGAGAATAAACGGCACACGCCGCGCCATCCGCCTCGATGCTGAATGGTCCCAGCGCCGGGTGTTTGACGTAAACCACCTCCACGCGTGGACCAGTGAAGACGAGCGTTAGTGTATCCGCCGGATCACCATTGAACAGGTATGCGCCGCCGCTGGCAACGATCTACCGGATGCTCCGCGCCTGTTTGGGGAAACCCGGCAGCGCCGCTCACGTGGGGGGCCTATGGGTCGGCGCTGGCGTGAAGGAGGGAGGCGGTGTCATGGTGTGCGTCGGCGTGAGCGATGGCGTGCGGGACGGCGCAGGTGTCGGCGATGCGCTCAACACGACGATCAGTGTCGCCTGCGCCGTAATGGTCCCTTCCAGGGCTGCCACATGCGATGGATAGCCTGTCAGGGTCAACTCATAGGCGGATAGTGTCTCGGCCACTTGCTGGTGCGCAAGCGCCTCCACTGTGACTTCAATGTCGGGCGTAACGGTAATCTCCTCAATCAGCGAAGTCGGTGATGGTGATGCAACCGTGGCCAGGGATGATCCAGGCGGCTCGTTGCCTGGACTGCTGCCATCGCCTGGGTACGCCATCCACACCAGCGCGACCAGCACCACGCCGAAAATGACAGTTGTCCCCGCGTATCGTAGCAGGGGGATAGCGAAAAGCGCGGCCCAAGCGGGCCTGCGTTTTTCGCGCGCGATCTGCCTCAGGCCTGTCTGATAAGCCGGGTTGCCCGGTGCCAATTCAAGCGCCTGTTGCCAGAGGGCTGCCGCGCGATCAAGGTTTCCCTGTTGGGCGTATGTACGTGCGAGAAGGTCGAGCACGTCCGGATACACGTGCTGGTTCTGCAACAGATCATGGAGGATGGCTTGCGCCTGCGCATATTGCCCGCCACGCGCCAGCGATGCAGCCTGGGCAAGCGCCAGCTCATGGTAGATTCCCTCCGCGCTGTGTTGTGATGGTGGTGATGCCGGTTTTTTCACCCTATCCGGACCATTCATGGTTAGAACCTCGTCAACGTGCCCATATCAGGTTCAGGCGGTGGGGTTTCCAACAGGGCCACCAACTGGGGATTAATCTCCCGTAGACGATCCACGTCGTTAGCCTGTTGCGCGATGATTCCTTCGCGTATGAGGTAATCAGCCTGGGCCGGATCGCGCATTTCGTTCTTATGCTGCTTGAGTTGCTCAAAATAGATGCGCGGCAAGATGCCTTCGCGATCCAATACTGCGAACACCAGCATACGCAGTTCTTCGACGCGCTGCTGAACCAGATCGCGGTCGTGCAGTTCAATAGCATTTTGGATGTCGGCCTCAATCGAGCGGAGAATATGCTTGTCATTCTCATTTCCAAACCGACCGATGTCGCCATTGGCCGCTTCCAGCATCGCCTGGGCATCGTTCACGAGCACGGGCCATTCGAGATCATCCTCGATCTCATCGACAGCGGCCCCCAGGTCAAGCAGCAGCCGGTTGCACTTGTCAGCCGCTTCTTCGTCCGCTTCGACGATCTGCAAAACATCCCGTATTTCGCCTTCCTGATTTTCAGCATCCAGTTGTTCAATGGCGCGCTGAGCTTGTGGCGCATCGACTGATCTAGCTGTTTGACGCAGTTGCTCGATGCGTTCAAATTCGTTCTCGGCTTCGTCGCGCAGTGAATCAATATCACGCTGTTCGCGTGTTCCTTCCCAAACCGCCTCAAACTCTTCGTCAAGCAGCGGCACAAAGGCCTTAACACGCACCAGGCGTGACTTGTCGATCTCAATCATGACTTCCACGTCACTACCCACCGGCAGATCGCGCCTTACCTGGCTCGCCGTGACTTCGATTTTCCCGACGCGGCGATTGCGGCTGGCGCGCGGGTGCTGTCCTTCGACAACGGGAATGCGCAGTACGTCGCCATCGTGGCCGGAACGGACAGGATATGCCGTCTTCAAAGGCTCCCGCCGACGCGCAGGTAGGGGATCGTTTTTCTTAAAAAACCATAAGACTTCATCCTGCACCAGCGCAACGCCGACGTTATGCGTCAGCGGGAGTTCCACCAGTTCCATACTGACGGTGTATTCTAACGCTTCGGGAACGGTGACGACCGGCTGTAGATTGCCTGCCCGGTTGTACAGACAGACCTCAAAAGCGGATGTTATTCCCTCTTCGACCCACAGGGTCGTCATGAAGGCCCCATTCGCGACGAGCGGAATTTTCCCGCTGTTCCAGGGCGGGCGAACGGTCGTATTGACCAGCTCAATCGAATACGCCTCAAGCGAGATACCTTCGGGTACTTCTATCCGGCCAGCGACAAGCGGCTCCAGATCGCTGCCGTTGGTTTTCCAATCCGCAAACGTGACACGGAACTCCGCTGCTGGCCGCGGTCGAACGACAGCTTTGTCATCATCAGCTCGTGGAAGCGGTTGGCTCCCTGCATAACGCGCCGCTCCCTGGGCGACAACCGTGATCGGATCAACGGAAAATTCCAGGGGAATGCCCAGCCCGACCGACTCGTCGGCCAGCATATCGCGCAGATAGGGGGCCAGCGTCGGCCCGCCCACAAGCAGTATCTTTTCGATGTGGCCAGGCTCCAGGCGTTTTTCGCGCAGCACGCCTTTGCTGATATTGATCGTTTTACGGATGAACGGTTCGGCAAGGTTGACGACCTCATCCACCGTGAGCGGGAGCTCAATATCACGCATCGGTGTACCATCGGCGTCCAACCCCAGATTTTCGATATAGATCTCGGTAGACCTGGCGCGTGAGAGCAGAATTTTCGCTTCTTCGGCCTTTAGAGGTAAGAGCGCGCGCGCCGCCGTCCAGCGCGGGTGATTGGGGAATTCTGCCAGGTTGTAGTGTTCGCTGAGCATAGGCACCAGCAGCTTGTTCATAATGGCGGCGTCGATATCGCTGCCACCCAGTTTGTCGTTGCCACCATGATTGATGACCTCGATCATCCGATCGCGGACCTGGATCACGGCAGCGTCAAACGTCCCGCCGCCGAAATCGTATACCAACCAGAAGACTCCGTCCTCGTGCCGTTGAAAGCCATAGGCCATCGCCGCCGCTACCGGTTCCTGTAACAGGGGGCTGTCCATAAATCCGGCATACTCCGCCGCCTTACGAGTCGCTTCGCACGACGCCAGATCGAACTCCGCCGGTACGGTGATCACAGCCGTTTGCACGTCTTCACCGCTTTCCACCTGAACCGTCTGTTTGAGCGATTTCAGCACTTCGGCAGAGAGTTCCTCAGGGTGCATCTCACGCCCACTGCGCTCAAACCGTTTCACCACGTCCAATCCCATCTGGCGCTTAAACTTGAAGGCCGCGTTGGCCGGATCAAATGAACCGCGCTGCCTGGCGTGCTGGCCGACATGCAGGTTGTCGTTCTTGTCAATCCAGATGGCGGATGGGGTGAACTCTTCGCGGAAATTGTTACGAAAGACGTGCACTTGAGTCCCGCTCGTCACAGCGATGGCGCTGTTGGTCGTACCGAGGTCGATTCCAAAATCAATGGTGGCGCGTGACATAACGGCTGTTCCTTTTCTCTAGTTCTGTCTGAGACGCGTCCATTCTGGCGCGTTCTGGAAACCAGCATACGGGTTGTTCGTTCGAAACCTGCGTTTATTCCTCAGCGGCTGGCGGCGGTACGGCCACGATGACCTCACCGGCCTGAAGCATGGTCTTGTCACGGTAGATGGTAGGCCGCAGCGTATCAGTGATGATTTCGCGCCCAATGCCAGAGGTCGGTTGAAAGGCCAAAACTTTGAGTCCCAGCCCTGGGTCGTAGCGGTTGTTGGTATGGTCCAGGATATCGATCCCGGCTTGTGCCAGGGTATCCCACATCGATTCGAAATAGCGGTAGGCCTCGCGCAGTTCCTCGCGCGGCTGCCCGGAGTCGAGATTGATGAGCTTGCGCCGCATGCGCCACAGATTTGTCCCGATGTTTGCCAGCAAGGCATCTTGATCGACCTGATCGCCGCCGGGAAGCAGCGCTGCTGCATCGACCGGTGATCCTCGCATCACATCTTTCAGGGCGAAAAGCACATCATCCGGCCAGACCGGCGACGGAATCCTGAAGGGACGCGGGTATAACCACTGGCGCAGCCTGGCTGTCACTTGGCTCATCAGCTGGACCCCGATTTTCGCGCCTCAGGCGGTTGGCTGCCCATAGACCATCCCTGCTCCTTGAATTCTTTGACACCATAAAATTCGACCTGGGTCGAGAGTGGTTTGATGTCCCTGGATCGCAGGCGTGCTTCTTCGCTCGCCGTAGTGGCCACGCCAATGATCATGAAGGCCAGGAAAGCTCCGATAAGCACCGCCCAAAAGCCTGGATGGATCATGTAACCCAGGATACCTCCCGGTATGGTACCCAACATAGCCCAGATGACAGGGACATTACTTGCCCGGTCATGGGCCTCCTTGCACTCTGCGCAGCGCGGCACCTTCACCTTTACCGTGTTCCACCTGATCTGATACCCGCGAAACGTGTAGACGCGATTCGTGATACGGTGCATGTCCACATCCACCGCGTGCGCCGCGACAGGTCCGTTTTGTTCGCAGAACCAGCACCGGTTGAACTTTCGCTCGTTGTCAAGGTTGCGTGTGAGGGTCTTGCGCCCTTCATTCAACCGTTCCCGCGTCACTTTCCCGCTGGCAAGCCCGGCGAGCGTATCGACCAGACTCAGCGCGGTTTCCCAGTCCTTTGTCTCGTTGACATAGTTCACGGTACAGTTCAGTGCCCGGTTGGCGATATCATCGTGAATACCGACCAGAGTATGGTGCGCGGGGGGCAAGAGCGTGTCGAGTACTTTCAGCGGTTTTTTGACATCTTCGATTAGCTGGTATGCGATCGTATAGCCCTGTATCTTCTCTTTGCGTATCTCCACTTCGGCATTCCGGCACAGTAGGTTGATCCGCGTGCGCAGGGGTTCGATTGTCCGCTGCAGCGCTCGATCTATGAGCGCGGGATCAAAGCCCGATGTTTGCATCAGATGCAGTTGCCGCTTAGCCCCGTTGGTATCACCGCGTTCGGCAGCGCGCAAGGCCAGGTTGGCATTAATCAACAGCAGCGCGAGTGGCAATCCGTCACGCAGACGCCGGACTACTCCCGTGGTCAGGCGCGGATCGTTCAGGTCGCGGACGCGGGCGGTCAGCCTGCTCCAGAAACCTTCGTGGTCTAACAGCGCCTGCCAGCGTCTGAATGCCTCATCCCAGGTACGGTCTTGCTCTCGGAATTCTTGCCGCTCTGCGCTCGACGCCTGCAATTCCTGGTCGAGTGCGGCTACATGTGCGAGCACGGTGAGGTTGTGCAGTGCGACATTCGAGTCGCGGCGCTGTTCTTCTGATTCCCAGATCGCCTGCGCACGCACGATCTGGTTTTCCGCCAGCGCCCGCAGGGCATCGTCGCGCGCACTTTGTCCCATCTCATGCGGCCAAAACCAGAAAAACTCGCTGACAAGACGCGCTTCGGGATCGCGCAGTTGCTGCAGCGCATTACGAACGCGTGTCGGGTCAACCACATGGTTCAACGGCAAGGCGCGACCGCTGCCCGGCGGAATCGGGATGCCGGTTTTGCCGGCCATCTCGACCATCTGCTGCCGTCTGGACAGATCACGCGCGGTGGCATCGATCGCTACTTCTGCCACACGAAAGGGGTTGTTCTGGTAAATCTCAGGTTGTGAAGCCTCAAACAGGATGGTCACTTCAGCCAGTTCGTTATGCGTTTTGTGGGCTGGTGACTCGTCAGGCGACTCAGAGGCCGGAGAGAGATCTTCAAACGGGGCGTGCCGTTGTTGTTGAGCAACGAACATGCGTGTTTCGTATACTAATTCCTCGATTTCGTCGGCACTCAAATCGCCGCGATCAGCCAGGTTTTTCCCATCGGTTTGTAGCGTCTCCTGCGCCAGACTCGGGTTTTTGCGGAGTTCGGAGCGCAGTTTCTCATATTGATCATCCATACCCATCACCCGGTAAACGAGACTTTTCCACAGGCAGTATCTGGTATGGGAACGGTCAGCAGTGAATGGCTACATTACAGTTCCCGGTCGCCAGAATGTGAGTTGATATTTGTATCGCCATGTCAGGCTGGGCCATCTGTTGAAGGTTTCCTTCAGCCGGTTCGCCGCTTCGACAAATCTGTCTACCTGGCGAGCAAGTCCGAAACCCTCACCAGGCATTTTAGCCGCCCGGTTCCGATCGATTGGGGAGTGAATACCAAGAATATTTTTTACGATCAGAAGCGCTCGTCAGCATTCGAAGACCATGATCGCTATTTTTCGAAATCTGCCGGCTGCACGGTGCTCGCCAGAAATCCACACAATCTAACAAAAAAGACGAAAAACAAGGAAGTTACAGGGCTACACGCGTATGCATACAATAATGCCACGATCCAGGTTTTTAGTAAAGCGAGCGTAGTGGGTGAGTGAGCAGGGTGGCGAGAAAAAACCACCCTGGTCGAGCAATCGCCCAGGGTGGTTTTTGTTATCTGTGTAAATGGGCGGGACCGATTTTACGACCCGGTGCCCGGCCTGCTCGGCCCCGCCGGTGTAACCACTGGCGGAGCCTCGGTCGATTCGGGCGTGGCGGTCGGTTCGACAGGTGGTGCTTCTGTCGGAACGACCTCCGTCGGCACAACCTCGGTTGGCTCTTGAGTCGGGATCACCTCGGTCGGCACTGCCGTTG
>CAYMTN010000010.1:0-45056 GCA_964393335.1 uncultured Anaerolineaceae bacterium
ACGAGAGGATCACATCCACATAATCGCCGGATTGGATAGCATAGGCAACCTGACCAATGCCCGATGGATCCAGCGGGATAGAAACCGCCACCCAACTGCGATCATCGGGCAGTGCGTTCATCATCGCCGCCACATCCGAACCGGTCCGAGCGATTTCGTAGAGGTTATCAACGATCTGCCGGCTCAAAATAGGAGCGCCGCGCACAATATCCGTCCGCGCAATGCGCCCCACGACGTCGCTAATTTCCTCTGCCAGAAAGTAGTTTCCAGCCTCAGGCAGCGATTCACGCGGCCACAATTGGGTCCCGACGCCATCTTCCGGAATCACAATGCCTCGCGGCAAATCCTGGATCGCGATCACGATCTCAACCAGGTTTTCCACACGCGGCTGTCCGCCAGCCCCGGTTGCGCCAGTTCCCCCAGTTGGGACTCCCCCGGCCTCTGCTGTGCCGGGTGTGGCTGTTTCATCGCCCGTGCCGCCGCCACCGTTCATCAGGACAACAACGGCCACCACGGCCAGCAAAATAACTGCGCCAATTAAGATCAGTACTCGACCTCGCATATGGTTTCCTCCCAAAAGGTGTGTGTTTGGGCTGGCAAAGTTATCACGAATAAAAAAGCATTGGTGTTAGATTAATGTCTAGTGTAGTCTGATACACGAATTGCGCAAACAGCCGATCAGTCCTATTGGGTTATAATATGCTAACCCGGGATGTCAGCTCAAGCCCCCCTCCGCACCCGCTTTTTTGGCCCTGCGTGTTCTGGCTATACAGCCGGTAACAGAATCACAAACCGGCTGAGTTCCTCATCAGAACTCACGATATCCAATGATCCACCGACCAGATCAATGCGCTCTTTGAGGGTACGCAGTCCAAACAAGTCTTCACTATCGTCTTTGGACATGACATCTTCCGGGTCGAAACCGCGCCCATCGTGCTCAATCGTCGCCTTCAACCATTCCGGCCCAACATCCAGCACGATATTGACATACTTCGCCCCCAGATTGTCACGGGCATTGCTCATCACGGCCTGGATCGAGCGGAACATCATCACTTCAATATGGCCCGGCAGCCGCCGTTCGTCGCCCAGGATGTTGAGTTGTGTTTCGATATCGGTCTTCTCCTGAAATGCTTCCACATAACGCCGGATCGTCGGCACAAGGCCGAGATCGTCAAGCATCATTGGGCGCAGATCAAAAATGAAGTCGCGCACGCGCTGGAAGGTCCCGCTGGCAGCCGTTTTGAGGTTGTTCAGCTCCTCCCCGGCCCGATCCGGGTTGCGGTCAAACAGCCGCTGGCAGATTTCGGCTTGAAGGATGAAATTCGTCAGCGATTGCGCCGGACCATCGTGCATCTGCCGGGCCAACCGCTGGCGCTCGACTTCCTGCGCCTCCACCATGCCGATAATCGCCTTCGTGGAGAGGCCGCCGCCCTCCGACGAGAGCATATCCGGCGCGATGCGGGTAGCTGGCGATGGCAGTTGATCAGGGTTTAAGCCCTGCACCAGGTCGATCAGTCGCCCGACCAGTCTTTCGGAATGTGAGAGTTCTTCGTGCGTCGCCTTGGCCTTTTCGAGCTGGCCCTGCATCGTTAGCAACCGGGTTTTGGCGTCCAGGGTGCCGTCATATGCTGCTTTGATATCAGCGCGCGGAATGGTGTCAAAGTTGTTCTCAACGCGGCTCAACTGCGCGCTGATTGTGACATTACGGTCGCGCAACCGGTTCACTTCGAGCTGCGTTTGCTCGATCAACTGCTGATTCTCACGAATCCGAGCCTGAATCTTCTCGTGTTCAGCACGAAACTCCGTCAATAGCTCATCTTTTTGAGTCATTGCGCCGTGGGCCATAGCTAATCCCTAACCGCCTTTGCATACACGAAACCATCCCACTAATCGCTGGTTTGATCGGTAGTCCGAACCCAACCACGCCGCAGCGCATACACAGCGGCCTGCGTGCGGTCTCGAACATCAAGCTTTTTCAAAATAGACGTCATGTGGTTCTTGACGGTCTGGTGGCTGATGCCCAATGACTGCGCGATCTCTTTGTTGCTCTTGCCCTGAGTCACAAACTGCAGAATTTCCATTTCGCGCGGACTCAAAGGGACAAAATGCTCGTTCGGATCGACCATGTACGGTCCGGTGACCGCCTCAACCCCGGCATCAAGCCAGGATTTCAGACCCTCTTGATCAAAAATAAGCTTGCCAACCACAAAATAGCCGTGTGCGACCTTGCGGACGACATCCACGAGAATTTCCGGTTCAATATCCTTGGGGCAATAAGCGGCCCCGCCTGAACGCATTGCATGTAGGACCTGCTCCATGTCGTCATAGGCCGTCAACAGCACGATGGCCGTTGTTGCGTGGTCCGCCTTCAAACGGCTGGTCACTTGCAGCCCATTGATCCCCGGCAGGTTTATGTCAAGCAGCAACACGTCTGGCTGCAGCGCATGAACCAGTTGCAGCGCCTGTTCCCCGCTGGCGCCCTCTGCCACTACCCGAATATCGTCTTCTGTGGCGAAGATATCACGAAGCCCCTGGCGAAAAACCGGATGATCATCAATGATCAACAGGCTGATTTGCCGCCGGGCATCATACGCCTGATTCTCTTCCATGTGAGAAACTGATTTCCTCTATTGTTTCTTGAGCGAGAGACCCGATACCCCCATATTCGTATATCATAGAATACCATAGGACAGAATCCAGGAGCAAGCACGGCTGGATTCATACGCCCGACAGTCTCTAGCGGCAGCCATCCGGCCAGTTCATCTGGTAGACCGCCATATTGCCACCTCCCGCCTCAACTGAATACGGCGCATTGGTGCGAAACAGCGGTTTGACGACCTCGCGCCGCAAATCGAGATCGTATTCCCAAACCGTGCCCAGGCGTGGATCATCCGGCTGGGCCGGTCGTTGGTTAGACAGCACCATCATATAACGCACATCCCGCTCGCACATCAGCGCCATCAACGCGTCGTGGTCACGGATAATCGGCACGACTTCC
The DNA here is from genome assembly GCA_964393335.1 of uncultured Anaerolineaceae bacterium. GTDB lineage: Bacteria > Chloroflexota > Anaerolineae > Aggregatilineales > Aggregatilineaceae > CAYMTN01. The sequence goes on from CAYMTN010000010.1 coordinate 2,999, forward strand.
GGGCTGACCAGCCCGGCCAGGTCAAGGATCGGTCGCGGCGCATAATAGCCCACAGCGCCAATATCATGCACGGCCAACAAATCATCGGGCGGCAGATTAGCCGCCACCCATTTGGCGGTAACAACCATCTCCGTATTGATGATACGCACGTCCCGCGCGTACTGCTGCGCCCCGATAACCCAAAATCCGAGGGTAATCAGAACGGCGGAAAGCGCCAGGCTGCGGCTAAGCACACGCAGCGCCGGGCGACGGCGTCCCGCCCACACGATCGCCAGGGTTCCGCCTACACCATATAACAGCAGGTGCGGCAGAATGGGGATCACGTAGCGGCCATGCTGGTAATTCGCCGGAAGGCGCAGCGCATAGACGGTCAGGTCCGCCACCGCCCACGCTGCGGGCAATAACAACAGCACGGTTCGCCGTTCGACCCGCGCCCGGCGCACAAACCAGTATACACCAACCACGACACCGGGCAGCAACATCACCAGACTGCCCGCCACCAGCGGCAGCAGCAGCCGGGCATACCGTTCCACCAGTGACCAGTGCTGGTGAATATACACGTGTTCGGCCTGTTTGGCAGACACGGTATCCGGCCAAAATGTCTTGCTGATACTATAGTTCAGCGCAAGGTACGGCACCACACCGGCTAACCAGCCGAGTGCTACACCGCCCGCCCAGGCCACATACAGCCGCCGCCCATCCTGCCCCGGCCCGTACGGCCAGGCCAGCAGCACGAACAAACCCGTCAGCCCGACCAGCCCGACGCCCTCCGGGCGCGTCAGCGTCAACGCCGCACCCGCAAACCCCAACAGCGCCCCACGTCCAAATGCCTCGCGTTTGCTGGAAACGGACTCGGTGCCGCGCAGCTCACGAAAACCCAGCCGGACGACAACCAGGCTCAAGGCACAGAACAAAATCGTCTCCATGCCGGAAGATGCCGCCCATACCAGATGCCACGTCATGACCAGCGCCAACCCGGTCCACAACCCGACCTGCGGCAGGTCCGGAAACATGATCAGACTCACGCGGCGGCCAGCCCAACCCGTGAGCGCCAACCCGAACGCACCCAGTGCGAACACCCACCAGAAAAACGGCACGCCCAGCGTATAACCCACCGCCAGCAGCACGGTGAACAGCGGGGACGTTGACGCCGCGCTCGGCTCGCCCGGTACAAAAGCCCATTCGCCGCGCTGCGCCAGGTTACGCCCGTAGGTCTGGTGAATCCACGAATCATCAAGCGGAAAACCGGCTTCATCCAGCCGGATCGACGCGATCACGTACACGATGACGCCCAGCGCCGCCACTAAGCCAATTACCGCATCCTGCCGATCGAGCCGGAACCGGCTACCTGTCATTCACCCTGCTCCTGCGGTACGATTTCAAACACGCGCCTGTCATCCGCCGGATTCGCCGTCCCGGCATCATATACGCGGACCAGGCGCAAGAATGGTCGCTGCTCGGTCCCCAAGAATAGCCCGGTAAATGGATCGGTGCGGTTCACGTCCAACACCAGGTAGGTCACCCCGTACCGCGCGGCGATCTCAGGCACGACGTCCGGATCGGCGTTTGGAACGACGACACCCGGCAGCCCGGTTTGATAATACAGCGCCGCCGGATCGTTCACCATCACCATTGCATCGGGTGGCAGATCACGCGCGAGTGTCCTGTAGAAGGATGCGTTATCATTCCAATCCGGCAGTCGGATCGCCAGAATACTCACGCTGATCCCGGCGGCGAGCACGACCAGCGCCGTACCAAACACATGCAGCGCCCGCGTGCGGGGCCACCGGCGGCGTTTTGCCAGCCACAGGATACCGCCATCCAGCCCGCCGGTGCCCAGGACCGCCCAAAATGGCAGCAGCGCCGTAGACGAGTGGAACAACCCGCCGCGATAGCCGGGAAACGCGAATACGAACGTCATCAGCAGGTGTAACGCTGCCGCATACAACAGGACACCGAGCAGCAGCGGCTCACGGCGCAGCATCCATAACCCGGCCAGCACGAACGGCCCCAAAATTACCCACGTCTCAACCGCGACAAACGTACCGAGATTGCTGCTCAAGGCTTCCCAGCGCGACCGGAGGATATTTCCCAGCCCCCATCCCCAAAAATCAGCCACCGCAGCGCCGGGCGGATAGTCTACCAACTGATCGTAACTGTGCATCCAGATCGTGTCGGCCCCGCCGGTCGGCAGCGGCGTTCCGATCTCGGACAGGTTGCGCACAAACCAGGGAGTCATAATCGCGAGATAGGCGCACACGCCGGCGAGGGCGGTTACTAGCGCCCGCCGCCACGTGATACGCGGCCCCGGCCACAGCGCCACGATCAGCAGCACGCCAACCAATAGCACGCCGTCGGCGCGCGCCAGGTGCGCCAATCCGCTCAACGCGCCGCCCAATGCGTACCAGCGCCAGTTGCCTGACTCGCGCCCGCGTCCCATTGCCAGCAGCGCGCCCGCGCCAAGCAGCCCGAACAGCGCGAATGTATCGGTCGTCGTCCAGAACGGTGTATAGAACCCGCTGAACAGCACCAGCAAACCGGCCATCCATGCGCGGCGGCGATCTCCGAAATGGTCGCCCAGCCAGAAAGCGAGCAGCACCAGCCCCGTGAAACACACGACGGACGGCACCTGCGCCGCGCCGAACGTCGCGCCAAACAGGGCCATGCTGCCCGCCGCGACGAACGATTCCAGCGGCATCCAGTAGGTATGGCTCGGTCCCGGCAGGCGGTCCGGCGCGTTGATATACGTCCAGAGATACGGATCGGTCAGCCCGTCACCCTCCGCCAGACGCTGCCCGGCGTTGAAGTAATAATACGCGTCGGTATACCCCGGCTGGTGGATCATCACCGCCAGCAGCGAAGCCCACAGCAGCGCCAGCACGCCGATCAGCATGTAGTCCCGCCGCATGACGCGTTACCCTTCCCCACCCGCCACCAGCAGCACCGTCACACCGTTGAATTCCTGCTGCATGACGACGGCATCGCGCCGCGCGATAAGCCAACCAGATAGCGGCGAATCGGTTGGTTCAAATGGGTCAAAATCGGGCAGCACGCCCTGCCTGTGACCATCATCATTCGGATTGCGATAAATCGCCCACACGCGGTTGACCGGCGCACCATACTGTTCATCGAGCGGCGGAGCATCCAACAACCAGGCGCGCGGTATGTCGTCCTCTTCGAAATAGCGCAAAAACACGACCAGCGTGATCGGCGTTTCAAGCAGCAGGGCGTCACCCGGCTGCCTGTACTGCTCCACATACACCGCCGCCGCGCGCCAGTCTTCTTTGACATCGTCGCCGCGCCGGATCGTCGCCAGCACGCTGATCGTGCCTGACAGTGCCAGCAGCCCGGCCAGCCCAGCGGTTACAGGTACGCGCCAGCGTTTGACCGGCAGGCACAGCCAGCCTTGAACGGTCAACACGATGACCGCCGGCAAAAACACCATGAAATACCGATCAACGTATAGCGGGCGGAACAGCGACACTACAAACGCCACGACCAGCGGCGCGACGATCAGCCAGAACCAGTAGAAATTCGCGCGTTCCGTTTGACGCTCACGGACTGCCATGACCAGACCGGCGATCAGCCCGACCCCGCCTGCCACAAAACTAGGCAGCAGGTACCAGGGCAACGAACCGTCATAACCGGCCAACATATTCCAGAACGTAAGCACGATATCCGCCGGACCGGGGCGCGGAATCCAGCCGATGCCAAATGCGACCGTCTCCTGGCGCATCAGCGCAAATACCCAGACGATGAGTGGAATCCCGGCAATAATCTGGGCACGCAGCCAGCGCCGGAAAAACCCGCGATTCCCGCGCAGAATGAACGCAAACAGCACGTACTGGGCCAACGGCAGCGCGGCGGCAAAATAATGTGTCAGGTAAGCCGCCATGCTGCTCAGCGTGAAACCGGCCCAGTTGCCACGTGAGCGGTCACCACGCAGCAGCAGCAAGAAGAAGTAGGACGCGAGCAGCGCCAGCACAAACAGCAGAGCATACGGGCGTGCGGTGCGTGACAGCCACACGTGATAGGGATTGCACGACAGCAGCGCTCCGGACAGCAGCGCCAATTGGTAGTTGCCATACAAACGCAGGGTAACGAACATCAACAAAACGATACCGGCGACCCCACATGCCGCCGACGGCAGTCGCAGCCAGAATTCGCTGCCGGTGGGAACAAGATGCAGCGTGGCAAAATACAGCGGAGTCTGGTTGCCGCTGTCCAGGATCAACGTGAAAAACCGACTCATAGGGGCTTGCGCGCGCATTTCGGTCAGCACTTCGTCGTACCACAGGCTGGCACTCCCTAACTGCCAGAGGCGCAGCGCCGCTCCGATCAGCACGATCAGCGCGGCCACCCACCAGAAATAGCGCGGCGGCGTCTTTGTGGATGCCATCACTCACTCCCCAACCGGCCTAACGAACCGGACGCCCACCATACACGGCGCGTAGCCCATAACAAGACCAACATGCCAAACGCCAGCGGCACGTACATCGACGGGTGTTCGAATCTACCTTCAACTGTCAGCAGGAACTGCGCCCAGGGTTCGACGAGCAGAACGACAAGGAACAGCGCTACCCAAATCGTCCCTGCACGCCAACGCTGCGTGACGGTCATGAAGTAGAACACCAGCGGAATCGTGAATATGACGTAATGGGGTGTAGCCGTGCGCAGCGCGGACAGATGTGTGGTCGTGAGCGTGATCATGATGACCCATGCCAATCGTTCCATTCGCTGCTGAACCAGCACCATAACCCACGCCCAACCCATCAACGCCCACAGCGCGAGATTGCCAATCCATTCCCCCACCGCTCCCAGGCCCAGGTAAAAGCGTGTCACGACCCACACGGGTGAGCCTATCCGCGTGTAGCTGGGATAAAAACGCACCTGGTCGATCCAGTCCGGCAGCCAACTGGGTTGCAGCACGAATGACACCAGCATCAGCGCCGCCCACGCGGAAACAAACGCCCCCATGAATTGCCACCGCCGGACTCGCCATGCCCACAACAGCAGGAGCGGCACGAACAAAAAGACCATTTGCGGTTTGAGGGTCGAAAGCGCCAACGCGGTGCCCGCCAGCGCATCGTGCTGCTTTGCCAGCGCCCACAATACGATCACTTGCAACAGGTAGACCACCAGCCCCGGCTGGCCCAGGATCAATCCGCGCATGGCAAAGTAGTTGGCCAACGACCAAAACAGCAGCAGCGCTAACAGTCCCGGCCTGGGGTGCCAGTCGAACAGGTCCATCAGCAAGAGCACTGCCGCGATCAGGCACACCTCCAGCAGAACCATCCAGATCGCTGACGCCCATGCGTAAGAAATGGTCGTCAGGGGCCACATCAAAAACACCGTGTAAAACGGATAGGCGAACAAGCCCGGGTCTTCATCATCAGATGCTGCGCGACCATAGATCCTCGTTTGAATGTTCAGGCTAGCTTCAGCGCTGTAGGGATTCAGACCGTCGCGCCAATACGAACGCGCGCCTTCCCAGCGTGACAAAAAATCGTTATGGCCGGGGTGCGGTCCGGTGAGGATATTGTGCGTGACGATCACATTACCAACCAGCAGCGCCGCCAGCACACCCACCACCGCCAGAATCTGCGCCTTACGCTGCATGCCAGCCTTCCGATCACTCCGGTTCACAGCGCGCTCGCATTGCGTCGGCATCCGGCCCGGTGAAAAGATAGATGATCAAATCGTTGAAATCCTCGTCCATAACCTGCGTATAATGCGCCCGCAGCCAGCGCAGCGAGTCGTAGCGGGCATCATTAGGGTTATCGGCCACCAGTTCGGCCATTTCGTCTTCGAGTCTGTCAAACGTGACATACCAAACACGCGGTGCACCATGCGCTGCCCCGGCAATACACGGCTGCGCCATCAACCCCAGCGCCTGTTGCGTCGGAATACCCAACGTATCCGATCCAGAGCTGGGAATATCGCGCACGTATGCCTGTGGCAGATCGCGGTCATAGTAGATCATCGGCAGCACCGTGATTTTGTTGCCGTGCACGATCACGTCCCCGGCTTCCACGTGATTCGCCAGGTAACTGTCTGCGTCGTCAAACGGGGGCGCGGGGAATGTATCCCAGCCGTACAGCGTGACCAGCCCAAACACCACAATCACACTCCACCAGACCGCCAGACCGCCCACGATCAGGCGCGGAATCCCTGCTGAGACAAGCAGCCACGCCACCGCCACGTAAAATACCACCGCCGATGGCAGCAGCGCGCGCGGCAGGAACACGGGCTGGAGGAGATACGACACTACCCACATAAAGATCATGGGCATAAACGCCAACCACAGCGCCCAACGGACCGGCTCGCGGTCACCTGCGTCCAGGCGCGAATCACGCAGCACGCCATATCCACGATACACCAAAAACACCGTGAACACAGCCGCCAGCAGAAACGTCGGCAGCCACCAGACCGCCGAAAAATCAAGGTTAACCGAGACAAACGAGCGCAGCGCCAGCCATAGATGTAGCACATTGGGTCTCTGGACCCAATAACGCCGCAGTTTGGCAAGCTGGCGCGGCAGATAGATCAGCCAGGGCAAATACACCACCAACGCCAACAACGCCGCCAACCCGGTACGCACCACGCGGTCGCGGCGACGAGCCAGCACCGGCAGCAGCCCCAATGCCAACAGCACCGGTGCCGCAAGCTGCTGCACGTACATACTCACGCCAGCCAGCACGCCAAACGCGACCCAGTCCCAGGCACGGTCGTGCTGCCACGCCCGCCAGTACGCCCACGTCGCCAGCGTGAGCACCAGCGCCAGCAGCGCATACATCCGCGCCTCCTGCGAATACTGCACGTGAAACGGTGCAACCGCGACGATCAAGGCTGCCGCCAGCGCGGTCCGCCGCCCAAACCAATCCCGTACCAGCAAAAACACAACCGGGATCGTCGCCACTCCGGCCAGCACACTGAACAACCGCACGGCTGCAACGCTTTCGCCAAACACGTCCATCCAATAGTGCAGGCTCTGGTAATAAAGGAGCGGGTGAACATCGGCAGCACTGCCATCGTCCTCTTCGATCAACGTACCGTCAACCATCGCCTGCCAGCCCTGCCGGGCAAACAGCACCGAAAACGCCTCGTCATACCACAGCGTCCGCGCTGACAGGTTGATCACGCGCAGTCCCACTGCCAGCAGCACGATCAGCGCCAGCGCCGCCCGGGGTTTAGCCTCCAGCCTGCTCAATCGCCCCCTCCCCTGCCAGCCGGTGATACAGCGCGACCGCCAGCCCAACCAGCGCCGCCGTGCGAACCAGAATGATCGCCACGTACGTCGGCACCAGCGATCCGGTGATCTCACCTTGAGTTTCCGCTGTACGCATGAACAGACCCGGATACTCCACGAAACTGATAAAGCCGATGACCAGGCACAACAGCACGCCGCTGCGATCCGGGAAATTCAGCAGTATCAGCGGCGTCAGCGTCAGCGCCCACTGCGGACTCCAACCCTGCGCCCACAGGAAGAACAGCACCAGCGTCAGCGTGAAAAACGCGACGACGCCACGATCGTCCTGCCGCAGCCTGCGCGTGATCACGAACAATCCCACTGCCGCGAAGGGCACCAGCCGCACGAGAGGCGGGATAACAGGCGCGTGGCCGGTCGGTTCGTAGGCAGCATCGACGTCAAAACGCGTAGCCGGGTCGCCAAACCGCCCGGTGCGCATATTGCCATCGATGAGCGCCCACACGCTCTCATACGACGCTTTATTGGCCTGCGCGGCCAGGGATGCAGCCGCCATCCGACCGCCCCACGCAACCATCCCGGCCAGCACCAACGCAACGGGGAGCAGAGTTAGCAGCGTGTAACGCAGCGCGCGCCGCCGGTCATAAAAACGCCACACCGCCGGAAGAATCAACACCGACACGTACTTGGTCAGCGTACCCAGCACAGTAACCAGCGCGGAGCGTGTATCGCGGCCTTCCAGCAGCCAGGACAGCGCCAGCAGCAGCAACACGACGACGAGCGGTTCAAACGTCCACCAGGGGAAAATAACCGGTGCCGCCAATACAGCGTACGCCCAGGGCAGCACAACCGCCGCGCCCCTACCATGCAACCGGAGTGCCAGCCGTCGCAGCAGAACCAGCGTACCCACGTCACAGGCCACCATCATCAGGCCAAACGTAGTTGCCCACGCCATGTAACTCATGTTGGCACGCAGCGCGTCCACGCCGGTATACAGGCTGACCGGCACCGGGGGGAACTCGTACCAGTAATCGCGGTAGGGCCACAACCCCTCGCGGTGAAGCTGCGCGAAATAATAGTACAGGCGGAAATCACCGAACGTGCTCATACCCTGTTCGATGATCGCCGGGGCGCCGTCTTCCTCGAACACCGCCGCCGTATGCGGCTGGTACGCGATCACCATCACCAGCCGGAACCCGATAAATAGGTACAGCAGCAGCCTGAAATCGGCCAGCAGGTCAAATGGACCGGCGTCGCGGGGATCAGTCATCGGGCGCGATCCGCACGAAGACTGCCGACCGGTCGTCGTCAAAAAGGTGCTCCTCCCACACGTCCGGTTGGGTCCGCAGCATGGTTGCCAGCACGCTTTCCGCTTCGATGGCGACAAATCCGATCTGCTGCGCGTCCAGCTTCTCAGCCCACCCGTCGCGGATAAACACCACGTTGAGATAGTCGCGCAAAAAAGCATCGTCGTACAGGTCGGTGCGCCCGTCCACGTAAACCGGCACATCCGGCGCGGCAAACATCAGATAGCCGCCCCAGTTGTAGCTGTTGAACATGTGGCCGGGAGGCGGCGTTTCCTTCAAGAATGCAGCGGCTTCGACCGGGAAATACAACTCCTGGGCGTCGCGCACCGTCTTCTCGTTGAGCGCCGCCGCGATTTTGACCAGCCCGCCGAGTACGATCAGGCCCAACAACAGCCAGTTCGTGATCAGCACGGGCTTGGATACAGTCCGCCGGGGATGTAACCGCCAACCACGATCCGCCAGCCACGTATCGACATGCCGCGACAGCACCGGAGTCGCAGCAATGGCAAATACGGCGATGTTGCGTCCCGCCGTCAAGCCCATCAAGCCGGTACCGCACACCAGCACCAGATCCGTCCAATCGATACGGCGGCTGCTCAGTCCGGCAGCCGCCAGCACGCCCAGCAGCAGAATCGCAAACGGCCATGCCTGCGGCTCGTGAAAGTCCGGTGAGGCCCATTCCTGGATGAAATCTTGCAGCACACCGATGCCAACAGTCCGGAACGGGTAGCTCAACATCTGTACGCCATACGGATTCAGCGCAATTGCCGGAATCGACACGCCCGTAACCAGCGCGATTCTTTTCAGACGCGGCCAACGCACGACACGATCATCATCGCGGTTGAACAGGTTGCCGAGCACCTCGCCCGCCAGCGTGCCAAACAGGAAGATGAACCCAATGGCAAACCCGCCGTGTAGATTCGCCCAGATCACCATGATCACCGGGATCAACCAGAGGCGGTCGATCTGTTTTCGTTTGTACAGGTGCAGCAGGTATAAAACGAGCGCGCCCAGCATGAATGAGAACATCTGCGGGCGCGGCGACCAGAACACCGCCGCTGCCGCCGCTCCCAACACGACCACAAACGCGCGCACATAGACGTTTCCCTCGCACATCAGGTACACAAACGCCATGCCCGCCGTCGCCAACCCGGCCATATACAGCGCCAGCCCGATATTGCCCGTGTCGCCCGGCTGGCCGCTGCCGCCAAATACCTTGTAAAACCCGACCATCACAAGCTGCGACCCCCAACTGTGATCGATCCATGCGTGCCCGTACCGTGTGAACGAAAATGGATCAGTCTTGGGGATCATTTGGTGATCAACGATATATTCGCCGCTGCGGATGTGCCACCACGTATCGGTATCCGTTGGAACACGCACGGCCATCGTGAAGAGCAGGATAAACAGGATCGCCACCATCAACCGCTGGATCGTCAGTTTTCGCCACACAGCATCACCTGCCTGTCCTGAACGGATTAACGAACAATCTCGCGCCAGTACGTGATCTTCAGGGTCACATCGCGTCCCAGGTCTTTTTCAATCGCCAGTTCCGCGTCATCGACATCTCCCCGCGTGATGATTTTCGCGCTGCGTACGGTGGCCGTGATCGTGTCTTCGTTCAACTCGATGTCGAGCACGTCGGCGTCTCCGAACTGCTCTTGAAGGACGTGGCGCACGCGCGTCATCTCGCGCTCGTTGCGCGTCACGTCAATAAATGTACTTGCCAACGGCAGCGCCAGCAAACCCAGCACGACGAGCGAAATCACAAGCTGGCGGCGCGTATGCAGTTCGCGCCCAACACGCAGTCCCAGCCAGGCGAAAACAGCCGATCCGGCCAGACTGATGCTGACGATGTTTGTCAGGAATAACAGGCCCGCGCCGTAAGCTAACTCAAACTCGCGAAATGCCAGCGCCAACCCAACCGTACACAGCGGCGGCACCAGCGCAGCGGCGATAGCCACGCCCGCCAGGGCAGACGGGATATCTTTGCGTGCGACCGCATACGCACCGGCCACGCCCGATGCCAGTGCGACCCCCATATCCAGCAGCGATGGTTGCCCCCGCGCGGCCATCTCCGTTGTGGCGATATCCAGCGGCATGATCAACCCGCCGAACACCGCCACCATTAACCCGATCAGGACGCCAAACAGGGTCGTCACGATAGCCGTGCGCATCAGGCGCAGATCAGCTTGCAGCAGGCCCACCGAAAACGACATCAACGGCGACATGAGCGGCGCAACCAACATCGCGCCGATGATCACGGCGACACTGTTTTGCAGCAGGCCAAACGACGCGAGCATCGACGATATCAGCATCAGCACGATAAAATTGATGCCCGGCTGGCTCAATTCAGTCGCCTGCCGGATCACGTCTGTACGTTCGGACGGCGTCAGCCGGGGCGAAAAACGTTTGGACCAGACCTGCGTCACGCGCTGCGAAAGCGACCTCCCCGCCGGATTAGCCCGCCGGGCCAGGATCACCGGCCCCGGAGCCTGGGCCAGGATACGCTGGGCGACGTTACCGAAAATCCAGTTGTCCAGCGAGATACGCTCCGAAAAACCCAACACGACCATATCTTTGCGATCACAGCGTGCCAGAATGCCGCTGACAATATCATTGGCCTGGATCACCTGCCGCTGGACTCGCCGCGTATCGGCCAACCCCGCCAGTGAGGCTTCGATCCGTGCCAGGCCGAACCAACTCGGCAGGTCTGAATCGGTCTGGACGTAAGCGGCCAACGGCTGCGCGTTATACACGTCAGCCAGCGCCAGCCCCAACCGTGCCGCCACCCTGGAGTTGTCGCTGCCATCCAGCGGCAGAATCACGCGTTCGATGTCATCCAGGTTGACCGGCGAATGCGACGGGTTGCGGTAAACAACCAGATCGCACGGCGTCGTCCGTGCAATCGACTCAACCACCGGTCCCAACTCGATCTTACCGCGCACCGGCGCTTGAAAGCCCAACACCATCAACGTCACGCCGTGCTCAATGGCGGCATCCAGAATGCCGCGCGCGATGCTGGGCGCGGTGCGCGTGACCAGTTCGATAGAGATTCCCGACTCGCGCGCCTCAGCGACGATTTTCTCAATCTCTTCATATACCGTGTTATTCGGTTCCACGCCGGTCAGCGTCACAAACAGCGCCAGAATACGCCCGTGTTCGGCATCGGAGAGCTTCCAGGCCATCTGGATCAGGCCCCACGTGGTCGCCGGGTTCGCCACCGGCACCAGGACGCGCCGCGCATGAATTGAAGGTGTTTCCCCGTTTGCAGCCATCGACCACACCCCATAATGGCAACCGTAACAAATCGTCTGAGACAGTAGCGCAAGGTCACATGAACGTCAACCTATTGTGGGTGAGATGGCAAAACGGGTCAAACCCACATAAGATTCAGTCATCTGACAACCATCTACAGGTGACTCGATGAACAGGCCCAGATCACTCCGCGATTGGCTCGTACGTCTGGCGGCGGGGACACAAGCGCCAGCCGAACCAGACCCCGACCACGATCAACGCGTGCAATCGCTCCTTGAAACGTATGGCATCCGCCTGGTCGAACACGACCCGAAGGGTAATGCGCGTCCCTGGCGGCGAGACGAGCTTGACCTGCTGGCCGAGACGCTGCGCCTGTTGGGTCCGGTGTTTTACCGTCCGTTTGGCTCCACCCCAATCAGCCTGTGGATTGACCGCCATCCCGGCGGGGGTGGATACGGCAACCAGTGGCTGCGTATTGGCGAGCCGGGCCGCGATCGCTCCGTGCTGTACCGCATCTTTCTGCACGAAGCGACCCACGCCTCTAACGAATATCGCGGCTGGCCGTACGAGAATGAATTCTGCACGCGGCCCGGCCTGGACTGGCGCAAAACCGGCGGGCAGTGGGTTCACCCACGCCAACAGGGTATGCCGTCCCAACCCGGCGACTGGGAGACGCTGCCCGTCGATTCGCGTGATGTCAGCACGGCCCCCGGTGAAGACCTGGCCGAATCGGTGCGCTATTTCGTTCATTCGGTACGCGGCGAACGTGATTGGTTATGGCCGCTCGATCTTTCGGAGCCGCCGCTGTACTTGTGGGATACGTCTCCGACCCGGTTTGTGTACGTGCGCGATCATTTCCTGGCGTTGCCTGACGATCATCCCTGGTACAAACGCCTGCCGCCAGCCGTCGAAGCCCGCGCCGCCGCAAACCTGGACACCTGATCGTGCGCCACCTGTGCTATACTTGCCGCGCATCAAGGAGACACGCACATGCACACGGCTGATACCCACAACTCAACCGGCCTCATGGCCCCGGATTTCGCCAGGCGGGGGTTATCTGCGGCGGAGGTTCACGACCGGCAGGTGCAGGGCCTGGTCAACGACGTCCCGCTAAAATCCAGCCGCCCGCTGGCTCAAATTCTGCGCGCGAACCTGTTATCGCTCACCAACGTGATCCTGTTCGGCATCATGATCGTGCTGATCGCCATCGGCAACCCTAGCGACGCTTTCGTCACCAGCGGGGCGGTGTTGATCAACGTGGTAGTCGGTATCTTCCAGGAAATCCGCGCCAAACGGCAGCTTGACCAGATCGCGCTGCTCACGCGTCCCAGAGTCAACGTGATCCGTGAAGGGCAGGAAACGCAAATCGATCCGGGCGGCGTGGTCGTGGGGGATGCGTTGGTCTTGCGCCCTGGCGACCAGATCGTGGTGGACGGGCGTTTGATCACCGAGAAACGCGTCGACGTTGACGAGTCGCTGCTGACCGGCGAATCGGAACACATCGCCAAAGAACGCGGCGACGAGCTGCTGTCCGGCAGCTATTGCGTCTCCGGCAGCGGGGTGTATGTCGCTGAAAAAGTTGGCACGGCGAGTTTTGCGTACCAACTTACGGCGGGCGCGCGTGAGTACCGTCGGACTCTGACGCCGCTTCAGCGCCAGATCAGCATCCTGGTTCGCCTGCTGGTGATCGTCGCCATCGCGCTGGCCATCTTGCTGATGCTCTCATTTGCCATTTCGAACGAGCCATTCAACCAGATCGTTCAGGATACGGCAGTCGTGGTCTCGCTGGTCCCGCAGGGGCTGCTGCTCATGATCACGGTGGCCTATGCGCTGGGAGCGGTCCGTATTGCCAACCGGGGCGCGTTGGTCCAGCAGATAAACGCGGTCGAATCGCTCAGCAACGTTGACGTGCTATGCCTGGACAAAACCGGCACGCTGACCACCAACGGCATTCAACTCCGCCAGACTATTCCGATCAAACTCGACGCGGACGAGCTGCGCCAGCGACTCGGCGATTTTGTTGCCAGCACAGGTGCGGTGAACCGCACCGCCGCCGCGATTGCCGAAGCCTGCCCCGGTACCGCCTATCCGACGACCGCCGAGATCGCGTTTTCATCCGCGCACAAGTGGAGCGGCGCATCATTCGAGCAGGAGACGATGCGCGGCAGTTACATCCTCGGCGCGCCCGAAATGCTGCTGCCGCATGTGGACGAAGGGCGGCTGTTGGAGCGCGATATCGAAACGTGGACCGACCTGGGATTGCGCGTGCTGTTGTTCACGCACCATCCCGGCACGCTGGATGGTCTGGTGAATGGGCCGCCACATCTACCGGACGGCTTGCAGCCGCTGGGCTGGCTGACCTTCAGCGATGCGCTGCGTCCCGATGCAAAACAGGTGCTTGACCAGTTCCGGCAAGCCGGGGTGCAGTTCAAGCTGATCTCCGGCGACAATCCGCAGACGGTCGCCGCCCTGGCGCAGATGGCAGGCATCAGCCAGGATGTCGATGTCGTATCCGGCCCGGAGCTTGCAGAAATGTCCGATGCGCAGTTTGCCGAGATGGTCGAGCGAGCTACCGTGTTCGGACGCATCACGCCAGATCAGAAACAACGCATCGTGCAGGCCCTGCGCGCCCAGGGGCATTACGTGGCGATGATGGGTGACGGGGTCAATGACGTGCTGTCGCTCAAGCAGGCGCACATGGGCATCGCGATGGAGAGCGGCAGCCAGGCCACCCGCGCGGTCGCCGATATGGTGCTGCTCGATGACCAGTTCAGCGTGCTGCCGGAAGCCATCAAAGAGGGCCAGCGTATCCTGAATGGGATGCAGGACGTAATGCGCCTGTTTCTGACACGCACCCTCTACGCCGCGCTCCTGATCGTGATCGCCAAATTCATTGGCACCGAGTTTCCGTTCACGCCCAAACACAATTCGCTGCTGACAACGCTGCCGGTCGGCATCCCGGCTGTGCTGCTGACCATCTGGTCGCACTCCGGCCAGCCGCAGAAGAACCTGCTGCGCTCCGTTGGCGAATTCATCCTACCCGCCGGGTTCAGCATCACGATTGTGACGCTGGTCGCCTACCTGCTCTACAACGACAGTTCGTTACAGTTGCAGCGCACGGTGTTGACCACGACCACTATGCTGTGCGGATTGCTGCTGATCATTTTTGCCCAGCATTCGATTGAAACCTGGGAAAGTGGCAAGCAGTTGCATTTCGACTGGCGGCGCGTGGCGTTGGCGGCTGCCATGCTGCTGCTCTACGTGCTGATTTTCCCCTTCCCCAGCGTGCGTAATTTCTTCGAGCTAAGCACGATGGCGTGGCAGGACCTGCTGGTGGTCATGGTTGCCGTGACCATCTGGGCAGTGACAGTCCGCGTATTGTGGCGGTATGATATTTTTACCCGGATGCTGATACCGCCCGGCCAATGAGGGTACCATGACCGATTACGAACCTGCCTATATCGCCATTGGAGAGGATGGGCACGTCACGCTGTATTGGGGCGACGGTACCGAGGCAGAAAAATACGTCATTCTGCGCGGCCCGCGCGCCCGCGATAACCACGAGTTGTATTTGATCGTGGAAGACCTGAAAACCTGGGCAGAAGATAACGGGTATGTCGTCATCGTACCCGCTTACGATCTGGCAGTGCCCGACATGGAAATCGACCTGCCCGACGTTGACGTCGATCACCTGACGATGGATGATGTTGATGCCTTGTTGGATGATCTGGATTATGCCGGGGATGATTTTGATGATGACCGGTACAACGACGATTACGACTCCGGCGATCCGCCGCCTTACGATGAAGCGTATTGATCCACGCCTCTCATGTCAACTATTGTCCGGCGCTGCGTACAGCAACTGGTGACACGCTCGCCACACACAGGATGTTGAACCGGATGCAACAGGCTATTCAGCACGACAGAACGTTTAGAGCGCGGATCGTCCACGCATTATTCTATCGCGGCGATACCAACGTTTTCACCGTGCTCCGCGTGGACGATTTCCGCAACCTGTGGATCGGCCAGATGATCTCGTTCGTGGGCGATGCGCTGGCCTACAATACCTTGACGCTCGCCGTGATCCGCATGGCAAACGAAGCGGACATGAGCGCCGGAAAGCTGTTGAGCGCCATCTTCGTGCTATCTGCTCTGCCATCGCTGTTCCTCGGCATGGTGGCAGGGACGATCGTGGATCGCGCGAACCGCAAGCACCTGATGATCGCGGCAGACATGATACGCGGTCTCCTGGCGCTTGGTTTTCTGTTTGTGACGAATATCGACCAAGTATGGGTCTATATCGTGGTGACGGTCTCCCTGAGTTCAGTGAGCACGTTTTTTTATCCGGCCCGCACCGCCCTGCTGCCCGTGATGCTGGACAAAGAACAACTGCTGGCGGCGAACGGACTCGCCCAATTGACGCAGACGCTCTCGTTTGTCGTCGGCGCAGCCGTTGCCGGTTTTCTGGTGGGTCTGGCCAATGCCACCGCGCCGTCGTTTATCATCGACAGCCTGACATTTTTCATCTCGGCCTACTTCATCGCGCACATCAGCGTATCCGGCAAAATACCACGCGCCACCAGTTCTACCGCCATCACGCAGACTGCCCACTCGCTCAAAACCCGGTTCGGGAGTGGGCAGCGTGTCCTGAAAACCATGTTCAGCGAGTTGATGGTCGGTTTGCGTTATGTGTTCACCGACCGGGTGATGCGCGGCGTGTTGATCAGCTTCCTGGCGCTGATGCTGGGATTAGGAGCCGCCAATGTGACGTTTGTGCCGCTGCTGATCAATGAACTCGGCATGAAAGAAGAAGGGCTGGGGTTGATCCGGTTCTCACAGACACTCGGCATCATCCTGGGCAGCGCGCTGGTCACCACGTCACTCGCCCGACGCTACAAAGCCCGCGATCTGATCGGGTTTAGCATGTTGGCGTTCGGAGTCACAACCGTGATCGTATCGGTCGTTGAAAACTATACCGTGATGGTCGGCGTTTTATTCCTGGTCGGGCTGGCCCTCTCGCCGCCGCAGATCGTCGCATCGACCTTGATGCAGCGCCACGTCCCAAGCGCCAAATTGGGGCGTGCCAGCGGCGCACAAGGCACCATCGTCAACGTGGCTAACATCGCCTCGATGGGTGCAGCGGGTCTACTGATGGATGAGATCGGCGCGCGGATGGTGTTCACGCTGGCCGGAGTTTTCATTTTCAGCGCCGGAATCGTCTCGTGGTGGGTACTGCGCGGCGTCGAAGATGCGCCGGATGAGGAAGAATCGCCGGAAGATACCGGGCAGCACCCGGCCCGTTCCAACGTCATCCCTCCCCCAACTGAGCAGCCCGCCGATCAGGGCGCGGTCGATATGGTCCCCGAAGCATGAAGACGGGCGAGCAGCGATCCGCCACCTGCCCGCCTGACCAATTCACGCCGCAGCCAGATTACCCGGCAGTGGCGCGGTACCGTTCCAGGATCGTCGGGATGAGGTAATCATTGAAAGCGCGGGCTGCGTCATAATCCGGGGACCAGCCCCAATCACGCCGCGCGGCGCGGTCATCCAGGTTGGCGGGCCAGCTATCCACAATGCTCTGGCGCGCGTCCGATGGGTGGTAGGTAATCTCGGCATCTGGAAATGCCGCTTTGACCATGCTGGCGAACTGCTCCGCCGAGCGGCTGAAACTCGTAACGTTATAGACGTATCGCGTCAGATTCCCATGCGGGGCCTGGGACAGCACCAGCAGCGCTTTGATCGCGTCCGGCATCACCATAAACGGAATGGTGGTATCTTCGCGCACGAATCCGGCATAGGGCTTGCCCTGGGCGGCGGCGTGCAGCATCTCCGGCGCGTAATCACTGGTGCCGCCGGTCGGCATGGTCACGGCACTGATCAACCCAGGAAAACGCACGCAGCGGAAGTCAACGCCTATCGGCCTGCTCACCGAAAGCTGCTGGTAGTGTTGGGCATAATAGCGCCCCAAATGCTCGCAGTAGAGCTTGTTACAGCCGTACATCGTGATCGGGTTGAGATACTGGTCTTCATGCACATTCTCCGCCGCTTGTTTGGTCAGCAAGTCCGGCATTCCAAAAACGGCAATCGAGCTGGCATAAACGAACTTGACGGGTTTGCCGCGTGCCATCGCCTGATCGATCGAGAGCTTCAACAGGTTGATCGTGCCCTGCACGTTCACGCGGTGGGCATTTTCGGGATTAAACTCGGAGCTGGTCGACAGCAAGGCCGCCAGGTGATAGATGGCGTCAACTTCATATTCGGTATTCAGGGTTTCGAGCAGCTTGTTGTCGAGGATATCACCGACAACAGAGCGCCAGACTCGCGGACTTAACGAATCGTCCAGTTTTTTGATATCGAGGGCTACAATCGGTGTTTGCTCCGTCTGACCGCCAAGCTGCTCGATCAGGCCATGACCGACCTCTCCGTTTGCGCCGGTCACCAAAATGATCTTTTTGCGAATCAAGGTTTTTTCCTTCCTACAAACAAATGTTTTGTGCGCACAAACTACGATCGACAGCAGGTTCAAAAATGTATTTTCATTCTAGCGGGCAGATGGCAGGCTCACAAGCGTGATCGGGCAGCGATTTTACGGTCCGTCGCACGTTCGATCAGCCGGGTGGCTCGCCTTTGGACGGATTATCTGTCGCCACAACAAACGCAATCGCCAACTCTTGCGTGTGACTCAAACTCACCTGCCAGCCGCGCAGCCCCAGATCGGCGGCCAGTGCCGCTGCCGCGTTGTGCAGCTTGAGATGAGGTCGCCCGCGTTCATCCGAGTGCACCTCGATATCGACCCAGCACACGTCACCGATCCCGGTCCCCAACGCTTTTGCCACCGCCTCTTTAGCCGCAAAACGGGCAGCCAGCCGGGCCGGGATATTATTCGCCTGAAGGCGTTCGGCTGGCGTGAAGAACCGCGTGAAGAAACGCTCGCCATGCCGTGCCATCGCCTGCTCGATGCGCTCGACTTCAATCATGTCCACGCCGACTCGCAGCATCTCGTCCTCCCGCCTCCTTTGTCGCAAAACCGGGACAGGCCCCTGCCCCGGCCCGAACAGGTTACCAGCAACGCCGCGCCCAGGTCAGGCGTCTGGCGACACAACCTCCGGCCCGGCCACAGCCAGCGCGTAAGCATCCGGATTCAGGTAATACCGCGCGCTGGCCAACACGTCCTCGACCGTTATGGCGTTGACCAGGTCCGCATATCGCCGCAGATAGTCCAGGCCAAGCCGGTAGCGCTCCATACTGCTGATCGCGCCCGCGACGCCTTCGTTATTTTCCAGTTGAAGCGGCAACCGGCCAATGAAATTCGTTTTGTTATCGGCCAGCTCCTCCTCCGAAACCGGTTCGCTCGTCATCCGGCGAATCTCGCCCCGAATCGCTTCGACCGTCGCATCCACGTTCGCCGGATTCACACCGGCAGCCACGCGCCAGGCTCCCGGCCCCATGCCGCCATCCAGGCGGCTGTAGCTGTAGTAGGCCATGCCGCGCTTTTCACGCACTTCCGCGCCGATACGCCCGTACATGCCGAACACGCCCAGAATGTTGTTCGCCATGTTCGCCGCCTGCCAATCCTCGGCAAAACGCGACGGGCCAGGCACTCCCAGCACAAGGTCGGTTTGGCTTTTGCCCGGCATGATGTGCTGCCAGACCTGTACGCCTCTTATTTCCGGCGCATTGGCCACTTCGGGGACAGCCGGTTGATCTGGATTCTGCCAGTCGCCAAACTGCTCGGCGACCAACTGAATCGCGCGCTCCGTATCCACCGCGCCGACAATCACGAAAAACATGCCGCGCGGCCCGTACATTTCGTGGTGGAACGCGATCAACTGGTCACGCGTAAGCGCCGAAACAGTATCGATCTCACCGCCGGTCGAATACCGGTACGGGTGCCCGTCAGGATACGCCAGCTCGCGAAAGAAACGCCCGGCCATGTAACGCGTATCCTGCTCGCGGATCTTCATACCTGTCACAAGCTGCCCGCGCAGCCGCTCGACGTGCTCCGCAGGGAACGCCGGATGGCGCAGCGCATCCGCCAGGAGATCGACGAGCAGCGGCAGGTCTTCGGCCAGGCTTTTGCCACTGAACCCCGCTGTATGCCGTCCACCGCCCAGCGAGAGACTGGCCCCGTTGCCCTCCAACAACTCGTGGATCGTGGCAAAATCGCGGCTTTCGGTGCCGCGCAGCAGCATCGACGCCGTAAACGACGCCCGCCCGGCTACCTCAGGCGGATCGAACAAAGCTCCCGCGTCGACCGAGCCGGTGATCACAACCGAGCGCGCGTTATGGTTTTCACGGACCAGGACGACGATCCCGTTTGGCAGTTCCCGACGCGTAATATCGTCCGGGCCGGGAAGCGCCTGAATATGGCGGTTCATCAGTTCTGCGCCTCCTGTCCGGTGGGGATAAACCAGCCTACTGTCCGCTGAGAGCGCTGCAAATAGCGCTGTGCCGCGTCCTGCACGTCTTCCAGGGTGACGGCTTCGAGTTGCTCCAGGTAATTTTCATACCATGTGTAACTGGACAGATTCTCGGAAAATGCCAGCCAGAACGCCTGGCCGGTAACACCTTCCGTCCCATAAGCGAACAACGCTTTCGCTTGTTTTTTGGCCTTGTCCAATTCGGCCTGGGCAATTTCGCCCTGTACCAGCCGCTCAATTTCCATGTCGAGCGCCACCTGCACCTCCTCGGACGTACGCCCATCCCGCACTGTCGCCATGATACCGAACAGGTACGGATCAATCGACGGGTACAGACCACCGCCGACGCTCGTCGCCAGTTCCGTCTCGACCAATGCCTTGTACAGACGCGATGTCCGGTTGCCAATGTTGCTGCTGCCGGGTGCGCTGGCTCCGGCCAACATACTATCGACCAGCGCCAGCTTGAACCAGTCAGGATTGGCCGCTTCGGGGGCGCGGTAACCCAGGTAAACATACGACGCGTTGCCCTCGCGCTCGACGCGCACAGTACGCTCACCTTGCTGCGGCGGCTCAACCCGTGTAACGGGTGATGGCTCCGGCCCGCGCGGGATTCCGCCAAACAGGTCCTCTATCTGCGTCATCATCGCGTCCGAATCAAAATCACCGGCGACCACTGCAATCGCATTGTTCGGATTGTAGTGCGTCCGGTAGTGAGCATAAAGATCGTCACGCGTCATCGTATGCAGATCGGCCATATCCCCGATGATCTGGTGATGGTACGGGTGCACCCAAAACGCCGCCGCGCGTGTCGCCGCGTACAACCAGAATGTCGGCGAGTTCTCTGATCCCTGGCGCTCGGAGATGATGACCGTGCGCTCTGCCTCGACCTCTTCAGGGTCAAACAATGCGTTGCGCATGCGGTCGGCTTCGGCTTGCAGTGCCAGATCGATCCGACTGGCAGGCATCGTCTCATAATACGCCGTGTAATCAAACGAGGTCTGCGCGTTCCACACGCCCCCCTCGCGGTCGATCGATTTGTCCAACACACCAGCAGGGAACTTTTCAGTCCCTTTGAACATCATATGCTCAACCCAGTGCGAAATGCCGGTACGTCCCGTCAATTCATTACGACTTCCTACACGGTACAATATCCAGCAGCTCGTTACCGGCGCGGTGTGTACTTCCTTCAGCAGTATGGTCAGCCCGTTCTCAAGGACATGCCGGATAACCCGACTTCCTGCCATCATTCCTCCCTAGTGAAGTTTCTCAGTGTGATCGACAATGGTCCCGTCCAGATAGGCCTGGACTGCCGCCTGAGTGTCCGCGATGTCGGTGACCACCGGCTTGATATTGGCCTGCTCCAGGGCCAGATATGCGCCGCGCCCCATCCCACGCACGAGCACGGCTTCGCAGTCGGCGACCGCCTCAATCATGCGGGCATGTTTCCGCTCGGCATCCTGCCCCATTCCGTGTACGTGCGAATCCGAATGATCGTGCGGTTCGCCGGCAAACTGGCGATGCCCCATCTTGTCACGAAGTTCCTGCCCCGTTGTCTCGCCCTGCTCCACCGTAAAGACAAGATAATGCGCGGCCCGGCCAAAATGCAAACTGATGGTCTTGCCATCGTCAGTCACGACAGCGATTTTCATTGTTTCTCCTGACACGATACTCTGTACGCTCCCAATAGTTTAGCAGGGATACCGGTTGGCTGGTATCCCTGCTAGTGTTCAGTAGTATTCGACTGCTGCTCAAAACCCTATTTCGTGCCGTTATAGCCGCGCCCGATGCCCCGATATTCAAAACCCAGCGCCCGCATCTCTGCCGGATCGTACAGGTTCCGGCCATCGATCATGACCGGCGTGCGCATGGCCTCTTTGATGCGGGTCATATCAAGCTGCATAAACTCGTTCCAGGGAGTCAATACGATGACGGCATCCACGTCCTTCACCAGTTCGTACGGGTCCTTCATCATCTGGACATACGGCATCATCGTTTTGGCGACATTCATGGCAACCGGATCGTACCCCCGCACAGTCGCGCCTTGATCGTTCAAGTACTCGGCAATCGTAATCGATGGTGCCTCGCGCATGTCATCGGTGTTCTGCTTAAAAGCCAATCCCAACAACGCGATGGTGCGCCCCTCCAAGCCATCAAGCAGCTCGTGCAGCTTCAACAGCACGTGTTTGCGTTGGTAGGCGTTGATGTCCATCACCGCTTGCAGCAACTGCGGGTGTTTGCCGTGTATCTGCGCCATGTAAGCCAGCGCCTTCACATCTTTGGGGAAACACGAACCACCATACCCCACCCCGGCTTCCAGAAAATGATGACCGATCCGCTTATCAAAGCCCATGCCGCGCGCTACCTCTTTGACGTCCGCACCCAGCGCCTCACAGACATTGGCAATCTCATTGATGAAACTGATCCGCGTCGCCAGAAACGCGTTGGACGCGTATTTGATCATCTCGGCGGTGCGCAGATCGGTCACGACGATGGGCGCGCGCAGCGGCAGGTGCAACTGCGCCACACGCTCTGCCGCTTCGATGTTCTCCGATCCCAACACTGTCCGGTCTGGGTTGAAGAAATCCGCGATAGCCGATCCTTCCCGCAAAAACTCAGGACAACTCACCACAGAAAAATCAACCGGCGATGGCTGGTTTTCACGAATGATATCGGCCACCCAGTCTCCCGTACCGACCGGCACCGTCGATTTGTTGATAATCACCAGCGGGTGATCCGCCGTCCTGGCAATAGTTTCAGCCGCCATACGGACGTACTTCAAATCGGCTTCGCCGTCCACGCCTTCAGGCGTCCCGACGGCGATGAAGACGAATTCGGCATCTTTTAGCGCGTCGGCATAGGACGTCGTGAACAGCAGCCGTTCCGCCTTGACATTACGCTCGACCACTTCTGCCAGCCCTGGTTCATAAATGGGCAAGATACCCTTGTTGAGGTTGGCGATCTTCTCTTCGCTGATATCCAGCGCCACCACGCAGTTACCCAGGTCCGAGAAGCACGCGCTGGTCACCAGGCCCACGTACCCTACACCAATGACTGTGATATTCTTCATGCTTGCATTCCCTCTTGGTCCATATCTGTTAATTGTGATGGAAATCACAAGGCGCGACTAGCTTACTGATTTTAGGCGATAGTGCCCCTACGATTGCCCAACGCTCGACAGGTCCTGCATCACCATCTGCGCGACCTGCCGCCCCATCTCAACTGCGTAATTCGTGCCCCTGTCCCAGGGATACACCTGGCTCATACTCGCCAGGTACAAACCGTGCAGCGGCGTGCGCAGTGCGGGCAGTCGTTCTGACTGGTTGACGTACGGGATCGGCTGGGCATACCGCGCTCGAAACACCCAGCGCTTCCGAATCCACTCCGGCGAAAAATCCGGGTTGAAGGTGGCCAACACGTCGATAAACCGTCCGGCCAGCTCATCCTCGCTCAACAGGAAATACTCGTGGTCGGGATGGACGTAATCGCCGCAGTAAACCAGGTGATCCCCGCCGTAATGCGACCGATCCATGTAATTCGTGTGTTCGACAAGTGCCAAAAATGGGAATTCGGACTTCGATTTTTCAGGATCGCTGGCTGGCAGACTAAGCCAATAAGTGCCATCGATGAGCAGTTGGTGTTTCAACGCCAGCACCACCACGACCGCTCCCATGCTGCGCAGCGACGCCAGTTGATCCGCATAGTCTGGCGGCAGATCGGGCACCAGGCGTTGCATAAGGTGCGGGGACGAGGTGCTGATCACGCCGTCAAAGTCACCGCTCTGATCACCCGCCGCTACCGTGAATCCGCCATCCACTGGTTTGACCTGTTCGACAGGCGTATTCAAGCGGATCTCCGCGCCTTGCTCGCGGACGCGCGCCGCCAGCAGTTCCAGAAACGCCTGGAATCCACCCGCAAACGTCCCTAATCGCGGCGTCCGTTTGTAGATACGTGCCCACATCCAGGCCATGTTGACCTTGTCGTACTCTGCACCAAACTTGCCGATCAAGAGCGACCGCCACAGCTTCTCGTAGGCTTCCTGGCCCATATAACGCCGCAACCACGCTTCTGCCGTCACGCGTTCAAGCGGCTTCCAGTTGTCAAACAGACGAAGATATAGACCCGCCAACCCGTAGCGGATTTTGGCAGGCCAGGAAAGCGGCAGGCGAAGATTCGCGGCAACGATGTTCGGGCGATCCATCGGGTAGACTCGACTGTCGAGCCACAGGGACGTCGCCGGTCTGGGAAACAGCACCTTGTCTTCTGCGCCCAGCTCGTCAATCAGCCCCAGCACCGCATCGTCATTCGCAAACCAGTGATGGTAAAACTTCTCCAGAGTCCAGTCCCATGACTCATCACGGAATCCGGCGGCCAACCCGCCAACCTCAGCGCCCGCCTCGTAGACCGTCACTGCCACGTCATTCCGGCTGAGATCATAGGCGGCAGCCAATCCGGCAGCGCCCGCGCCAATCACAGCTACTCGCTGCATCAGACAGATACTCCTCCTTCGTCGGCAATAACGCTGCGCGCTCGATCAAAGTCACGCCAGGCAATACGTTCACGATATAAGAAGAAAAACCCCAACAGCGTGATCGGCAGCCACAACGCCGCATGAAGCACCAGCGTGTAAGACGCCGCCACCGACTGTTCTACGCCATACGCCGGAAGGGTTTTGATTCCCGGCGTGTCGAATGTGCCAACATAGCCGGGCGATGAGGGCAACGTCGCCGCCAGATTCACAACCGCCGTCATGACCATCAGCACAAAAAAGCTGACGTGAAAATCGAACGCGTGCATGACAAACCAGTACTTGGTCGTTTCTGTCAGCCAGATAAACACCGACGACACCAACGTCATCAGCAAATCCCTGGGGTGACGTAGATTCTCCAGCCCGGTCATGAAGTGTTCGGCCAGCCCAAGCGCCTTATCGTGCAGCCTGCCAGGGAGGAGCCGGTCAAAGATCGCCGTGTACAACCGCCTCATTTGCTCGGGGCGCAGCGCCATTACCAGAAAAACCAGGAATGCGCCCCAGAACAGAATGGTCGAGAAAAACACGACGTCACGCAGCCAATCCGCCTTAAAATCGGCAAACGGCAGCGCCACAAACACGAAAATCAGCATGACCAGCCCATCGAAAATCCGCTCAACCACGATGGTCGCCAGGCTGGCCGAAATGCTCACATCCTCGTTCCGTTTTAGCACATAGGCCCGGATCACTTCACCGGCACGGAATGGATAAACGTTGTTGCCCATGTACCCGATCACGACAACCGGGAACAGCGTGCGCAGGGAGAGCGGTTTGATCGAGCGCAGGAGATAATGCCAGCGCCAGGTACGGCCCCATACCGCCAGAAAATAGACGGTCGCACCGACCAGCACCCAGCCCAGGTTGATCGCGCGCATATTGTGCCACACGTCGGCGAGGTCCAACCCCTTGAGGCCGACATAAAGAAAGGCCATGCTGACACCAACGCCAATGATCAACCAGGCCCACCGGCGGAGCCACCGCGACGCAGGTTTCGCCACCAAAAACGATCATCCTTTCCGTAAACAGCCACGCGACAGGGGCGGCATTCTACCATAAAGCGAGGGCCGGTGCACATACCCGCCAGACTCTATGAGTTTTACACCATCAAGCCATTGAATCCCTAATTTCGCGCCAGTCTCTCACAAAGAAAGAGCGGCAGGGTTGTTGCACTGCCGCTCCGCCAACTCAACGGTGTCAAATTAAGCAAACAGGCCTTACGATTCACTGTTAATGGTTTCAGGAAGCATTCCGGCAAGAACCCGTTCCAATGCCATAGAATGGCTGCAAACCCCGCGTGACTTGAAGAAACTGCAATCGCAATCCCACTGTCCGTCAGTATAAGTCACCGTGTGGGGATTATTTTCGCCATCGAACGTCACGCTGAACGATACAAACCGGATGCGATCACGTTGTTCTGCGTAACGCTTGGCCTTTTCGATCTTGCCGATCATCCCGTAGTCCATGTGTAAGCCTCCTGGCACATAAGTGAATGATTAAGAGCAAAAAAGCACACTGAACTTAACCAGCGTGCTTTATGGCTCCGGTCCCAATTGAAGACTGAAACGGCTCATCGAAGTTTTCTGCAGGAATCGCTCACAGCGTTTATGAGCGAGTGGCCCCTGCCTCCTTTCTGCCGATACCAACCCACAAAAGATATTTAAACTTGTGGTCAGTATAAGAGAAGTCCGGGTCGGTGTCAACTTTCTCGCCGTGCGAGGGTGTCCCGATCAGAACAGCGCACGCGGCTGTGGTAGTGGGGTTAATGCACTGATGTGAGTCCGGCACAGCGCGCCATCGACGGCAAACACCAGGGTCCCATCGTCAGCGATGGCAAGCGCCTCCGGCACAGCATCTGCCGCCGGATATTCGACCAATAATTGCAGGGATGCAGCCTGGTCCAACACATCCAGCGCGGCGTGTTGGTGCGTGAGCCGCAGATCACCGTTATAAACGCGGATCATGTCCTGCTCCCGGTCAACCAGTGCGATCAGGCTGCCATCCGGTGAGCAACTCACCGCCCGCCCTGCAAATGGAACGGTGAGATGTTCGGTGACCTGTCCCGCCGTATCACACAACAACACCGTGCCAGCGGCAGCGACGACCACGGTCCCGGCAGCATCGGGCAGCAGCACGACTGGCGCTGTGCCGTCCAAACGCGCATCAATATCATACGCGCCGACGAAAACGTGTTGTTGGAAAAGGTACAGCCTGTTATCCGCGCCCAACGCCCCAACCGTCGCCAACTCGCGGTCAAGCCCGGCAGCCAGCACAGGAATGCGATCGTCCTTCAGCCGGAATTGGTCGCCATCAATCGCCAATGTGAGGCCGTGATCCGAGTGGTGATAGAGGCGCACGCGACCATCCAGGCTGGTATGGATCACCATCTGCCCGGTATCCACGATGGGCAAATAGGCTCCATTCGGCGCGCGCAGGGTTTCCAGGAATAACCGCCATGTTTCGCTTTCGCGACCGGTATCTACTGGCGGCACGATACGCCACGAGTCATAAAGCGCGCCGGACCGCACATCGTAAAACTGCACAGACTGGCTGGTCAGCCACACCGCAACCAGCGGCGGATCACCGCCCACCAGTTGAACAGCATGAACCGGATGATCACAGACGCCAAGCCACCAGTCGGGCATACGATTGTCCCTTTATTGATCCAGGTCCGTAATGGTCAGTGGAGCGCCATTTTTGACCCAAATGTCGAGGCTGTACTGGTACGGCTCGCCTGATTTATGCTTGAGGGTACCATCACGCAGCAAATCGTACTGAAACGTATCGTAGCGAAAATCGGGATCGCGGCCATCTTGCACCTTAAGGATGAGTGCCATCCCTTTGGGCACCAGCAACTCGATCCCGCCATCGTCGGTGCGGAGCTGTCCCTGCAACACATCTACCTGTGGCAGATGCACCGTCAGGTCACCGCTGCCGACAGACACGGCGATTTGTTCCATGTGAATCGGCTGCAAATCGATCGTCACGTCACCGCCTTTGCCGTCCAGCTCGAACCGTTCGACCACCACGCCAGGCGGGAGTGTAACCGCCAACGTTCCCCGCCCGTAATCTTCCAGTTTGGGGATCGCGTCGGGATGTGTTTCAGAAACCGCCAACACGCCTGTGTCACCCTCAACGGTCCACCCCATACTGACGTCACTTTCCCGGCTGCCGGTGAATACAGCGCCCAACAGGCGGGCATCATCCTGCGCAGGCGTGACCGTAACGGTCGTGCGGTCCAGCACAATATCCAGCCGGACACGGCCAACCGTTTCCGGCAGGGATTCGGAAAACGTCTGGACATTATCGGTCCGCAACACGTCGGCTTGCTCCCGGTAGGCAAACCACACGACGCCAGCCAACAGCAGCGCTGTCGCGACAAAACCCAACACGCTCATCTCGACGTTCCAGCGCAAGACACGCAGCCGCCGCCGTCCCAGCAAGACATCAAACCCAAATATGATCAGCAAGGCCGGCCAGGCACGCAACAGGATATCGCCAACGGCTTCAGGAAACGCGCCCGCCACCATCAATAACCAGATACTGCCGACCGCAATGACAATCAACGGCCACATCAGGCTGCGGCGTGTGGTTGTCATGCCACCCTCCAAAGTTGTTTGATCAACAGGGTCAAACCAAATACGATAATAACCAGCGGCAAAAACGCGTCACCATTTTCTCCGCTCAACACGCCGAGATTACGCGCCAGCACAATCAAGCCCATGACGATCACTGCGCCGCCGATCAAGATCATGGTTTCCGGGCTCGTCACACGCCGGTGGATCAACGCCGGATCGCGCGGGATATCGGTCAGGGTTTCAGGCGGCAGCATAAACCACAGCGCCAGATAAATCAGCACGCCGGTACCGGCTGTAAACAACCCCAAAACCACAAACGCTGCGCGTACCCACCAGGGATTGATCCCAATATAGGTTCCCAGGCCGCCACACACGCCGCCCAATGTCCGGTCGGTCAGGCTCCGAGTCAGCCGTTGAGCTTTCATCTAGTCAGGTCCCTTGCCACGACGTGAAAATACACTGACACTATACCCTGTCTGCTGCCACGCGCAAGTATCCGCTCTGGCCGCAGCTTGCGTTTGTACCGGCATAATGCGAGAATCATGCCCATTCAACCTATCTACAAGGAAATTGATATGGCATCCATCGTCTGCCGCGCCGTATCGGACGTCGATTTTAGCGCTTTCACCGCTGCATTTAACCAGGCGTACAGTGACTATCTGACGCCAATCATGATGACTGTCCCCGCGTTTCGTGCGTTAATCGCCCGCGATAATCTCGACCTGACAGCATCGGTCGTGGCGCTCGATGGTGGCGAAATCGTCGGCACCGGGCTGCTGGGAATCCGTGATCGGCGGGGGTGGATTGGCGGCATGGGTGTGATACCGGGACGACGACGGCAGGGCACCGGGCGTCTGATGATGCGCTACTTGCTGGACCGTGCCCGCGAACGCCAGCTTGATACGGTCCAACTTGAAGTGATCGAGGCAAATCACGGTGCACATGCGCTGTACCGGCAGATCGGGTTTGAAGAGCAGCGCTATCTCCTGATTCTGGAACGCGAGCCTGGCCCGCCGCCCGAACTCCCGGCGCTCTACCCGGTTGAAGAACGGCCAATCACGTCTCTGCTGTTCTATTATGACACGTTTCACGAGGTGCCAAACTGCTGGCAGCGCGGCCTGTCCTCGCTCAGAGGACTCGCGCAGCACAGCCAGGGCTGGGCTGCCCTGATCGATGGGGAGATTGCCAGTTATGCAGTGGGTTGGGCGAACAAGCACGAAGTACGGTTGGCTGATTTTGCGACCCGTCCTGGCAGCGAACAGACGTCAGCCGCGCAAAGCATATTGGCCGATCTGCATCGCCGCGCGCCGGACGCGCACGGGTCCAGCTACAACATCGCGGAAAATGACCCGGTGCTGCCTGCTTATGTCGCGCTGGGATATACGACATCATTCCGGCAGATCGAGATGAAACTGGCGCTGGCGTGAGCAGCGTCGCGCCACCCGTCATTTGTACGGCGAACGCACAAAACGCAGGGTCATCCGCACCCGCCCAAATTCCAGGTCATCCCCGTCACGCAGCCGGTAGCGCCGCCGGGGTTCCAGTGAGAACCCGTTGATCCGGGTGCCATTGGTGCTGTTGAGGTCTTCCAGGTAAAGTGCCTTGTTGTCGTCATCCTGAATGATGGATGCGTGACGCCGCGACACACCGCCCTCTTGGCCGCCGTACGGTGACAGGTCCAGGTCCGGGTAAAAATTCGCTACGGGATCAGAACGTCCCAACACGATGCGATCTTTGACCTCAATGCCGACGGTGGTCTGGTTTTGCCCGCCGATCTGAAGCAGCAACCGCCAGGGCGCAGCCAGGCGCGATGTCTGGGCACGAGCGACCCGGTCTTCTGACATTGGCGGGTGCAACGCTTTATCATCCAGCAGTGATGTTTCGCGCTTGACAGGTTCCTTGTCAGGTGATTTGTTCTGGTCATCATCTGTCATGAGCGGACCTTTCTTTCGATTGCGCACGTACGACTATGGACCATTATACAACCTGCTGACGATTGGAAAATGCCGACATGCGATCCACCAGGTTAATCTCCCGTTTTGCCGGGTTATGGGCGCTGCTGGTGACAGCCTTGATCGCCCTGGCAGCGGCTGCCCGCGCATCCGGCCCTGCCTACCAATGGCCGGACGTACGTGATGTTGGCGCGACTCGTGCGCTGAGCAGCCCGGCATACGTCGCAAACGCGCAACAGCCCGCGATCATCTGGCAGCCTCAAAATGTGGACACATCCCTAGTATACCAGTCGCTTGAGAAAAAAAGCACCGCAACCCGCATCCTTCCTTACCCGGATGTCATGCCGGCGCGTTGGCAGGCTGCCGCTGCCGGGCCAGATCAACTTCACGTGATCTGGCTGGAACAGGACGGCAGGTTGCGCAGCGCGCTGATCCGTACTGACGGCGAAACCGTGCGCGGTCCTATCGAACTGGCGGACCGGGGCGGGCGTGACTTTTCGAGCATGCCGCTCTCCGGGGGGCGGCTATTGGTGCTATGGGCCAACGACAGCGCCGGGCAACTCGCGGCGACCATCATCGATTCTGCCGGGCGGCCCGGTCCTACGTCAACCTCGCTGGCAAACCGGCTGGAGCGTTTCGCCGCCAGCATGGACCACACCGGCCAGCTGCATGTGGTGTGGTTGACACCATCCACACCGGATGCGTGGACGATCCACTACCAGGCAGCAGACCCTGCCACTATCACGCTGGATGCACCGATCGCGCTACACTCCTTGGTGTTATCTCCGGAAGACAGCCTGCTTGCCTTCGCCCTGGGCCTGGACCGCACACACGGCACTGTTATCTGGAGCATCACCAACGCCAGACAGCCGGACATCGAACGTGTATTCCTGCTTACCTTTCCCCTTGAGGAACCGGCGGCCAGCCAGATCACAGAGCTGCAACTGCCGGAGACGTTTGCACCCGCGACACGCATCTCTGACAGCGATCTCGTGATTGGCCGGATTGACGCGAGGATTCCACCGGAGGGCACAACTGCCGCGCTCCGCTGGCCGAATCCGGCACCCGGCCAGCACGATATCCTGCCGCTGGCCGTTGCTTTGCGCATGGTGGATGGCTGGCATCCGGCAGTGATTTACATGCGGGACGGTAGGCTGTTCGGCTTCCAGATCGCGGCGCAGCGTCCGGCGGATGCCGGGCCGTCGATCCTGGGTGCGGACATGTCCGGCGGCCTGCACCTGGCATGGATCGGGCTGCGTGATGCGGTTCCTCACCTTTACACGGCTTCAAGCGGCGTGACCACTGCCTCGCCCCGGGCAGACGACACCTGGCTGCACATCACCGCCGGGCTGGTCGCCGGGATTCCGCTGGGGTTGGTGTGGCTCCTGCTGCCGACGGGCCTGATCCTGCTGACGTCCGCCGATTTTTGGACGCTGCCATTGGCCCTGACACTGTATGGCGCGGCCAAGCTGCTCTGGCCGCCTACCTTGTATATGCACGTATCGCCGCTGCTGGTGAGAGCCGGGTTGGGCCTGGCATCGCCAGGGCTGGCAGTTGGCGCAGCGGTATTGATCACCGGGTTGGTGTCATCCGCTGGGCTGATCGCCATCTATCGCCCCGGCTATCCGCTCTGGCGACCCTGGGCCGTTTTTGTCGCGCTGGACATGCTGTTGACATGGCTGGTCTTCGGTGCAAATGTGATCGGGTAACATCTCCGCCGTTGTCCAGAAAACGGCAAGACGGTGGTTTACGAATGGTGGTTTTACGCTACAATAGCGGCGATTTGTTTGATTGATATGACCAAAATCCACCGTCAGCGAGGAACACATGCAGCGTCTGCAACCACTTATGCGGCGTGCTTTGAGTATATTGGCCTTCGGCGCGAGTCTGGCCGCCAGCGGAATAGCCGCCCCGGCATCTGCCACCGCCCCTACCGCCCCACTCCACCAGAGCAGCGCGCCGGTCACTCTACGCGTGGCAATGCCCGCTCCCGGCACATTGGACCCGGTGCAGGTATCGCGTTTTGACCCGAACACGCGCGATCTGATCGAAAACCTGTTTGTTGGTCTGACCCGGTTTGACCCGCATACCGGCCAGATCGAGCCAATGCTCGCCACAAGCTGGACCGTTAGCGACGACGAACTGACCTGGACATTCGAGTTACGGACCGACATTCAATGGGTGCGTGCCGCCGCCGGGCAAATAACCGCCGTGCGGCCCATCGTCGCGGGTGATATTGTGTATGCCTTTGAACGCGCGTGTGATCCGCTGCGCCCCTCCCCCGTGACCGCGAACCTGATGGTGATCAAGGGCTGCAAAACCGTCGCCAATGCCTTCCCCGAAGTGATCAACGACCTGTTCATCGCACGGGAAATGGGCGTCCGTGCTACAGGACCGCACACGCTGGAAATCGACCTGCTTTTTCCGGCGAGTTATTTCCTCACGCTGTTGAGCACACCGGAACTGCGTCCCCTGGCGCGTGAATCAGCGTCCGACGCGGCGGACTGGTCTACAGCGGCCATCATGACCAGTGGTCCATACGCCATTACAGGCTGGAACAGCGCGGGATTATCCCTGGTGCGCAATCCCTTCTGGCCGGATGCATACGCGGGTAATGTGGAAAACATCGACGTAACGTTTACGGGTGAGGCGACCACCCCGGCGGGACTGATCGGCAGCCAACGCGCCGATATGGCTCGCCTGG
This sequence comes from uncultured Anaerolineaceae bacterium, assembly GCA_964393335.1. Taxonomy (GTDB): domain Bacteria; phylum Chloroflexota; class Anaerolineae; order Aggregatilineales; family Aggregatilineaceae; genus CAYMTN01. The sequence goes on from CAYMTN010000010.1 coordinate 35,947, forward strand.
ACTCCGGCGAGATCGCTGCCGCCAGCAGCCTGTACCCGGACCTGCTGCACGTCGCGGAAGGAACGTCTTTGACGATGTTGGCGTTCTCATTTGATCGGGCGACGGTCAGCACGCCAGAAGCGCGGCGCGCACTCTCGTATGCCATCGATCGGGACGCGCTGGTCCGCCAGTTTTTCCCAGGGCGCGCCCAGGCCGTCTCACGATTCACCCCATCAGGCGTGGTCGCCGCACCCGAAGCGCCGGTCACCAGTTTGTATGATCCGGCGAAAGCCCAGATGAATTTCGGCGCTGCCGGTTACGGGAACTGCGACGGCGTGCAGGAACCCATCATTCTGATCATGCCCGACGACGACCCACTGTGGACCGATGTCGGCCAGTTCATTATCCAACAGTGGGTAACCACCCTGGGCTGCAACCCGGCCCTGTTTGAGATCAAAACGCTATCCCGCACGCTGCTGATCGAGCTGAGCCACGCCACCTACGACCCGGAAAAAGTGACACGCTCTCCGATCTGGTTCGCGGTGTGGAGCGCCGATTACCCTGACGCCAACGCCTGGATCGGCGACGCACTGCACTGCCATTACGGCTATATGCGCACCGGGCGCGAGTGCGATCAATCCGACGCGCTCATTGACCGCGCCGCTGTGACGATGGACCCGGCGACACGCGCCGAATTGTACACCGAGGCCGAAGCCGTGCTGTTCGGCTCCGCAGGAACGTTCCCGGTCACCCCGCTGTTCATCTCGACCGCCGCCTGGCTGCAACAACCCTGGCTGGCGAACGTCAACAGCGCCGGGCCAGCCCGTTTCGACCTGTGGACGCTTGACGCAGCACAGCAGCCGCAGTTCTGAACCTGGTCCGTCTGCCCCCCAAAAACGCAGGCGGCTGCTTCACAACATAAGCAGCCGCCTGTTTTGATCGTGGTGCAGGAATGCCTGTTAATTCGCCTGCTGCTGGAAGTTGATCCAGTACGACGTCGTAGCCGTCACCGTCTGGTTGTTGACTGTCGCTTCACAGGGCGTGGCATCGACTGAGGGGGTATTCGACACCAGGCCGGGAATCGATATGGAATACGAGCGTCCCGGTTCCATGTCATAGTCGGCGTATCCCGCATCGCGCTCCGGTTTTAGCCCCGTGAAGAAGGAATCCTTCTCGGAGCCGCCCCATGTCACCGTCACCTGCACGCCCGGCATGCCCTGCCCCCGCCAGTCGTATACGCGGACCTCGATCACGCCGTCCTGATCAGGATCACAGAACGACTGCAAACGCCCCAACACAAACCGGCTGCCCTGCGGCGGCGTTGCCGTCGGATTGAATGCCTGAATGGGTGTTTCAGTAGGGCGCGGCGGCGTAGGCGTTTTGGTGAATGGGGGCGTGAGGGTGGGCGTCGGCGTCACCGTGGGCACCGGTGTGGCGAATGTCACGGCGGCGGGCGGCGGGTATAACCCATCCGCGCAGCTACTCGCCCCCTGCGAACGATAAAGCTGCTCCAGAGCGCGAATGACACGAACATCGCTGTTAGTCACCGTTTTTCCGGTCTTCACACGGTCACACGCAATCTGCGCCACCATATCCCACACAGGCTGATCCGGGCGCAGCCCGCGTAACCGGTCAAACGCCAGGTTGAGATCGTGATTGTAGGTATAACTCAGCGCCACAGCGACTACGTACTGCTCGCGCCCTTCGGCGCTCAACTGCCAGGGGGCCGTATTACGTTCGATCACCGGGTCGATTTCCCAGGTGTAAATCAGACCCGCAGAGATTCCCAGCGCAATGCCAAGCACCAGGGCAAACCACGAAATACCGCTCTTAGTTCGTAAATGTCTGTCGGAAGCCATAGCGCACTATTGAAGCCCTTGCGAAGCAGGCGTAGGAACTGGCGTCGAACGATAGAGGTCCATCACTGGCGGCAGGTTTTCCGGCCCTAACAGAGCCTCGACCAGAGCCACCAGCGGCGGAATCGCGGGCACATTACTTTGACTGATATACCGTTCGGTTAACTCCCTGATGTAATTGATCGTGTTTTCCTTGCCCAAAGGCTGCAACCGGGCCAGCGCCGCGTTGATATCCTGGTCATACTGGTAGCCTTCGGCCACCATCACGGTATATTCTTCCTGGTAGCGCGGGGCCAGGGCATCCAGGGAGCTGTTTTTGTACTCCACCTGAAACGGCCCCCAGCCCAAAAAAACGCCAAAAGACAGCCCGATCAACACGCCGATTAACAGTGATCCCACGTATCGTTTGGTCGTCATAGTGCCTTGCCTGATCTGTTGTGCTAGACCGGATGAGTATCCCTTGTTATAATCCGCATCTAGCAGATCGCACAAATACTCGGTTGGCATGGACTCAAAAACAAAGAGCCGGGGTTGCCCCGGCTCATGTTTGCGAGTATGACAGGTGCCGAAGGTGGGAGTCGAACCCACATGGGTTTTACCCCGCGCGATTTTGAGTCGCGTGCGTCTGCCAGTTCCGCCACTTCGGCCTTTGACAGCGCCAAGTATATGCGGAATTGGCGGTTCCGTCAATGGCGTTTTGAGACTATCAACAGGCTGACCACCCCATCGGGTACCGTATGGACGAGAGTGACCTGATACAGGCTGCACGGCAGGGTGATATCGAGTCTTTCAACCAGCTTGTACTGATCTACCAGGACATGGCCTATACCGTTGCCTACCGCGTCATGGGTGAACGTGATGCCGCTGCCGATGCCACCCAGGAAGCATTTATCGCGGCCTATCGTAAGCTGCATCAGTTCCGGGGCGACCGCTTCAAACCCTGGCTGATGCGTATCGTAACCAATGCGTGCTACGACGAACTACGCCGCCGCCAGCGCCGCCCGGTCGCATCGCTGGACGCGCTGCACGAGATCAGCCCGGTGATGGGCCTGCAATTGCACAGCCAGCACGAAACCCCCGAACAGCACGCCCAACGCAGTGAACTGGCCGCCGCCATCCAGGATTGTATCAGCGACCTGCCGGATAACCAGCGTGTGATCGCGGTGCTGTCCGACGTCGAAGGATACCCGTATCAAGACATCGTCAGCATCACCGGCCTGCCGCTGGGAACCGTCAAATCACGCTTGAGCCGGGCGCGCACCCGGTTACGCGACTGCCTGCAAGGTGTACGGGAACTCTTGCCGTTCGAATACCGTCTTATGGATGATTGATAGAGACCAAGCCGTCGAGATAGACTCACAGGACAATCATGGCACACCCGCAGCATAAGCCCTCTCAACACGATCTGGAACTGCTCTCCGCCTACATGGACGGCGAGCTGTCCGCTCGTGAAAAAGGGGCCCTCGAACAGCGGCTGATCCGCGAAACCGCCTTGCGTAAGGAGTTGGACGATCTGCGCGCCACTGCCGCCCTGGTGGGTGATTTGCCGCGCCTGAAAGCGCCGCGCGATTTCACACTCGATCCGTCACTACACCGGCTGCCCCGGTGGAGACGACTGTTCAGTTTTGGATCGACGTTGGAACTGGCAGGCGCGCTCGGCACGGTGTTGTCGATCGTCGTCATCGCGCTGGCGATTGCGCTGAGTCAGCAACCGTCAATGTCACGCAACGAACGCAGAAGCGAGCAGGAAGCCGCGAACGTGGCACAACGCGGCACGAATACCCCGGCTACGTCCCGCCTGGAAACAGCTACAGCCGAAGGCACGTCGATCGTCTACGCCGGTGAGGGATTCCAGTCCACGATGGCGATGCAAAGCACGGTCTATGCGGGTACGCCGCTGTCTTCGCCCAGCGCCGCACCGGCCAGAACGCTGGCCGTCACGCCCACGCCCCTGGCTGACACGCTCAACGCGCCGCAGGAGTTTGCCGAAGTGGCCCCGGAAGCAGCCTCTGAAATCGAGCAGCCCGCCCCCGGCGTCAGCGTCGGGGCTGCGGCAGCACCGCCTCCGGCCCCATCACGCACGAGCACAGCACCGCAAACCAGCAGCGCATTTGACGGCTCCGCCGCCAGTAGTGGGGCCGAACCCGCACAAGCGCCTATCGCCGCCAGCCAGGCGGTGGCGGATACCGGCGCTGATACCGGTTATGCAGGCGAAGAAGCCGCAGGTGGTGGCGTGCCGCCAGCAGGAGCGCTGCGTGAATCACCTGACACCGACGACAACACGACCACGTCAGATGAAGCCGGACGCTTCGACAAAACAGCTTCTGCACCAACCGCCGAGACAGTCCCGCAAGAAATCGCCCAGATTCCGACCAGCACTTCGTCGGAAAAATCACAATCCGCGCAGGGTGAAACAGGCAAGCGTGATGTGTGGTGGCTGGTTGCACTGGGTGCCGTGCTGTTGGTCTTCTCGGTTACACTCAACGTCATAGGGCGCAGGAAGATATTCTGACCATGCGAGCACCCATCAACTATTGCCAGGTCTGCGGGCACGAAATGCAGGATAAGCAGACATATGGGAAAGTACGCCGCGTCTGTTCCGCCTGCGGGTTCATCCATTTCGAAGACCCGAAAGTGGCCGTTGTGGCGTTTATCGAAAAAGATGATCGCGTGCTGCTGGTCCAGCGTGCCATGAACCCGGAACGCGGAAAATGGGCGCTGCCTGCCGGATACGTCGATTATGGCGAAGCACCACAACAGGCCGTCATCCGTGAAGTGAGTGAGGAAACCGGGTTGGAGATTGCCGTAACGCGGTTGATCGCGGTCGAGGGCGAACCCGGCACCTTTGGCGCGTCGATCGTCATCATCTACGCAGCCAGCGTGCTGAATGGCACCGCCCGTCCCCAAGACGACGCCCAGGCCGTGTTATGGTATGCCGCGTCGGACCCGCTGCCGGAATTAGCGTTCGAGAGCACGCATACCATGTTGGCTTCATGGCTGGAGGCCAAACGCCGCACGACACCCTAAGCATCGCGGTCGCTGAGCTTGAGCATAACCGCGATCCACTCCGGCGTCAGCCGCAGCCGCCAGTACCAGCGCACGAGCAGCGGTGCGTAACGCTCGGTCAGAATGCCGACCGTTGCGAGTTTTCCGCCCAAAATGACCTCGTTTTGACCGTGAACGAGCGCCAATACGGCGCGTTCGGCCACGTCGTCGGGGTGTTCGACCTCAAAACCACAGCGTCCCACGAATTCTTCAACATCGGCTGTGAGCATATCGGTGTGCGTCCACCCTGGCAGCACCAGCGTCACGTGAACACCGGTTCCCTTCACCTCGCGGCGCAGCGCATCGCTGAAACCGGCTAATCCGTACTTGCTCGCCGCGTACGAAACAAACATCGGCATCGCCGTCCGTCCCAGCCCGGAACCCACGTTCAAGATGTAACCGTGATGGCGGGCTAGCATGTGCGGCAGCACCAGTTGGGTCAGCCGAATCGGTGCCCATAGGTTGAGGCGCAGCATGTGTTCGGCAAGAGCGGAGTCTTGATTTTGAAACGGCCCGCTCAGGCACACGCCTGCATTGTTCACCAGGACATCAATCCGCCCAAAGGTTTCAACCGTCTGATCGACCACGTGCTGCAACTGGGCGGCATCGGTCACATCAGCCGGAATGACCAGCACATCATCGGTGTAGGGTTCGATTTCTCGCCGGACGGCTTCCAGACGATCAGCACGCCGCGCGACCAGCACGACACGCGCCGCACGGCGCGCAAAAGCAAACGCCAGCGCTCGCCCGATTCCCGAAGATGCCCCGGTGATGATGACAACGCGTTCGTTCAGCACCAGGCTGGAATGCTGCGGGCGAAAATAGCGCACCAGCCAATACAGCCCGCCGCCCGCCACACCTGCCCATACCACACGGCGTCCGAGTCGCATCACGAATTCTCCTCAAAACTCTGTGTCTTTCGCGTGATCGCCACCTGATTTACACCCAGGGACAGTGGAGTGAGTGTGGTCCGCGTCATGACCTGGAACACAGCCGGTAACCCCAACAACCCAAACTGTATGGATTTCGGCACCCAGGGGAAGTAGGGCACATCCCACAACCCGTCGCCAAAATGCCGCAGCACGGCGAATCCGCTGGCCTCGCACCACGCGCGCCACTGGGCAGGGAGTTGTACGTTGATGTGGGTCGGGTCCTTGCCGATGGCATCCGTCTGCGGGTCCTTGAAGCGCCGCAGGCTGTAACCGGGATTCGGCGTCGCGAACAGGAACAACCCGCCGGGCCGCAAAATCCGGTTCACCTGCCGGATCGTGTGAGCGGGATCGGGCAGATGCTCGACCAGATGCAGCGCGACGACCACGCTGAACTCACCCTCGGCAAAACATGAGAGATCGTCCGCGCTCATCACGAAACCTTCGGCTAGGGGCGCGTTACGTTTCAACTGCTCGATGCTGTAGTCAGCAATGTCAATGCCAACACACGCAAAATCGTTTTGTAGCAGTCCCAACAAGTGCCCCAGGCCGCAGCCTAGTTCCAACAGTTTGCCGCCGCCAGGGGGCGCAAAACGCCGCACCAGCGCCGCGTAATAACGCCGGGCAAACCAATACATGCTGAAACGTCCCAAAGGACGATCCGCATAGTTATAATTTTCAAAATACTGCTGGCCGTATTCGTCCAGCGGCACCGCTGGCACCGGGTCGGTCCCTGGCGATGTGTCAGACTGTGAAACATGATTGCTCATAGAAATCGTCCCGTGTTTTGACGGCACTAAACGCCGTGATTGTAGTGCGCGACGGTGAGTTGAGCAACAAAAAAGGGACAGCCATAGGGCCGCCCCTTCCCAACGCATTTTGCTCAGACCAGCAGCTAGCCACCAAAGGCCAACGTGATCTCGCGGGCCATGTCGGACAGCAGATAGGGGAAAACGCCCAGAAACAGCGTCCCGACCGCCGAAATACTGATTCCCCACGCCAAAGGCCAGGGAATCGTCGCGTCGGCTTCACCCTCTTCGAAGTACATGTACCACACCACACGCAGGTAGTAGTACGCCGAGATAAGACTGGTCAGCACGCCGATAACGGCTACCGGCATCAGGTCGGCAGAAATCGCGGCTTTGAATACGAACCACTTACCGATAAACCCCGCCGTCAGCGGGATACCCGTCAGGCTTAACATGAATATCATCATCGACGCGGCCAGCAGCGGCTGGGCACGCGCCAACCCGCGCATGCTTTCGATGCCGGTATTCGAGGCATCGTCTTTCTCAACGGCGATGATGACCGCGAACGCGCCCACATTCGTGAACGCATACGCCATCAGGTAAATGACGACGGCGCGCGCCGCCTCATTAGCGACACTGGCAGAACCTGCCGCCGCCACCGCGATCAAAATGTAACCCGCGTGCGCGATGCTCGAATAGGCCAGCAGGCGCTTCAGATCGCTTTGCACGACAGCGACGAGATTCCCAAGCAGCATTGTCAAAGCCGCCAACAGCCAGATCGTCGTCTGCCAGGCGGCGACCGTCTCGCCGTCCAACACGAAGTTGGACATGCCCCAGCCAAACACGCGTACCAGCGCCGCAAAACCGCCCGCTTTGGCGGCCACGCTCATGAACGCGACGACCGACGTCGGCGCACCCTGGTATACATCCGGCGTCCACATGTGGAACGGCACAGCGGCCACTTTGAAGCCCAGTCCAACCAGCAACAAACCGGCTCCCACCAGCAGCAGGTATTTACGTGGTTCGTCCTGTGCGACAATCTCGCTGACCGACTGCCAGATACCCTGCAAATCGGTCGTGCCGGTTGCCCCATAAACAAGCGCGATGCCGTACACCAGAAAACCCGATGCAAACGCGCCAAGTATAAAGTACTTCATCGCGCTTTCTTCGGATTCAAGCTGGGGCCACCGGAACCCGCTCAAGATATACAGCGGAATCGATAGCAGCTCCAGGGCAACAAACACGACGACCAGGTTACCGGCGGCTCCCATCAACATCACGCCGCACGTAGTAAACAGCAGCAAATAATAGTATTCGCCGCGTTGCATCCCGGTGCGCTGCAAGTAGTTATAGGCAACCAGCACGCCCAGCAGCGCCGTGACCAGGGCGATTACATTAACGACATCCGTGAATTTATCGGCCATGAACATACCGGCAAACGCGGTCGTGTCGCCATTGCCAAAAGCAACCACGTCACCCAGCGACAGCAGCGACAGCACCAATGAAAACCCGAGCCCGCCAGCAGCCAGCATCGCCGTGATGTGTTTGCGATTCCTGGGGATAAACAGGTCGGCCAAAATAAACAAACACGCGCCGAACGCCAGCGCCACCACCGGCAGCGCTGCTGCGACGTTGAGATCGCCTAGACCAGGGACTTCAAACATTGAGAGTCACCGCCTTCATCGTCCAGCCGCCGTCATGACCGTAGTGTTGACATGATCGACCAGTTCCTTGACCGACCCATCCATGTACTTGAAAAAGAAACCCGCCTGCAGCCCGATCACGAACACCATGACCAGGATCGGTACCAGCGCCCACAACTCGTGCCAGTTCAGGTCGGGCAGCTTCTTGTTTTCTTCGTTGTCCAGCGCACCCATGAACACGGTGTTGAACATGTACAACAGGTAGATAGCCGCCAGAATGACGCCCACCGCTGCAAAAGGCGTGAACCACCAGTTCAATACGTCAGACCCTGCCGAACCCAGCAAAATGGTAAACTCGCCGACAAACCCGTTCAGACCGGGCAGGCCCATGCTAGACAGCACGATCACCAGCGCGACCCCGCTGTACAGCGGCATAGCATTCCAGATTCCGCCAAACGCAGCCATTAGCTTGGTATGGCGGCGCTCGTACAATACGCCGACCAACAAAAACAAGCCGCCCGTGCTGATGCCGTGATTGACCATCTGCAAAATGCCGCCCTGAATACCTGCCGAGTTCAGCGCAAAAATGCCAAGCATCACAAAGCCCAGGTGGCTGATCGACGAGTACGCGACCAGTTTTTTCATGTCCTTCTGACCGTAACTGACCCATGCTCCATAGATGATGCCGATCACAGCCAGCACGGCAACATACGGCGCGAACGTTTCGCTGGCCTCAGGAAACAGTGGCAGGTTGAAGCGCACAAACCCATAGGTGCCCATCTTCAGCAGCACGCCCGCCAGGATAACCGACCCGGCGGTCGGGGCCTGAACGTGCGCGTCAGGCAGCCAGGAATGCAGCGGCCACATCGGGACCTTGATGGCAAACGCGATACCAAACGCCAGAAACAA
>CAYMTN010000011.1:0-45018 GCA_964393335.1 uncultured Anaerolineaceae bacterium
ATTCGGTACGCGGGATCGCGCCGATGAAAATAAACAGTGCTGCCGCCGGGCGCGTCTCGACGGCACCCGTTGTTTGATCGCACAGCAGCAGCGATTCGACGTGATCGGTACCCTGCACCGACGTGATTTCCGAATTGAGCCGTACTTCGATATTCGGGTGTGCGTAGATGCGGTCCACGAGGTACTGTGACATTTTGGCTTCAAGCGAATCGCCGCGCACGACCATCACGACCTTCGAGGCGTATTCGACCAGGTACAGCGCCGCTTGACCGGCGGAATTGCCCGAACCGACGATAAATGCCGGTTGGTCGCGGCACGACACAACCTCGGTCAGGGACGCGCCGTAGTACACACCCGCGCCGGTCAACTGGTCAACACCCGGTACTGCCAGCTTACGATAGGTCAACCCGACCGCGATCACGACTGCGTGGCTCGCCAGCTCGCTGCCGTCGCTCAACGTGATGATGCGGTAGGGTCCGTCGGCACGCAGGCCGACGGCTTCCTGTGGCGAGAGGATTTCGACGCCGAACCGTTTGGCCTGCGCGGTTGCCCGCCGCGCGAGGTCCGCGCCGCTCAAGCCGGAGGGAAAACCGAGATAGTTCTCAATGCGCGAACTGGTGCCTGCCTGCCCGCCTGTCGCGTGGCGCTCGATCATCACCGTGCTCAGCCCTTCTGACGCGCCGTACACGGCGGCGGCCAGTCCGCCGGGACCGCCGCCCACGATCACCAGATCGTAAAACTGTTTGCCCGCATGCGTTTGCAGCCCGATTTTTTCGGCGACTGCGCTGGGCAGCGGGGCTTGCATGGATTCACCGTTGGGGAGTACGACCAGCGGCAGCGTGTTGTAGTCTGCGCCAAACTGGTCCATCACCTGCCGGGCTTCATCTTCCACTTCGATGTCGAGATACTGATAGGGCACCTGGTTACGGGCCAGGAAGTCTTTGATGGCGTGCGCCTCCGGCGACCAACGGTGCCCGACGATACGAATGCCCTCAAACGGCGGATGATAGGTGGCCAGCCAATCTTCGAGCAGGTCATCCAGCACCGGATACAGTTTTTCTTCCGGCGGATCCCAGGGTTTGAGTAAATAATAATGGACGGCAACTGAGTTGATGGCGTTGATCGCGGCGTCCGTGTCAGCGTAAGCAGTGAGCAGCGCGCGCTTCGAATCCGGGTAGATACGGATCGCCTCGGCTAAAAACTCGACGCCGCTCATCTGGGGCATGCGTTGATCGACGACAAACAACGCGACAGGATCGTTTGTTTTGCGCAGTTCACGCAGGGCGTCAAGCGCATCCGCTCCCGAATTAGCCCTCAGCACGCGGTAGCGGTCGCCGTAGCGGCTGCGTAAGTCGCGCGCAATGGCGCGCAGGACGTTAGGATCGTCGTCTACTGAAAAAATCGCCGGTTTTGCCATGCCTGTTTTCCCCTCTCAAAGGATGCCATCACGATGCGTGCTCAGCGGCAGCTGGGACGCTTCTGGAAATGTCGATCACGATCTGTATGCTGCACGCCGCCGCGACTACTGCCATCAAAACCCCCGCTCCGAGTGTGTCGCCCAACAAGCCAAGCGCCAGGATCACGACTGCGCTTGCCATGCGTGCAAACGCGACCCAATTACGGGCCAGGTCGCTCGAATTCTCAGTAGATGTCAGGTCCAGGACGGCTATCGCAAACAGCGCGGCAGCGACCGCGCCCGTAAGCAGCAGCCGGTATTCATCCTTGAGCGCGTGACCCGGTTCGAGCAGCACGACTTTTTTCGACGCAACGCCAAAGGCCGTGATCGCAGCGACCAGCGGCAGATGCGTGTAGACCCATATCTGCCCGGCAAATCGTGTGCGCCGCACGACGGACCCCTTTACGTTGTCGAAGTAGATCCACCACAGCGTCACGGCGACGACCAGCGCCAGCGCGCCGTACAGGCCATTTGAGGTATGTAATTCGTGACCGGATGCGCTGGTGATCACCTTGATAAATGCTTCGCCCAATACGATGATGGTAAACAGCCCAAACCGTTCAGGCAGGTGGTGCGTATCAGGCGGGATGTCCGCCTGCAGGCGGCGGGTGCTTGGCAGCAGCGGCGTGCCGAAATCGACGATCATGCCCACTGCCCACAAGACGAAACGCGCCGGCTGCGGTACAAAGGCCGAAATCAGCCAGATCGACGCGGCCAGCGAAAAACCGGACGCATAACGCATCGTCAACCGGCGCGCCTGCGGACGCTGCTGCCCGACCCGCAGGTACATCAGGACCAACATGCTGCGTGCGCCGACATACGCCAGCGCAAAGGCCTGCGAGGTGTCGCCCAGACCATCGCTGATGTTGATCGCCAGCACGGCGATGGCAAACATCTGCATGAACACTAACAGCCGGTGCCCGACATCATCGACGTTAAAACGCGTGATGTAAAACGCCATGCCGGTCCAGGTCCACCAGATCGGAAGAAACAACACGACAAAACTGCCCACGCCGCCCAATGACACGTCATCGCCCAGTTTATCGCCGAGCGCGATCACCGTTGCCACATACACCAGGTCGTAAAAAAGCTCCAGCCAGCCGACCTTTTGATCTTGTCCGTGTTCTGACTTCGATGTGCGTAACTGAAAAAGACCGGAAACCATACTCGCTCCCCCACGCCCCCAACCTGATTGATTGTTGGTATAGTGATTATACTAATCAGATACATATGTCAAAATGAGTTTTTCGACGATCCCCCGATCAGCAGCTCTGCCCCGATATGTCCCACCGCTGGTTGCCCGCGCACAGAAGTATCCGTTATAAGGCCCCTTTTAGCCGGAAAAACCACGTTCAAGGACGGTTTTTTGAGCTTGAAATAGCCGAATAGTAAGACAGAAAATATGATTAAAAAATATTCTTATAAAAATTGTATAAATAAAATTGGCATTTATCTTTTGAATAACTACAATCCACATTAGAACAATAAAGATTGTACCATCGTTGATGCAGTGTTTATCACCGCAGATGGTTTGTTCACTCATCACCTCAACAGGCTTCACACCCTTCGTACAGGCAAAAACCAGCAGGAGGTTTCAGGTGTCGAAGAAGATTTTGATTGTATTATCGGAGTGGGGATTCTGGGGCGAAGAACTGGTGGGTCCGCTGGACGTCCTGGACGAGCAGGGCTATGAATCGGTCTTCATGACTCCGACCGGCAAACGCGCGCCGGCCCTCCCCCCCAGCATGAGCGCGAATTACATCGATCCACCGCTGGACCGATCGGTAACCAGCGAGTATTACGCCAAAAAAACGCGTGAGATCAACAAGTCCCCGCGTCTGGATAACCCCATTAGCTTAAAGGACTGGTTCCCAGAGCGGCCCTACTTCAGCGCCCACAACTACTTGCGCGAACTGGAAGCCTACAACGACGCGGTCGATAAGGCGCAGGCTGAACTGGCCGAATACGACGCGCTGTTGATGGTCGGGGGCAGCGGTCCGATTGTGGACATGGTCAATAACCAGCGCCTGCACGACGTGATCCTGGGCTTCTACAAGCTTGGCAAGCCGATTGCGGCAGAATGTTACGCGGTGACGTGCCTGGCCTTTGCCCGCGATTGGTACGACCGCAAGAGCATCATTATGGGCAAGCACGTGACCGGCCACCCGCTGGAATACGACTACAAAGACGGCACGGGCTTTGTCGGGACCGACTTCAACATGGGGCCGCCGCCGTACCCGCTGGAGTTCATCCTGCGCGACGCAGCCGGTCCTGAGGGTGGTTATCACAGCGGCGTTGGACGCAAGATTTCGTGTTTGGTGGACTACCCATTCATCACCAGCCGGTCGACGGCGTCCTCGCGCAAGTGCGGTGAATACCTGGTCGAGGTTCTGGAAAACGGCCTGACACGCGCAGGTTGGTAACCCATTCATTACGGGCAGGCGCGTTGAACACGCCTGCCCGGCTGTTCGAGCTAACTTTAAGGAAAAGGCAACTATGGCGGAAAAAACCGGACGCTTCGCAATCATGGAGCAGTTCCTCGCGGATGGGATCGAGTACATGTTCGGCAATCCCGGCACGGTTGAACAGGGATTTCTGGATGCTGCCAACGAATACCCGCGTATGAAGTACATCCTGGGGCTGCAAGAAACGGTGGCTATCGGGATAGCTGATGGGTATGCGCGGGCCACCAAAAAACCGACGTTGGTGCAGCTTCACAGCGGGGTTGGCCTGGGGAACGGCATCGGCATGTTGTACCAGGCGTATCGCGGCCACGCGCCGCTTGTCGTCATCGCAGGTGAGGCGGGGATTCGGTACGACGCGATGGATTCGCAGATGGCGGCTGACCTGGTGGGCATGGCCAGGCCGGTGACGAAGTGGGCAACCCGTGTGGTTGATCCGTCCTCACTGCTGCGCGTGCTGCGCCGCGCGATCAAGATCGCAGCGACCCCGCCGATGGGGCCGGTCTTTGTCTGCTTGCCCGCCGACATTCTCGACCAGCCGGTGCAAGAAGAAGTCGTTCCCACGTCGATCCCCAGCACGCGTATTGCGCCTGCTGACGACGTCGTAACCAGCGCCGCCGCGATGTTAGCCGGTGCCAGCAAACCGCTCATTATTATGGGGGATGGCGTGGCGTTTTCGGGCGCGCAGAACGAGCTGGCGCAGGTAGCCGAACTGTTGGGTGCAGATGTGTGGGGCGCGGACAACTCCGAAGTCAATATCAGCGCCGCTCATCCATTGTATAAAGGCAACCTGGGGCACATGTTTGGGGCCAACAGCAGCAAGGTCACGCACGAAGCCGACGCGATTTTGATCGTGGGGACCTACGTTTTCCCGGAAGTCTTCCCGTACCTGTCCACTGCTGACGTGTTTGCCCCCGGCGCGAAGCTTATCCACGTCGATTTGAACGCCTACGAGATCGGCAAGAATTTCCAGGTTGACCTGGGTTTGGTCAGCGATCCGAAACTGACGCTGGCGAAGCTGGCGACCGCGCTGGATACAGCCATGTCTGCCAACCAAAAACAGGCGGCCCGCGCTCGTCTGGAAGCCAGCGGCGCAGCCAAAAACAAGGCGCTGCAGGCGCAGCTTGAGGCGGACCAGAAGGTACGCGACCAGATGCCGCTGCAAACATCGCGGTTCATGGAAGAACTGGCCCAACACCTGCCCGACGACGTGTTGGTCTTTGATGAAGCGCTGACATCGTCGCCCCCGCTGACGCGTTACATCCCGCCGACTAAACCCGGCACGTTTTTCCAAACACGCGGCGGATCGCTGGGTGTCGGCATTCCGGGCGCGTTGGGGCTGAAACTGGCGCATCCCGAAAAGACCGTGATCGGGTTCACGGGCGACGGCGGCAGTATGTACACCATTCAGGCGTTGTGGACGGCTGCACACCACAACATTGGGGCCAAGTTCGTGATCTGCAACAACCAGAGCTACATGCTGCTCAAGCTCAATATTATGCAGTACTGGCGCGAACAGGGGATGCAGCCCAGTGAATTCCCCGACTCGTTCGATCTGACCGGTCCGGTAATCGATTTTGCGAAAGTTGCTGAGTCGATGGGTGTGCCCGGCGTGCGCGTCGAACGACCCGAGCAAGTCGGCCCGGCAGTCAAACAAATGCTGGCGCATGACGGTCCCTTCCTGATCGACATAGTGGTCAGCAGCAAACTGCCGGACGCCAGCAGCGGTAAGTAACATTACGTCGCGGTTCTACCAACAGGTATACCAACGGGATAGAAGTCATCATGGCAAAAACGCAAGGGCAAGAATTCTACGAGCGCCAGATCGATTTTCTGGCAAAACAAGATATCAAGGGGCTTGTGACAACCCAGTACCATCCTGATGCCGTGCTGGTCGGTTTTGAATTCACGGTGCGCGGGCGCGATCAACTGCTTGAGCACTTCAAGAACTACCTGGGGCACCTGGGCAAGATCAAGCTGCTGTCAACCGACAACTTTGCTGAGATCGACGACGCCATCTTCTTTGAGGCGACGGTCGAAACAGACATCGGTGAGGCCCAGGTGTACGACGTGTTCACCTTCAAAGATGGTAAGGCGATCCGTCACTTTACCGGTGTCAAAGCCGTCAAGCCAAAAGAATCGTAGTCAAAGGGGAAAATTGACAATGAGCAATCTAGCGCCTTTAACCGAGGCTGAGGTCGACGAGATGGTGCGGGATTGGTACCGCGCCCTGGACGTTCACAAACCGATGGTAGACGTGCTGCCATTTGTCTCTGACGGCGAGCTGGAGATGGTGTTTCCAGAAGCCACGCTGCGCAGTCTGGCCGAGTTTGAGGGCTGGTACCAGGGCGTGATCCGCATCTTTTTTGATGAGGTCCACACCATGCAAGAGCTGAATATCACGCTCTCGCCCGACAAAAGCCGCGCCGATATCAAGCTGGTCGTGCTGTGGGAAGCCAGTCGCTGGAAGCCTCCGGCGGCCAAGAGCGAACGACTGATAATGGACGCTTACCAGACCTGGGTGGTCAAACGCTCGCCAACATCCGGCAAGCCGGTGGTCACCAAGTATGTTGTTGACGAATTGAAGTTACGAGCAGGCTCTGCGCCACTCTAACTACTCCCCGAGTCCGTTGCGAAGCGGTGACCTGCCGGAAAGCGTTCTGCTGGCGGCAGGTTGCCGATGAGCAGAGATTGTCACACACAGCCATAAACATCAAGGAGAGAAATACCATGGCGAACACCGATCTCGTTTTCAAGATGTACGACTATTTTGCCAAGGGCGACATGGCCGCCATCAAGCGCGACCTGTTCCACCCGAACATGACCTGGAGCATGCCCGGCCACCATCCGCTGTCTGGCAAGATGGAAGGCGTAGACGCCGTGATCGCGTTCTTCGGCGCGCTGTTCCAGGCAGGTATCGTCGTCGATAACGCGCACTTTGGCGAGTTGGACGACGGCACTGTGGTCGAGAAACACATGGGGCATGGCAAAGTGGGCGATCAGGAATTCCTGTTCCCAACCTGCACCACCTACGGCATCAAAGACGGCAAAATTCACACCGTTCAGGTGCACACTGCCGACCAACACGGCGTGGATACGTACATGTGGGCGATGTTCGAACTGAAAGGTATTCCGGCCCGCCTGAAGGGTAACTAAACGTGCTGCCGGGAACAACTCGGATCGTACAAACGTGCAGTTTCTGAACAAGGGAGAATAACATGCCACATGTAACGCCGGAGCTTGTCGGCAAGGCTTATGAGGCACTCGCCAGTGGCGACCGTGCCGAGATCGAAAAGTACTGGGATAAGGACATGAACTGGCTGGTGCCGGGACATAACCCGCTCTCTGGGTGGTATCACGGCCTCGATGGTTTCCTGGGCTTCATGGGCCAGGTAGGGGCGTTGTCCAACAACAGCTTCAACATGAAACGGTCCGCTCTCATGGTCAGCGACGAGTATTCCGCTGACGTGACCTACAACGAGGGCTATCGCGCCGGGTACGAGGGCAAAGGCAAAGTGCCGTACACCAAGCTGTCCATTGATGTCGTGCATGTCCTGCGCTGGCGCAATGGCAAAGTGATCGAAGGTCACGCCGGGATCTTCGGTGATGGCACCACCGAGTATGACCAGTTCTGGTCTCCGTTTGGCCCCAAGGCCGAACGGCTCTAAGCACACACCGTTTTGACACAATGGCGGTCCCTCACTCTGGTGAGGGGCCTAACAAGGAGCAGGGAAATGCCCGTAATCACAATTCAGTTCATTAAAGACGTGGTCGCTACGCCCGAACAAAAGCGCGAGCTGCTGCAAAAAATGACCGATACCTTCGTATCGGTGCTGGGTGACGTGGTTCGCCCCTATACCTACTGCATCATTCAGGAAACCCCTGTCGGTGAGTGGAGTATTGCGGGTGTCCCGATGCCGAACCTGGAATACCTGGTGGGTGATTACTACACCAAGGTACACCCCGCGGCCAACGAGCTCATGAAGGGCGTCATCGAACAGCAGAAGAAACAAGGTGGCGGTGATTAACGCCGTTAGGCGACAGCCGGAAGGATAATTCCATGTCCAAAGCTGAAGAACACCGCAAGCTCTTTGCCCGCTGGTTTGAAGAGCTGTGGAACAAGAAGAACTACGACATCGCGTACGAACTGGTGGACCCCGACTTCACCGCGCATGGCGCGGGCGGGCAGGACATCAAACAAGGGCCGGATGGCGTGATCGGAATGGTCAAAGCCTGGCACAAGGCTATGCCCGATGGCAAGATGACGATGGATGACATCATCACCGAAGGTGAGTTTTCTACCATTCGTATGACCTGGCGTGCCACCCACACGGGGCCGTTCGGACCCGTACCGGCCAGCGGCAACAAGATCGAGGTCACGTCGATCGGTATCGACCGTGTCGTGGATGGCAAGATCACGGAAGGCTGGGGCGAGCTGAACATGCTGGGCATGATGCAGCAAATGGGAGCTATCCCGTCGCCCGATCAGGACAAGTAATCGGCCGTAAATGCTGGGGAGGCCGCCACCCATGCTACGGCGGCGACTTCCCTGCTTTTGGGAGCGTAGGGGTTGATTGCGGGAAGAGGTAGTTATGTCGACTGAGCAGGAACGCAACAAGGCGATAATTCTGGAAATGTATGAGGAAGTGTGGAACAAGCGCAACCTGGCTTTCATCGATGAGGCGGTATCAACGGACTTTGTGGATAACCCGCCCAAACGGTTCTTTGAAGTGCCGACACGCGGGCGTGAGAGTCTGTACGAAGCAGCGAGCGGTTTCCACAAAGGATTTGCAGACTTCCACGACGAAATGATCCACATCGTCGCGCAAGGTGACAAGGTCGTCTATTTAGGCGAGATCACAGGCACCCACACAGGCGATTTGTTTGGTGTGCCCCCATCCGGAAAGTCCGTCAAAGTCTATGGGATCAACTATTTTCGTATGAAAGACGGAAAAGTCATCGAGCGCTGGGGCATCTTTGATGTCATGGCTATGATGCAACAGATCGGCATGATCCCTTCACCCGGCCAGAGTGGACAATAACCGACCGGCGTGGTCGTCTCTCATCTACGTGATAGCACAAGGAGGCACATAACACATGTCTGAAGATCCCAAGAAGGCCCTTTACCGCCGTTTTGTCGAGGAAGTCATCAACGGCGGGCAGTACGACGCGATTCCGGAGATCTATGCAGAAGACTACCTGGACCATAGTGCACCCCCTGGCGCGCCGACCGGTGGCTTTGACGCCATCCGCGCGATCCCGGTCATGTTCCGGGGTGCGTTTCCTGATGTCCACTTCACGATTGACGATATGACTGCGGAAGGTGACTGGGTAGCGACCCGTGTCACCGGGCGCGCGACCCACCTGGGGCGGCCCTTCATGGGCATCGATCCGACCGGCAGGCGGGTTGTCTGGTCATCGCTGGGATTTTTCCGCGTGGTGAATAACAAGATCGTGGAGCACTACGGCCAGCCGGACCTGATGGGTCTGCGCGAGCAGCTCATTAAGCCGATTGAGCCGGGTACGCTGGATTATAACCGCTGGGTCGTCACGCGGTATGTGTATGCTACCAATACGGGGGATCTGGACCAGTTTGACAAGTTTGTAGACCCCAAATTCGTCGACCACAACGCGCTTCCGGGGCAAAAACCCGGCATCGAAGGCTTGAAGGATGCGTACCGCATGTTCTCCAGCGCGTTTTCTGACTTGTGGTACACCTTCGAAGATTTGATCGCCGAACAGGACAAAGTCGCGGGGCGGGGCGTGATCACGGGCAAACACACCGGGTCGTTCATGGGCATTCCGCCCACGAACAAGGAGATCGGCTGGACCGGTACGCGTATCTTCCGCGTCGTGGACGGCAAGGTAACCGATGGTTGGATTGACCTGGACCTGTTCGGAATGATGGTGCAGTTGGGTGCCATCTCGATGCCCGGATGACCGGATCATGAATATGGCGTTGCCGAGATTTAGCACCGGCGACAGAGATCGTCAATCAGAAACATAGCAGGGTCTTATGGAGGCCTGAATTGTCGAAACGAGTGGTTTTATTCGCAATGATCGTCGTGCTGGTCGCCGCCGTGTTCCAAGTGACTCAGCGGACGCAGGCGCAAGATTACCCGGGAGATCAAACCGCCCTCAACAAAGCGAATATCATCAAGCTCTATGATGAAACGAACGCCGGGAACATCGAGTTTTTGCGCGAACTGCTAGCGCCAGATTTTATCAGCTATGGCGGGGCCGGTTTCCAGGATTTAGTGGGGCCCGATGCATTCATCGACCTGTATAACACCTTCATCGCAGCCTTCCCTGATCTTCAATTCGAAGTGACGCACGTCATCGCCGAAGGTGATCTGGTCGCTGTGCGCGGCATCCAGACCGGCACCCAGACGGGCAATTTCATGGGGATGGTTCCGCCCACCGACAAAGAAGTGTCCTGGACGGGTACGGCTATCTTCCGCTTCAACGCCGATGGTCAGATCATCGAGCGCTGGCAAGACCTGGACCAACTGGGGCTGTTTATCCAGCTAGGTGTGATTCCGCCGTTTACCTCACCCGGCGGCTAAAAAGACGTTCTGTGGAGGGCTGTCGCTGGTCTTGTACGCTGGCAGCAGCCTGCACCGATCCAAGAGGTTGCGACCGGCGTCAACGCCCGCCGGAAACAGAGCCGCGACCATCCGGTCTGGTGGTGAAGGTTTATGAGCACGCACGGCGTTGGCTCGAATCAGGGTAGGGTGAGGCTGGAAGAGTTCAAACGCACGTTAATACTGTACTCACTGGCAGTCCCCGACTTCGCGCCCCTCATTGACGTGATCACTGCGAAAACCAACTGCGCGATGGTCCGGGGACCTGCCACAGCAACTCGCCTGGGCGAACGTGGGATGCTTTGACCCCGTTTTGGCTGGAGGATTGGACAAGCGCCAGGTAGCTGTGGCTGGCTCATCTGGTTGTCACAACACTGTTCGAGGATTCGACTCTGAAATAAGAAAGGCAAACTCCCCATGTCGTTATCAAAGATCGAACGTAACAAAATGATCATGTGGCGCATGATCGATGAAATCTGGAATCTGGGCAAATACGAGGTGGCCGACGAATTATTCGCGCCTGAGCATATGAGTCCCAGCGCGCCGGACCTTCCGCCCGGTGCTGCCGGGGTGAAAATGCTGGCGAAGATGTTCCGTGAAGCCATGCCCGATTATCGTATGACGATTGATCTCATGTTCGCGGACGAAAATCAGGTCGTGGGCCGGTTCACCCAAAGCGGCACGCATACCGGCATTGACCTGATGGGTATGTTGAAGCCTAGCGGGCGTAAGGCGACCTGGACCGAGATCGGCGTGTTGCAGATCAATGATGCCGGTCAGATCGTCAAGAGCTGGTACGAAGTCGATATGCTGGCGATGATCCAGCAGCTTTCAACCCCTACCGCGCGTGAAATCGTGGACGCCTACTACGAACATGCAAACGCCGGTGAGTGGAGCGTGTGGTGTGACCTGTTCGCAGACGATATGGTGATGGATGAGCAGTTGGCCGGTCACATCGAAGGGCTGGCTACGCTGCGGCCTATGATGGACGGCATGGGCGAGGCTTACGCCAAGTTCCAGAACGTGGCCAAGCATATCGTTGTCGATGGCAATCAAGCGGCGGTCGTGTCGCATATCTCTGCGCTGGCGTCGTCGGCCACTGACAAGCCGATTGAGGCGGAAGTCATGAACTACTTCCGCTTTGAAAACGGCAAAATCTCGTATATGGCGAACTTCCACGACTCGGTGCCGTTTAAACCCTTCCTGGACCAGGTGAGCGGCGGCAGTTAACCAATCCGCACTAGGTGCGGGTGGATATTGGAAACGGGCAATGACATCACAGGACAACAAAACAATCGCCGAACGGTTCATCGAAGAGGTTTGGCGTCAGGGGCAGATTGATAAGGTCGATGAGCTGTTTACCGCAGATTACGTGGACCACAGCTTTGGCCTCCAGCCTGCCGGGCGCGAAGACCTGAAACAGTTTGTGGCGATGTTCCGCCGGGCATTTCAAGACCTGGAATATGACCTGCGCCAGATGTTGGGCGAAGACGACCGGGTCGCCAGCCGCGATACTGTGCATGCCACACACAAAGGTGAGTTTATGGGTATCCCGGCGACGGGCAAACGGGTGTCTGTCTCAGCCATGCACTTCCTGCGGTTTGAGAACGGCCAGATCGCGGAGCATTGGGGCATTACCGATGTGGCGGGCCTCATGCAGCAACTCGGCGTGGGGCCAGGGCACTAGCGCCGGCAGGATACGCCCAATGAGTCTCAAAGGTAATGAGTGATGAGCACTATGCAAGAAGGGGTCTGTCATGAGCGAGTATGATTTCATTGTTGTGGGTGCGGGTCCTGGTGGATCGGCGGTCGCCAACCGGTTGAGCGAAAACCCGGATGTGAAGGTGCTGCTGCTGGAAGCAGGTGGTCCGGATATCCCGGAGAATGTGCGCAACCCCGCTTTATGGTTTACGCTGTTTGGCTCCGAGATCGATTGGGGCTACAGCAGCACGCCGCAGCCCGCCCTGAATGGCCGCCAGACCTACGAGCCGCGTGGCAAGACGCCCGGCGGGTCGAGTAACCTGTACATCCTGATGCACATTCGCGGCCACCGGTCAGATTATGACAACTGGGCCTATAACGGCTGCCCCGGTTGGGCTTACGACGACGTGCTGCCCTACTTCCAACGGTCGGAAGACCAGGAAGACGACACCAATCCCACCGGCGGTAAGGGCGGCGCGATCAGTGTGATCAACGCCAAGGACCACAACCCGAACCCGACCTCGAAGGCGTTTATCGACGCCTGTCTGGAACTGGGTTTCCCGCCCACCGACGACTTCAACGGCCCGAACATGGAAGGCGCGGGCTGGCATCACCTCAATATCCGTGATGGCAAGCGTCACGGCGCGAATGAAGCGTACCTCGAGCCGATCCTGAACCGCGAGAACTTCACGTTCAGCACGAATTCGCTTGCGTCGCGCCTGCTGTTTGAAGGCAAGCGCTGCATGGGCGTGGAATACATCCAAAATGGCGAAACCAAGACGGCCCGTGCCCGGCGTGAAGTAGTGGTGGCGGGTGGCGCGCTGGAATCGCCCAAGCTGCTGATGCTGTCCGGCATTGGCCCGGCGGATCACCTGAAGGAATTTAACATTGACGTGCTGGTGGACCTGCCCGGGGTGGGCCAGAACTTCCACAATCACGTGCTGACCGGCGTGATCCGCGAATGCAAGAAGCCGGTCCCGCAGGGCAACCTGAACCTGTCCGAAGCGGCCTTGTTCTGCAAGTCCGATCCGGGCTGGATTGGGCCAGACCTGCAAATCGCGTTCGTGCACGTGCCGTTTGACATCATCGTCGGCCAGGGGCATCCCAATTCGGTCAGCATTCTGCCCGGCGTGGTGCGCCCGATGTCGCGCGGTTGGATCAAATTGGCG
The DNA here is from genome assembly GCA_964393335.1 of uncultured Anaerolineaceae bacterium. GTDB lineage: Bacteria > Chloroflexota > Anaerolineae > Aggregatilineales > Aggregatilineaceae > CAYMTN01. The sequence goes on from CAYMTN010000011.1 coordinate 13,373, forward strand.
AGCGCGGACCCGACAGATAAACCGCTGATCAACCCGAACTACCTCGGCGCGGAGTCCGATCTCGACCGGCTGGTGCAGGCCACCAAACTCGCGCGTGATATTTTTGCGACCGAGGCATTCTCTGAATGGGTGGGTGAAGAACTGCTGCCCGGCCCTGATGTGAAGACCGACGCGCAGTTGCGCGAGTTCGCCAAGCGCCGCGCCGACTCGTACCATCACCAGTCCGGGTCGTGCAAGATGGGCTCGGATGAAATGGCGGTGGTGGACCCGCAGTTGCGCGTGTACGGCGTTGAGGGATTGCGCGTCGCGGATGCGAGCGTCTTCCCGGTCGTGCCATCGGGCAACTGCCATTCGGGTATCCTGATGATCGCCGAGAAATGCGCCGACATGATCAAACAGGATCACGGTTTGAGCTAACAATCGCAATAGGGGGCGGCCCCGGGCTGCGGGGCTTGCCCCTATGAAATGGTGAAGGTGATATGACACTCAAGGGCAAAAAAATCGGCATTCTGATCGAAAGCGACTTCTACGAGCCGGAGATTTTCTATTACGAGCGCCGTTTCGCAGAAGAAGGCGCTGACGTGCATTTCTTGACGCGCCTGTGGGGCCAGCCCTCGCTGACGTTTCAGGGGCACGAGTTCCGCGCGCCGTTCACGGCTCATGAAAGCTTCGAAGACATCGACGACGCAGAGCTCAAAACCTACGACGCGATCATTGTGCCGTCGGGCATGGTATCCGACCGGTTGCGCTACACCAATGACGTAAGCAAACTACCACCGGCAACCGAATTTCTCAAGCGCGCATTCGCTCAAAAGGACATTCTCAAAGGCATTATCTGTCACGGGATGTGGTTGCTTGCCTCTGCGCCGGAACTGGTCAAGGGTCGCCCGGTTGTAGCGCATAACAACCTGTACGGCGACGTCAAAAACATGGGTGCCATCTACACCGATCAAGATGTCGTGGTCGATGGTGATCTCGTCACCGGGCGCAGTGGCGCGCACTGTCACCTCTTTGCCCACAAAATCGTCGAAATTCTATCTGGTGAAGCGTAGGCTTCGAGAGGGGAATCACCATGGCCAATCTCGTTTTTTCTCACATGGCTCTGAACTGCAAAGACCCGGCGGCAGTCGAACGATTCTACACCCGCTATTTCGGGTTCAAGCGGGCGCGTCTGATCGCGTTGGGTGATACGCAGATCGTGTTTATCAAGTGCGGCACCATGTACCTGGAGCTGTTTTCCGCCGAAGGTCAATCGCCCGCCGCCATGCCCGCCGCCGATGGACATCATTTCCCCGGTTGGCGGCATATCGCGTTCCAGGTCGATGACGTGGACGCGAAACTGGCTGAACTGGGTGATGCGGCTCAGATCACGCTCGGCCCGCTGGATTTTAGCGACTTCATTCCCGGTTGGCACACGGTCTGGATCAGCGATCCCGAAGGCAACATTGTCGAGATCAGCCAGGGGTATACCGACCAGGCTAATCCGCCAGCGCTGGACTAGCGTTTCATACCTGATAACAGAAAACAACTTGCACACGGGGAAAAACAATGACCATCTCACCTGACAAGATGCGCTTCACTTTTTCTGATACCGTCGCGGGGTACGTGACCAGCTTCGACCGCGACTCCGACTTGTTCACGCTGAAGACCAGCGGCGGCGAAGAATATACGGTGAAGTTCGCAGCGAACACATACGCCCAGTTTATCCGCAACCTGGGCGATCCGTACCATGATGCAACCGGCCAGATGCGCGAGATGCTGGTACCGGGGCGCTACCTGTTCGTCTACGGCATATATTACCCGGAACATGGCGAGTATACGTTCGAGGCGCAGTTCCTGCTGTTTGTGGGTCGCCACACGAACGATTTCGTCTTCGAGCGCCCCGATTGGTGGGTCAAGCAGATCCAATCGTTGGGGAATTTTTACCTCAAGGCGCAGTTCCGGGGCGAGCCGGTTAACTATGACAACTATCGCACCACCATCACGCTGACCGGCGACAAACCGACCGACAACTACCGCCAGGAAACGGACACGATTTCGCGCCTGGTATATGGTTTCGCATCGGCCTACATGCTGACTGGCGACGAGCGTTTTCTGGAAGGCGCAGAAAAGGGTACTGAGTACCTGCGCGAACACATGCGCTTTTATGACCTGGACGAAAACATCGTCTACTGGTATCACGGCATCGACGTGCACGGCGCGCGCGAAGACAAGGTTTTTGCCTCTGAGTTCGGCGATGACCTCGACGCGATCCCGGCTTACGAGCAGATCTACGCGCTGGCCGGACCGATCCAGACCTACCGCATCACCGGCGACCCGCGTATCTTGCGCGATGCCGAGCTGACAGTCGATCTGTTCGACCGGTTTTTCCTGGACAAAGAAAAGGGCGGCTATTTCTCGCACCTGGACCCGATCATGCTCGACCCGCGCAGCGAATCGCTGGGGCCGAACAAGGGCAAGAAAAACTGGAACTCCGTCGGCGACCACGCTCCGGCCTACCTGATCAACCTGTGGCTGGCAACCGGGGACGAGCGGTACGGCAAGATGCTGGAGTACACGTTTGACACCATCTGCGAGCACTTCCCGGATTATGAGCACAGCCCATTCGTGCAGGAGAAATTTTACGAGGATTGGTCGCACGACACGACACATATGTGGCAGCAAAATCGCGGCGTGGTCGGCCACAACCTGAAGATCGCGTGGAACCTGATGCGCATGTACGGGATGAAGGCCAAGCCGGAATACGAAGTACTGGCGCGTAACATCGCCAAACGCATGCCGAGCATTGGCGGCGACCAACAGCGCGGCGGGTGGTACGACGTGATGGAGCGCGTGCTCCGGCCCGGCGAAGAACGATACCGTTTTGCCTTCCACGACCGCAAGGCGTGGTGGCAGCAGGAACAGGGCATTCTGGCCTTTCTGATCCTGGCGGGTGTGTTGGGCGATGAAGACTTCCAGCGCCTGTCACGCGAATCGTCGGCGTTCTACAACGCATTCTTCCTGGATCATGACGACGGCGCGGTGTATTTCAACGTGCTGGCGAACGGCATCCCCTACCTGATGGGCACCGAGCGTTTCAAGGGCAGCCATTCGATGAGCGGTTATCACTCGTTTGAGCTGGCATACCTGGCGCAGATTTACACCAACCTGCTGCTGACCAAGCAGCCCCTGGAGCTGTACTTCAAGCCGCGCCCGGACGGCTTCAAGGACCGTATCCTGCGCGTATCGCCGGATATCCTGCCGCCGGGAGCCATTCGTATCACCGATGTGTGGGCCGATGAAGAGCCGTACCGCGACTTTGATGCCCAGGGCCTGACGGTCAAGCTGCCGGACAGCAAAGAGTCAATCCGGTACCGCGTGCGTCTTGTCCCGACCGGTGCGAAATGAGGGTAAACGGAATGGAACTGTATGTTGAAGATGTCGGCACCGTAACTGTCGTTTCGATAGTCGGTGAGATGGACGGTAGCACCGCGCCTGAGGCGCAAGACAAGGTGCTACAGATTCTGGGGCCGGGCGTGCGGATTCTGCTCGACCTGACCGCCCTGGAGTATATGTCCAGCGCGGGCGCGCGGACCTTGCTGCTCATTCACCGGCAGATCACACAGAATGAAGGTGATTTGATCCTGGCCGGGCTGAGTATTGAGATCGCGGATATGCTGGCTGCCACGGGTTTTCTGGATTACTTTGACGTTGCCAATACGGTCGATGACGGCCTGGCAATGTATGGCGAATAAAAGGGCAACCGTATGAGCACCGTCCAACGGATCGACATTTACCCGACTCATGAATACGAGGGATTTAAGCTGCGTCCGGGCCGCCAACTGCCTTTTGGGGCAAGCGCCGTGCCCGGCGGGGTAAATTTCTCGATCTTCTCCAGTCACGCGACATCGTGCACGTTGGTGCTGTTTGAAAAAGGCGCCGCCGAGCCGCGGGTCGAAATTCCCTTTCCGGATGAATTCCGGATCGGGAATGTCTTCGCCATGGTCGTTTTTGACCTGGATTACGAAAATACCGAATACGGCTTCCGCATGGATGGACCGTTCCAGCCGGAGGCGGGCCACCGCTTTGATAAAAACAAAATCCTCATGGACCCATACGCCAGAGCGATTGGCGGGCGTGCCGTGTGGGGCAAACAGCCCAACTGGGATGATACCTACCAGCACCGCGCGAGCCTGGTCTATGACGATTTTGACTGGCAGGACGACCACCCGCTGGAAATGCCGATCGAAGACCTCGTGATCTACGAGATGCACGTGCGCAGCTTCACGCGGGACGAGTCATCGGGCGTGCGCAACCCCGGCACGTTTGCCGCCATGCGCGAGAAGATCTCATACCTGAAAGAACTGGGCATCAACTGTGTTGAGTTGATGCCGGTCTACGAGTTCGACGAGTATGAAAACAGCCGCCCCAGCCCGGTCACCGGCGAACTGCTGATGAATTATTGGGGCTACAGTACGGTTGGATTCTTCGCACCCAAAGCCGGGTATGCGGCCACCGGGCACCTGGGCATGCAAGTGGATGAGTTTAAGGCCCTGGTAAAAGAACTACACAAAAACGAGATCGAGGTCATCCTCGATGTGGTGTTTAACCATACGGCAGAGGGCAACGAACAAGGCCCGACGATCTCGTTTCGGGGGCTGGACAACAAAATCTACTACATGCTCACGCCCGAAGGGTACTACTTCAATTTCAGCGGCACGGGTAACACGCTCAACTGCAACCACCCGGTCGTGCGCAACATGGTGCTCGACTGCCTGCGCTACTGGGCTGCCGAGTATCACATCGACGGGTTTCGTTTTGATCTCGCCGCGATCCTGGGGCGCGCTCAGAACGGCGCACCGCTGAGCAATCCCCCGCTGTTGGAAGCGCTGGCCCACGATCCGATCCTGGCGAAGTGCAAACTGATCGCGGAAGCATGGGACGCAGGCGGGCTGTACCAGGTCGGGTCGTTCCCGGCCTACGGGCGTTGGGCGGAGTGGAACGGCAAGTACCGTGACGCCATCCGCCGCTTTATCAAGGGCGATGAGGACCTGGTTGGTGAGATGGCCCAGCGGCTCCAGGGATCACCGGACCTGTACGCGCTTCGCGGGCCGACGGCGTCGATCAACTTCATCACCGCGCACGACGGGTTCACGCTTTACGACCTGGTGTCGTACAACGACAAGCACAACGAGGCCAACGGCGAAGGCAACCGCGACGGCGCGAACGATAACAACAGTTGGAATTGCGGCTGGGAAGGCCCGACGGACGATCCCGGCATCAATGCGCTGCGCAAACAGCAGATCAAAAACGCCGTTACGTTGATGATGGTCAGCCAGGGTGTGCCCATGCTGCTGATGGGGGATGAAATCGCCCGCACGAAACACGGCAACAACAACACCTACTGTCACGACAACGAACTGAACTGGCTGAACTGGAACCTGATGGAAGAGAACGCAGGCCTGCTGCGCTTTTTCCAGCAGGTGATCGCGTTCCGCCACGCACACCCCGCGCTGCGCAACCGCTGGCATTTCAGCAACCGCGACTACATGGGCAGCGGGTATCCCGACATCTCCTGGCACGGTACCAACGCCTGGGATGCTGACTGGTCGGATACCAGCCGTACGCTGGCCTTTATGCTGTGCGGCTACCATGCCAAAAACGGTACCGCACGCGACAATCATATTTACGTGGCGATGAACACGCACTGGGATGGACTGCCCTTCGAACTGCCGAAGCTGCCGTTGGGCATGAGTTGGCATGTCGCTATCAACACGTCGATGTCCTCACCCGAAGACGTTTTTGAGGTGGGGCACGAACCGGAATTGTCTGATCAAACACATATCATCGTTGGGGGACGCAGCGTTGTCGTCCTTGTGGGCAAGTCCCATTAAACCCATTACACGACAAAGAGGAGATTATCCATCATGGCTTTTTCAGTAACGCTTGAAATGACCGACAACGGGATCGCAAAAATCACGCTGGCCGGTGAGCTGGACGCATCGGTGGCGCAGGAGTTCCGTGACGAAGTGGATCGGGCCGCCGGGTTGGGCGCAAAACGATTGGTGCTGCTCATGGAAGGGCTGGAGTACATGGCCAGCGCCGGGCTGCGCTCGTTGATTTTCGCCAAGCAGAAGATGGGCGCGGGCGTGGACATCTACATCATTGCCCCGCAGGAGCCGATCATCGACACGCTGACCATGACAGGTTTCCAACACAGCGTCATCATGCTGGACGAGTACGACGCCGCCCAAGTCGAAAATCTCTAGGTTGTCGGGACGCAAACCTGCCATGCCAGACCTATACCCTTTGACCGTACCCGGAGAACTTGAGTCGCTCAAGGCTATTCGTGATTATGTCATGGATGCAACATCGATAGCGGGGTTTAACAAGGTGCTTGCCAATCGCTTGCGCCTGGCTGTGGATGAGATCGTGACGAATTCGATCATTCACGGCTATAAAGACGCTGGCCTGGAAGGTGATGTTCGGATCGAAGCACAAATTGACGAGCAGAAACTGGTCATCATCGTCGAGGATGAGGGGGCCTTTTACGACCCGATGCAGCATACCATGCCGACACCGGACGATCTTGGCCAGCCGCTCGATACCCGCGAGATTGGTGGGCTGGGCATCTATCTTGCCGTTAGCAGCATTGACGAATTTCGCTTTGAGCATAGCGGAACGCAGAACCGGAACATCTTCACCATGTACCGGCCTGCGCTCGACGAAGATGACTAGACAAGCTGAGCACCACCCGCACGGTGTCACGCGGGGGTTAGTTGTGACGGTTTATCAGATCGTCCAGGGAATTGACTTATGGAACTAGAACAGGGGCGCTTGCTCGTTGCCGACGATGAACAGGCCAGTTGCTCGGACCTTGCCGGCCAACTGGAAGACCTGGGGTACCATGTCACCTGTGTGCATAATGCGGATGACGTGTTAAAGACGCTTGAGCAGGAATCGTTTGGCCTGCTGCTGCTCGACGTAAATCTCCCTGGTGACAGCAGCGTAAATCTGCTGAAGAACATCAAAGCACGCAACGGACTCGCCGGGCTGCCGGTGATCGTGGTGGCGATTTCCCTTGACGTCGAGATCATCACCCGCTGCATCGAAGCCGGCGCAGATGATTATCTGATCGAGCCGTATGACCCCGGTTTGCTGCAGGCACGGATCAGCATTGTGCTTGAGCGGCGGCGCATGTTGCGCGAGCAGTATGAAGACTGCGAAAAAGCGCAAAAACTGGCCGACGAGCTGCAACAAGTGATCCTGCCGGTTGGTATCGCGCTGTCCGCCGAAACGGACTTTGACCGTTTGTTGGAGCAAATCCTGATCGAAGCCAAAGCCGTTGCGAATGCGGACGCTGGCACGCTGTATCTCAGCAACGGCGACGTTCTGGACTTCGCCATTGTGCTGACGGATTCGCTGGGGGTGGCGCTGGGCGGCACGACCGGCAATCCGATCACGTTTAGGCCGCTCCCGCTGTACGTGGATGGCGAGCCGAACATGCACAACGTAGCGTCGTCTGTGGCACTGACCGGGCGTTCTGTCAAGGTGGCGGATGTCTACGTGGCGAAGGACTATGACTTTTCGGGAACCAAGACGTTCGACGAGCAGAACGGATACCGTACGAAGTCCATGCTGACTGTGCCGCTAAAAAACAACAAGGACGAGGTGATCGGCGTCCTGCAATTGATTAACTCGCAGAATCCCGAAACCGGGGAAGTCAACGAATTTGACTTCTACGAGCAGCTTGTCATCGAAACCCTGGCTTCACAGGCGGCAGTCGCGCTGAACAACCAGCTTGTCACGCGGCGGCAGACCGAGCTGCTCAAACTGGAGCGAGACGTACAGGTTGGGCACAGCATCCAGGCCGACTTTTTGCCCAAGGACGACGAACTGCCCCAGGTAAAAGGGTGGGAGATCGCTACCTGTTTGCATCCGGCGCGACAGGTGGCCGGTGACTTTTACGACACGTTTGAAATGACGCACCAGCGCATCGGCTTCTTGATTGCGGATGTGTGCGATAAAGGGGTGGGCGCGGCGCTGTTCATGGCGCTGATGCGCAGCCTGACACGCGCTTTTGCCATGCAGCACTACTCAACCGACCTGATGGACGTCCTGGAAGACGAACCGGCTATGGACCGCCAGAAAACGTCGGGCCGGCGCGTTCTCCCCTCGGTGGGCAGCCTGCCGCTGCAAAAAGCTGTGCAGCTCACCAATGATTATGTTGCCAATAATCACGCGAGTTTGGGCATGTTCGCCACGATGTTTTTTGGCGTATTGAACCCGTCCAGCGGCTCCGTGATTTACATCAACGGCGGACACAATGCGCCGATCATCGTTGATGCCCAGGGCAAGGTCAAAACGCACTTGCAGCCAACCGGTCCGGCAGTGGGGATATTCCCGAATGCACAGTTCAAGATCGAAAAAACACGCCTTTACCCCGGCGACAGCCTGGTCTGCTTCACCGATGGCGTGCCGGATGCCCGCACACCGGAAAACAAGTTCTTTGGCGAGAAGAGCCTGTTGGAGTACCTCGCGGTCCCGGCCCAGTCGGCCTCAGAGCTGTTGAAACGCATCGAAACCGGGTTGTTCGAGCATATCGCGGACGCTGACCAGTTCGACGACATCACCATGTTGATCGTGCGCCGCGTGCCAACGAGTTGATCGTGAGTCAGGGACGTATGCGGTATAAACTGCTGGGAAAAAGTGGGCTGCGTGTCTCCGAATTGTGCCTGGGCACCATGACGTTTGGCGAAGACTGGGGCTGGGGCGCGTCCCACGACGAAAGCCGCCGCATCTTCGAGGCGTTTGTCGAAGCGGGTGGCAATTTCATCGACACGGCGAACCACTACACCGAAGGGTCCGCCGAGCAGATCGTCGGTGAGCTTGTTGCCGGGGAACGTGACCGGTTTGTGGTAGCGACCAAATACACGCTGTACACGCGCCGGGATGATCCGAACGCGTCCGGTAATCATCGTAAGAGCATGGTGCAGGCGCTGGAAGGCAGTCTTAAGCGCCTGAAGACCGATTACGTGGACCTGTACTGGGTGCATGCCTGGGATTTCACGACGCCGGTTGATGAAGTCATGCGTGCGCTGGACGATCTCGTGCGGGCGGGCAAGGTGCTGTACGTTGGCGTGTCTGATACCCCGGCGTGGATCGTCTCGCAGGCCAACACACTGGCCGATCTGCGGGGGTGGTCACGCTTTATCGGCTTGCAGGCCCCGTACAACCTACTTGAGCGCGAGTTGGAAGCCGACCTGCTGCCGATGGCCCACGCCTTTGACATCGGCGTGCTGACCTGGGGACCGCTCAGCAGCGGCAAGCTGAGCGGCAAACACAGTCGCCAGGGCGAAGAAGCCGACTCGAAACGCATCCGCCACGCGCGCCTGACCGACCGTGAAAATGTGATCATCGATGAGGTGGTCGCCATCGCGCAGGAAATCGGGCGCTCACCCTCGCAGGTGGCGATCAACTGGATTCGCCAACAGCAGCAGCGGGCGCTGATCGTGCCGGTGTTGGGAGCGCGCACGGTCGATCAGATGCGTGATAACCTCGGCTGCCTGGAATTCGAGCTGAGCGCCGATCATCTGCGCCGGTTGGATACGGTGAGCCGCATGGAGTTTGGATTCCCGCACGACTTCCTTGATTCCGATATGGCGCACAACCTGTTATTTGGCGGGACCTACGATTTGCTGGATAACCACCGGCGCTGAATCCTCTCCCCTGAAACCTATGTCACCGGGCGCGGCGAGCAACTGCTCATCGCGCCCGGCTGAGAACTCAGCATTGCTGTGGGGCGGCTAGTTTTCACCGGAGACGAGATGTGGTCGTGGCATCACCGGGAGTCTTACGGTGAAGGTTGTGCCAGCATTGACCTTGCTCTCGAAGGTGATCGTACCGCCGTGCTGCTCGACACACTGCTGGGCAATCGCCAGCCCCAGGCCGGTGCCGGTGATAGTCTCGACATTCTCCGCCCGGTAGAACGGTTCGAAGATGCGTGGTTGATCGGCCTGGGGAATGCCGAGGCCTTCATCCTGTACGCGAAAGGTGACCTCTGTTGTTTCGCATTCCAGCTCGATCGTCACGTGACGCCCGGCTGGCGTATAACGCGCGGCATTGGAGATCAGATTTGACAGGATGAGGTGCACGAGTTTTTTGTCGAGCACGACCTCGGAGCACGCACCAACGGCGTTCAGCCGGAAGGTCAGCGCCGCGCCCAGCGTGGTTTGCACGTCGTCGATGACGGTCTGACACAACTCCGCCGCATCAAAAACCGAAGGGGCAAACTCCAACCGTCCCGACTCGGTCCGGCTGATGGTCAATACGTCGTCCAACAGCTCGATCATGCGCCGGATAGCCTCAAAAATGTTGTTGAATTGTTCGTCTTGTTGTTCTGGTGAGAGCACGTGGCGGTATTTTTGCAGTATGTCGCTGTTCATAGAGATAATGGCGAGTGGCGTGCGGAATTCATGCGAAACCATCGAGATAAAGCGCGACTTTAGTTCGCCCAATTCAATCTCGCGCGCCAGCGATTTTTGCAGCACCTCTTCCGCCAGTTTGCGCTCGGTGATGTCTCGCCCCACGCCTTGAATCTCAGTGGCGTGTCCATGCTCGTCCACAATCAGCCGGTCGATCCACTGCTGCCAGTGAATCTTGCCGTTGGGCGCGACGAAGCGGTGCTCAATCGTCGTCACCGGATTCTCCGGTGTGAGCCGGGCTAGTGTTTCTTCGACCTGGGCCTGGTCAGCTTTGTCCACGTACTGCATGAAGCTCTGCCCGATCAGTTCCTCACGCGTTTTTCCGAAATAGCGGCAGTAAGCCCGGTTGACAAACGTCAGCGTGTGGTCGGGCAGATGGCGGCAGACGAGTTCGGTTTGGTCCTCCACGATGGCGCGATAGCGAGCTTCACTCGTTTCAAGCTCAGCGGTACGTTCCACGACACGGTGTTCCAACCGGGCGGCGTGCTGGCGGATCTCGGCGTAAAGCTGGGCGTTTTGGACGGCAAGAGCACCCTGAGTCGCCAACGCTTCAGCGATCTGGACGTGTTCTTCGGTGAAAAAACCTGGCTCCGCTTTTGCGATTGAATACAGCCCGACCATGTTGCCACTGGCGATGAGCGGCACGGCGATCCAACTGCGAATATGCTCGCTGCCGGGGCGGCGTTCCCAGCCGGGCTGATCGAGGGTGTCGGGCAGCCGAATGCTTTTATATGTGTCTAGCATGACGCGTAAAAACGGATTCTGATGGGCGTCGAACGTGTACTGCCGGATTTTTTCGGGATCGCCCCACTGGCCAAAACTGTGCGCCGCCCGGACTGATACGCGCGTGTCGCTGTCCAAAAGCAGGATGCTCGCGCTGTCGTAAGGCACGACGCGCGCCAGCAGGTCGAGCAGCGTATCCAACACGATATCCAGGTCGAGCGTATGGCTGAGTTGGTGGCTGGCGTCGTACAGCAGGCTGATTTGTTTGGTACGGTCGTGCAGCTTCTGTTCCGCTTCTTTGCGCTCGGTAATGTCGATGATCGAGACAAACACCTTGGCCCATGACTCTTCGTAGCCCGGCGCGATAGATAAACTCAGCGATACACGCAGCGTTTCAGAGGCCAGGGTGCGCTGGTCGATTTCGGTTTCATAATGCGTGGCGCCTGCCGCCAGTGCGAGTAATTCTTCCTGAAAGGTGTCCAGCGCACCATCACCGAGAACATTGGCCAGCCCGGTATAAAAATCCTGCTTGCCAGCAGCGTGATACAGCTCGACGGTCGCCTGGTTAACATCCAGGATTTTCACCAGTCTGGCACATTGTTTGACGTCTTCCGGGTGGCGGGCAAAGTGGGCAGCGAGATCGACGACCCCGTTGGCTTTCACCCCGTCAATGTACTGCTTGCTGGCAGAAAAATCTTCTTCCCACAACGAAATTGGCGAGTCTTCAAACAGGCTGCGGTAGCGTGCCTCACTTTCACGCAGGGCTGCTTCGGCCTGTTCGCGTTCGGTGATGCGTTGCTGTAACCCCTGCAACGTCTGGCGCAGTTGGGCGGTCATGGCATTAAACGCATGGGCCAGTTCGCTGATCTCGTCGCGGGTGCGCACATCCGCACGCACCGAGAGATCACCGGCCTGAATCTGGCGTGCCTGGCGAGTCAGCAGCAGAATGGGGCGCGTGATGCGCCGTGATGACATGATGCCTAACGCCAATGCCACCAGCGCCGCCATGACCGAGATGCTCAACAACGCGTTACGCGCCTGGTCGTATACGGCGAACGCTTCGGCGGCGGGACGCTCCAACACCAGAAGCCAGTCCGTTCCATCGATACGGTAGGCGCTGCCCAACACATCTGGCCCTAAGGGGCTGGTATACTCATAGACGGATTGGGTCGTGTCGCCGGTAAACATAGCACGAATGGGCGGGATATTGCTGAAGTTGAGGCTGCGACTGGCGAGTGATGCGTCCTGGTGGATGATCAAGGTACCGCGCCGGTCCAGCAGGTAGGCGTAACCGTGTTCCCCGATTCCGGCGTTCGCAATGATATTCCAGGGCCCGCTGATGTTGAGTTGCGCGGCAATGACGCCGAGCAGCGTGCCATCGTTAAAGATCGGCAGCGATGTGATCAACTGGGGCGCTTCATCGGTGAAACGAACGGCGCTGTAATACGCTTCGCCTTCGGAGAGACGCACCGCGCGGAAAAAGAACTCGCGTTCAGCCTGGTTTTGCAGGCCGGAATCCGGCGTCGGTTGGCCCTGGACCACGTGGGTGACTTCCTGACCCGTGCTGTCCATGATCCACATCGCCGTATACAGTGCATCTTCTTGTGTCATGCGCTGTAGCAGGCTGTTAATCTGTTTCAGGTCAGGCGATAAGGTGTACCAGATATGGCCCAATTCTTCGAGTTCCTGGCGGCTGGTGGCGAGGAAATCACCGAGCTGCTGCGCGACAATTTCGGTTGTATCGGACTGACGCGCCTTGACTTCCTGGCCCAGCAGGTGTTTCGTATTACGTGCGCCAAAAACGGCAATCGCCGTCACCGGCAGCAGGGCTACCAGGACGAACGCAGACACGACCCGGTAGCTCAGGCGGCTGCGCCAGGTGAAGAGCGGGGGAAGTTTCATGATGCGGTTTCCGGGTTAATCCATTGGTCGAAAAGGCAATCGATCTGGCCTGACTGCTGAAGATCGCTCAACACGTCGTTGAGAATGGCGCGCAGGTCGTCGTCACCGGGTTGCACGGCGATGCCCAGCCCGGCAGGGGCGAATACATCCCCCACTATTTGCACGCCGGGGTGTGTTTTGATGTACTCCAGTGTATTGAGCTTATCGTTGAACACGACATCCAGCAACCCTGTGTTGAGATCGTCTAATGAATCGAGCGTATTTTCATAGCGCAGAATGGTCATAGCGATGCCCTGCTCGTCGCGCAGCATATCCGCCCACTGCTCACCGGTTGCGCCCTCTTTGACGCCCAGCGTCTTGCCTGCCAGACTCTCAAAATCGCTGATGCGGTCCTCGCCAGCCCGGACGACCATGACCAGCCCGGTTGAGAGGTATGGCTGTGTAAAATCCACGAGTGTTTCGCGCGCCGGAGTGATGTACATCGCCGCAATCACGATATCGACCTTGCCGACCTTTAGCTCGCCCAGCAAGTCGGCAAAGGCCATCTCTTTCCATTCCACTGCAACATCTAGCCGGTTGGCGATCAAAGTCGCCAGGTCGACATCAAACCCGACCAGATCGTTAGTCGCAGGATCGTGAAATTCGAAAGGTGAGGTGAGGGCCGTGCCAATGACCAGCTTGCCTGCATGTTGGATGTCACGCAGCCGGGGCGGCAGCGTGGGATTCACGGGCGTGTCATGCTGGTTGCAGCCGGTCAGAATCAATCCCGGAATGACCCACCATGCCAGAAGTCGTTTGAGTTGAAACGGTGACATCTTGATGATCTCTCAATTGTTTCCAAATACTATTATACTCGCGAAAAGCTGTTTCATTAAGAACCACTTTCTCGCTGGTGTCAACCAGGAGCCGATCAACGCAGGACGCGATCACCGATTGGCTGGTATACTAGGGGCGGGCTTGACTACTATTACTGAGAGGTAAGTGTATGTCTGCAATTTCGAACCAAACAACGTATCCTTTGGCCGGGTTTGACGCGGCGCTAGCCGATTTTAAACAAGCCTACCCATCGTTTGATATCGAAGGCGTAGAAACCCTGCGGGCCAAAGAGTACAAGCGCCTGGACGATCTCGGCCATGTATACCTTGATTATACAGGTGGCGGCCTGTACGCTGAGTCCCAACTAAACGAGCACATGGCGATGTTAAAGAGCGGCGTGTTCGGTAATCCGCACTCCAGCAACCCGACATCGCAGGCGATGACGAATCTGGCGGAACATGCGCGCGCATATGTGTTGGAATATTTCAGCGCTTCGCCGGATGAATACGCCGTGATCTTCACGCAGAACGCCAGCGGGGCGTTGAAGTTGGTCGGGGAATCGTACCCGTTTGTGCCGGGGGGGCAGTACGTGCTGACGTTTGATAATCATAACTCGGTCAATGGCATCCGCGAGTTTGCACGCGGCAAAGGCGCGAAGTTCACCTATGCGCCAGTGCTGCCGCCCGAACTGTATATTGACGAAGGCAGGTTGATCGAGCTGTTGAACCAGGCGCAGCCGGAGTACCCGAACCTGTTTGCCTACCCGGCCCAGTCGAATTTTTCCGGCGTACGACATCCGCTCACCTGGATTGACGAGGCGCACCAGCGCGGCTGGGACGTGCTGCTTGACGCGGCGGCCTTTGCGCCGACGAACCGGCTCGATCTGAGCAGATGGCACCCGGATTTTGTGTCGCTCTCGTTCTACAAGATTTTCGGCTATCCAACCGGCGTAGGCTGCCTGATCGCACGCCGTGAGGTGCTGAAGAAACTGCACCGGCCCTGGTTCGCGGGTGGTACGATCACCATCGCGTCGGTGCAAGGCGACGGTTATTACCTGGAAGAAGGCGAAGCCGGTTTCGAGGATGGCACCATCGATTATTTGAATCTGCCCGCCGTCGAGATCGGGCTACGGTATATTCAGGCTGTGGGGATCGACGCCATTCACGAGCGTGTCATGTGCCTGACCGGCTGGTTGATCGACCACCTGATGAGCCTGCATCACAGCAACGGCGTTCCCTTGATTCACCTCTACGGACCGGCTAACACACGCCAGCGCGGCGGCACGGTCACTATAAATCTCTACGATCCAACTGGCGAATTGTTTGATTACCGTGAAGTCGAGGCTGCCGCCAACCAGGTGGCTATTTCGTTGCG
Source organism: uncultured Anaerolineaceae bacterium (assembly GCA_964393335.1). GTDB lineage: Bacteria > Chloroflexota > Anaerolineae > Aggregatilineales > Aggregatilineaceae > CAYMTN01. Next base: position 28,651 of record CAYMTN010000011.1, read on the forward strand.
CACCGGCTGTTTCTGTAATCCCGGTGCAGGGGAAAAAGCACACGGCCTCACTGAAGCTGAATTGGCCGATTGTTTTAAGCGTGAGGAACGCATGACGTTTGAGGACTTCATCACGGCGATGAGCGGCAAAATCAAGGATGCCGTTGGCGCGGTGCGCGTATCTGTCGGGCTGGCAACCAATTTCGCGGACCTGTATCGCTTTATGGCTTTTGTGGAAACGTTTCTCGACCGCACTGCCTGACGCGCCGCATCGCCTCAAGACGCACACCGGGTCAGCCCGGTGGGTAGAGCGTGTCGTACAGGCGGCGGTGCCGCTCAAAAAAGCGCTCGCCCGCATCCGTGATCATCACCAAAAAGTGTGTCGTCCGGTTGGCGGGGTCCAGGCGGAAAACTTCACGCGCCAGGGGCGGGTCATGATCGCGCAGCGCCATCAAGGCTGCCCAGGGCCCGGCGCTGTCGTAGCTGCGCCCGCCGGTTTCGATTCCCTGACGGCCTGCCACGTACAACCGTTTTAGCGCAAGCCACTGCGCCTTGCTCAGCAGCGCCATGCAGGCTCCTGTTATGTCAGGTCGGGGGCAGACGCCATGAGCGCGATCCGGTAGGGGAAAAGTTCGGCCCGCATCACGCCTTGCTGCACCGCCGGGTCTGCCCGCATAATCGCTTCGGCATCCTCATCAGACACGGCACGGAAAATCACGATCCCGAAACTACTTTCGTCGGTGTTTAATGTACGGCCCGCCAGCAGCAAAATGCCCTGATCGGTTAGATTACGCAGGTAGTTGAAGTGGTGCGAGACGATCTCGGCTTCTGCTTGCGTGGGACCTTCGGTGAGCATCGCCGGACGGGTGGGCTGGATTCGGTACAGGTATTGTGCGGTGACGACCATCCTCACGTCTCCTCTGTGGGCGAACAATCTGCCAGATCATAACATTGTCGGCGCGTGATGGAAAACTGCCCAAAACCAGGCGCGATGTGTCGATTGTGTGATCCTGCCAGCCACCACCTGCCCATTTCTCCTCAAAACCTGTCTTTTTTCGTACACAATTCAAACTTCTGTTTGATTACCTCTAAATTTCATTAGGATAAATTCTATAATAAGAAACTGTCAAGATTTCAGTTTTGGTTACTCCTGTGTTCATTGCCCGGCATCCTTCAAAGTCGCGGGGTTCCTCATGCAAGCATACAAGGAATGGCACAGACCGACCAAGGGGGGCAGATTACACACCTGGCTTTTAGCGATAGTGATCGGCTCGCTGGCATTGGCCAGTATAGGCGCGGCATCCGGTTCGGTGCTATCGCTCAGCGCCAGCGGCGGCGGCAGCTATGGCGATACGATCGTCATCAGTGCGACGGTGCAGGCCAACGACAAAGTGAATAACAGCAACCTGTATTTCGAGATTCGCGCCCCGAATGGCACGGTTGTCGCGACGAGTGGCGCTGATGTGCCCAGCCTGGAAAATGGCGATACGTTTTCGTATAACTGGACTGCCAACAACAGCGGGTTTCCTGAGACAGGGACGTATACGGTCAGCCTGTGCTGGAGTCCGGGCAATTCCCGCAACTGCAACATTGCTGGCTCGACCACCAGTTTTTATTCGGTGCCGACGCTTGGCACCGTGTTGGGGATAGTGGCGCTGGGGCTGCTGGCCATCTGGTTGTGGTCGGCGCGGCACACGTTGTTTGGTGAGAGAGTGCGCCAATGACGTTCCCTCTGCTGCAACTGGCTACTGCGGTGTACCTGCTTGGCCTGATCTGGGTCCATCGCCAGGGCTGGCAGCTTTTGCTGTACATTTGGAGTGCATTCGGTTTCGCCTACCTGTCGATCCACTTGAGTCTGCTGCAAGGCTGGAATGTCGCGCTGGCAACGCTGGAAGCACGCCACCTGCAAGCGATCATGGCCTGGCTGGGCGTGAAGCTGTCGTTTGTGGATGACACGACCCTGCTGGTGCCGGACCCAACCGGCTGGTCTGGGATGCGCATTGGCGTTGAATGCTCGACTCTGATCGAGCTGTCGGTCTTTAGCGGCCTGATGCTGTTTTATCCCCGCCTGACGCTCGAAAAACGTTGGAAATACCTGGCGCTAGGCTGCATCGGAACCTACACGTTGAACATGGTCCGGCTGGTGATCGTCGCCGCTATCATCGCCGCCTGGGGCAAACCGGCAGTGCCCATCGCCCACGCGATTGTAGGCCGCCTGGTCTATTTCGCGGGTGTGGTCGCGCTGTACTGGTTTTTGCTCACACGGCCCACGCTGGCCCTCGTGCGCCGGTCCATTGAAGCCAGCGGGCGAGCGGTGCGCTGATGGTCAACAACGATCTGCTGTTTATCCTGTTGTTTTGGGGCACCTGGCTGTTGATTCCGGTCGTCACCGATGGCGCGGCGACGTTGTGGTACCTGATGATGACGGTTTCCACGCTGCTCGAAAAAACACCACCCCCCCTGCCGGAACACGGACTGCCGAAGGTATCGATCCTCATCCCGGCCTATAACGAGCAGCTCAACATCAATTATTGCATTATGAGTTTGAAGGCCCAATCGTATCCCCAACACCTGCTGGAAATCATCGTCGTCGATGACGGGTCGGAAGATCACACGCCTGACCTGGTGTTGGAGCACATGGGCCATTACAATGGAGATGGCAACTCGCGCTATCTGCGAACCAGCAGTTTCACCATCGGCATGCAAGATTTCGGCGGCGTGTTGAATCTGGTGCGGCGCAAGCGCGATGGCAGCACCATTCACGGCAAACCAGCGGCGGTGAACGCGGCGCTTGCGCTGGCAACCGGCGACCTGATCGTCGCCATCGACAGCGACGTGGTGTTGGAACCGCACGCGATTGAAAATGCCGTGCGTGCCTTCATGGCCGATGAAACGTTGATCGCGGCGACCGGGCATCTGGTAGTGGACCCGTACCTGTCATTCGAAACGGATTCGACGGGCCGGGCGCGCGCCGACGAAAACGGCATGCCGATTGTCAAGCCGCTGTCGCCGAATGAAAACCTGCTGGCGGCCTGCCAGTTCCTGGAATACGCGACGGCATTTCACCTGGGCCGCCGCTCTGAAAGCCAGTTCGACGGGCTGTTCACGCTGTCCGGGGCATGTGCGGTCTTCCGGCGCTCGGCGTTTGACGTGACCGGGGGTTACCGGGGCCGGACCGTATCGGAAGATACCGACATGACCATGTCCCTGCACCGGATTCCAGGCGGGCATGTCGGGTATTTGCCGAATATGCGGGTCCATCTTGCCCCGGTGTTGAACTGGTCATCATTGTACGCGCAGCGCACACGCTGGCAGCGCGGAGCGCTGGAAGTCAGCGCCGTGCACATGATGGCAAAATACCAGAAGCTCGGCAAGCGCCTGTTCTGGCACGTGATCTTGCCCCTGCGCCTGCAAGTCGATCATACGCTGGCGCTGCCGCGTCTGATCTGGACGTTTTTGATTTTCATGCTGCCGCTGTTCGGCTATTCAGCCGACTTGATCAGCCAGGCGCTTGGTCTGATGTTTGTGTTTTATCTCATCGTAAATTTCGTTCGTGTCCTGGTCGCCTATGCGTTTAGCACGCCGCCGGAAAAAGTCTTGATCCGCAAATATCTTGGCTATACACTGGCACTGCCGCTGTACAACATGTTCCTGTTCTGGACACGATTGAGCGCCAGTTTGCGCACATTGACCGAAGATGCAACATGGACGGTGCACAACACTCTGTTGGAAGACCTGGAATCTCTCGACGTGCGCTACGCAGTCGCACGCGTGGCGACCTTGCTGCACGAATTCCTGTAGTCCTGCCGCTGCTGCTCGCCCTGGCGGGCACCCTGGTGATGGTCGCGCCCATCTGGCAAAGCGGCTATCCCCTGGCTGGCAGTGACTCGTGGGGGCATCTGCATCGGGCGGCCTATATGGGCCGTTTGATTCGTGATCAGGGCATCATCGATGGATTAGTCCACAGCGCGTGGATGCCTGACTGGTACATGGGCGATCCGACGCGCGTGTATTATCCGCCGCTGCTGGTCTGGGTGCTTGGCCCGCTGGCGGCGCTTTTTGACAGCGCATTTACGGCGTACCGCGTGCTGGTGACGGCCAACCTGCTGCTGCTGGCACTCAGCGTGTATCTGGTCGGATTCCGGTGGGGTGGGGATCGGTGGCTGGCGGCGATGGGAGCAATCATGGCCGTGACGTCGCCTTTCACGCTGCGCACCTTTTTCGTCGAAGGGAACCTCTCACGCGGGCTGGCGCTGCTGACGCTGCCCTGGATTTTCTGGTATACCGAACGCATCTTGCGTGAAAAATCGGCGGCGCGACCGGTCGGTTGGCTGGCGGTGTTGTGGGCCGTGACGATCACAGCGCACGTCATGCAAGCCGTGATGTTTGCGTTTGCGCTGGCGATCTATATCGCCTATCGTGCGGTGGATAACGTGTATGTGCCGCTGCGCCGGACACTCGTCGCCGTGATGCCTGTCATCCTGGGGGCCGGGCTGGCTGCCGCGTACATCCTGCCCGCTTACAGCCATGCGGAACTGACCAACGTCCCCTATTTGCCGGCCATTAAGGTACACATCTTTTCGATACCCCTCGACGCGCTGAAACCGGATTCCGGCAGCATTGAAACCGTGAGCGTCGGGATTGCGGCCATTGTTCTTGCCGTGCTGATCACCATCCGGACCACCACCGAGCATCACAAAGCGCTCATTCTGACGGGAGTGGCCAGTGTTGTGCTGGCGTTTGGTCCGTCTGGCGGGGTCTTCCGGCTGCTGCCCCTGCACGAGCAACTGCTGCCGGAGCGGTTTTTGAACATCAGCGCGGTTGTGTTTCCACTGGTGATTGCCACCACCAGCCGGGGAGTCTGGCGGCGGCGCTGGATCGTATTGGCGCTGGCCCTGGTGTTGATCATTGACGCACGGCCCGCGCTGCGTATGGTGCGAATGTACCCGGCTCCCCCCGACGAAGAAACTATCGCCGGCATCCTGGCCGAGCAGCCGCTGCCGGGCCGCGTATACACCCTGTCGTTTCCGTCACCGCGCGCATCCCAGATTTTTTTGGCCGGTGAAGTGGGGCAGCACGCCAATGTCGAGGGATGGGCGCTTGAAAACACGCCGCACCATCCTGCTATCCGGCGGCTGATCGCGGCGTCGCTCAAAGCGCCGCGTTATTTGCAGCGCATGTTATCACTGTGGAATACGGATTATGTTGTGGCGCGATTTCAGGATCCGTCGCTGGCCCCCGGCGTGCGCGCGCAGCTTGGTTTTGACGAAATAGCCACTGTCGATGACTCGGCGCTGTGGACGCGAGAAGCCCCTTCGTCGTTTGCGCAAACGCTGCCTGATAACCGGATGCTGATCATTGGAGAAAACCCGACTTCGTGGCTGTTCGCCTTTCCTTTCGCGTCAGAAGGCACGGAACCCGACCCGGCAGCTTACACGCCGGATTACCTCGCGCATTATTCGGTGATCGGCCTGACGCGCCTGCCCGAAGATGTCGACCTTGAGGCCGCTTTGGGCGACTGGGTGCGTGCCGGAAATACGTTGATCGTGGACCTGAGCGGCCTGGGGCGCACGTTCGACCAGGGATTTACGTTGTTCGGCGTGCATGCCATCTCGTTCGCGCTGAATGGTGATTACCGCATCACCTGGCCGCCAGCGCTGGCGGGTATGCCGCGTACGCTGCCATTTACCACGCCGGAGGGTTCCTGGGTCGGGGCGACATACGTTGATCTGGAACATATCACCGCCAGCCTGACACACAATGGCGAGTCGTACCCGCTGCTGGGTTACCAGGCAGTCGGCCAGGGTCGAGTCTGGTTTGTTGGGTTCAACCTGTTTTATTTGCTGCAAGAAACCGATCAGCCTGCCGCCTCTGACCGGATCGTGGACTACCTGCTCTCGGATACCGGCGTCAACCGTGACCTGGCGCTGCCGCCACTGCCGATTACCCTCGTGCAGCGGGACTCGAGCCGGTTGGTTTTCGAGTACACCAGTAATACTGCAACGTCTGCCGTGCTCAGCATGACGTATTTTCCCCGCTGGCAGGCGCGCATCGACGGCAGGGTCGTGCCGCTCCACGACCACGAGCATCTCGTGCTGCTGGACTTACCCGCCGGGTCCCACACCGTCACGCTCACGTACCGCCCCTTTGGGACTTCGGTATCCTGGCTGGCATGGGTCGTCACCGGGTTATTCGGCGTGTTCACCGTCCTGGTGATGGTACAGCTCAAGCGCCACGCGCCGCTGGCGACCGGAGACCGGGTCAACGCTTTTGACGACCGGCTGCCCCAGGTAAAACCGACGGTCCAGACCAGTTATACAAGCTGTCCGAACTGCAATTTTCAGCTTGCCGTCAGCGGGCCACCTAACGAACGTAGTTACCCGTTCGCGTCGCTGGATTGCCCAGTCTGCGGTTTTTCGTTGGGCAAAGCTGGTTTTGTGGTCGATGCAACGCTCAGCGACGCCGCCAAACACACTCTGGTATTGGACTGGATGCACCGCCATCACCTGGACGAGCAGCAGCTCGTGGAGCGGTTCGGCCTGACAATGGACGAGTTATTCAAGCCCAAAGTGCCGGATAGTGACCCGTCCGCCGATGTGGCCGAAAGCACGCTGCGCCAATTGTCGGCGCTGGCAGCCAGCGAACATCCCCCGGCCATAGAGCCGGACGAAAGCGACGCAGCGCCCGCCCCGGCCTATAGCGCGTGTCCGAACTGCGGATTCCGGCTGGCGCACAGCAATCTGCTTGACCAGGCCCTCTACCCGCTGGCCTCACCAGACTGCCCGATCTGCGGGTTTGCGCCCGGCAAGCTGGGTTTCGTTTCGCGGGGGACGCTGTCGGACACAACGAAGCGGCTGTTAGCCGAAGCATGGGTGCGTCGCGCCAACCTGACTGAAAGCGACCTGTACATGCGCTTCAGCCTGACGCTTGACGAGTTATTCGAGCCAGAACCGGCAGACGTGCCCGCAACGCAACAATCGCCGCCGCCTGCTAGGCCGCGCTGGGATGAAGATTGGCTTTCACCGGAACCCGGCGCGGACGACAACACGCCGCGCTCAGATTCCCGGTGATGATGCTTTCAGGTAACGCCGGAAATCACGACTGGATCAACTGCCCATACAGCCGGGATAAATCGGTGCCCCATTTGGTTGGCCGTAATCCTCGGCAACATCCACCGTATGCGCCATGTCGATCCAACCGCCCATGACGTACACCTCGCCATAGTTGCCTGACTGCCCGATGATAAACGCCGTCTGGCACATCTTCAACATATCGCCGGTGGAACTGCCGCCTGCCGCATCCAGGATCGGCGCATCGGACATCACCAGCACCAGGTTACGCTCGCCTGGGGGTGGCAAGGGCGGCCCGGCATAGGGTAAGGGTAGTGCGATGCAATCGCCCACGACTCCGGCGTCATCTCGACCCACGCCCCCAGTCAACGATGCGCCGTTTTCACTGCGATCCAGGACGAGCGTTACGCCAGTGCCCGCTGTGATCGGGCTGGTCCACGCAAAAAACGCGGTTTCATCCACCGAGCCCGGCCCGGTAAAACTCAGTACTTCGCCGGTTTGGCTGGGATGACTGGCGCTGAGCACGCTGACCGTCGTGCTGGTCGCCGTGGCCAGTGTACCAGTGACGTGGACTGTGAATCCATCCGTGCAGTAGGTCACGTTGGCGAACCAACTGCCGGGCAAGTTCACCACGCCGGCTTGGGCCGGGGAACCTGGCACAACGGCCATGACCGCGGTAACGAAAATGATGGCGAAAAGAAGTGTGGTCAATCTGTGCATGTCAAACCTTCCGTTTTGATAACGCGTACGGGTTTTCGGCATATAAGCGTGATTATTATATTCTATAAATGTATAGTAAATCTTAGAAATAGACAAAATATCACATGCCTTAACGCCCGCATCGTCCAGATAGCACCCTGGGAAAGCCGCTCATGCCTGCCTCCTGGTTATCCTACATACCGTATCATGTCGCCCAGGATTTATTGGCGGACCCGTCCACCGCGCACGTTGGGCGGGAGCAGCGTTTTGACGCTGTGGCGCTGTTTGCAGATGTTTCCGGCTTTACGAGCATCAGCGAGGCGCTGGGCCAGGTAGGCCGCGCCGGGACCGAAGAACTGACCGGCATCTTGAACGACTATTTCAGCCCCATGATCGACCTGATCCAGTCCTACGGCGGCATCATCGGCAAATTCGGTGGAGACGCGATGACGGTGTTGTTCCCCTACACTGGCGACACGCGCACAGCCACGATCCGCCGCGCGATTCACTGCGCGCTGGCCATGCAGGCGGATATGCACCGCTACGAAGCGATCCCGACCAGCGCGGGCACGTTCAGTCTTGCCATGAAAGCCGGGTTGGCAATAGGACCGGTCTTCTGTACGACGGTCGGTGATCCGGATTCGCGCCTGGAGTATGTGATCGCGGGGGCGGTGCTGGATCGCTGCGCGGACGCCGAACACGACGCTTCACAGGGGGAAGTGGTGGTGCATAACGCCCTGCTTGACGCGGTCGGGCCGGTCGAGGTCATCGACCAACGCGGCGATTTTAGCTGGATCACCCGGCTGGACGTACCCGTCGAACCGGCCCCGCTCGACGTGCTCGGCCCAGTGCCGGACGAAACCGTGTGGGCCTTGCAGTGTTATCTGCCGCCTGCCATCGCCCAACGTGTCACTACCGGGCAGACCGGGTTTATCGACGAACACCGCAAAGTGACCGTGCTGTTTGTGAGCTTCGGCGGCTTTGATTATGACGGCGACCCCGATGTAGGCGGCAAGCTGCAAACGTACGTCTCTGCCGTGATCCGCAGCGTGGAACGCTACGGCGGGTATCTCAACAAGGTGGACATGGGCGACAAAGGCAGCAAGTATATCGTGCTGTTTGGCGCGCCGGTCGCGCATGAAAACGACGAGGAACGTGCTATCCGCTGCGCGCTGGAATTGAGCGCGCTAGACGTTCCGGCGCGGATCGGAGTCAACAGTGGGTTCGTGTACTGCGGGCACGTCGGCTCTGAGACACGGCGTGAATACACCGTCATCGGCGACGCGGTCAACCTGGCGGCCCGTTTGATGCAGGCCGCCGAGCCGGGCGGCATCTTGATCAGCGGCACGGTGCAGCACCGCATCCCGGATAACATCCACTGCGAGTCGCTGCCGCCGCTGCGCGTCAAGGGCAAATCCGAACCGGTGGACGTTTATGCCGTGCGCGGTATGCAGGCCCGGTTTGCCCGTGATCTCCACGCCGGGGGATACGCGCTGCCGATGATCGGGCGGCAGGCTGAACTGCGTCAGGTACGGGATCATCTCACGCGCACCCTGGAGCGCAGCGGCCAGATCGTCGGCATCAGCGCCGAGGCGGGCATGGGTAAATCGCGCCTGATGGTTGAGGTCGCCAATATGGCAGCCGAACGCGGCGTGACGTGTTTGGGCGGCGCATGCGAATCGTACGGCACGAACATTAGCTACCTGGCATGGCATGCCATCTGGCAGGGCTTCTTCGGGATCGACCCGGATGCCGCACCGGAAGAACAGCGCCGTTACCTGGAAAACTGGCTGTCGGGTCTTGATCCGGGGCTGGTCCAACGTATGCCGCTGCTGGGCGTGGCGCTCAATCTGCCCATTCCCGATACCGAGCTGACCCAATTACTTGACGCTGGGCTGCGCGTCGAACTGCTGCAATCCCTGCTGCTCACCTGCTTACGTGCCCGTGCGGCTGAAACGCCGCTGCTGTTCTTTTTGGAAGACTGCCACTGGATCGATCCGCTCTCGCAAGAACTGCTCGAATTCATCGGGCGAAACGTAGCCGATTTGCCTGTGATGCTGGTGCTGCTGTACCGTCCCCCGGTCCCTGACCACAACCCGATCGCGCAGATCGCGCAGTTTTCGCACTTTCACGAGCTGGCGTTGGCCGAGTTCACCCAGGACGAGGCGCGGCAGTTGATCGAGCTGAAGCTGGCACAGCTTTTCGGTGCGGAAGGTGCCGTCCCTCAGGAACTGGTCGATCGTGTAACCGCCAAAGCGCAGGGCAACCCGTTTTATGTCGAGGAAATGATCAACCTGATCCACGACCGGGGCATCGATCCGCAGGATCAACAGGCCTGGCAGCGTATCGATCTGCCGGACAGCCTGCACAGCCTGATCATGAGCCGCATCGACCAGTTGCAGGAAAATGAAAAAATCACGTTGAAGGTCGCCAGTGTGATCGGGCGCGTATTCCGGGCGCGCTGGGTATGGGATGCCTATCCGCCGGTTGGCACGCCGGACGACGTGCAGCGCGTCCTCACCACGCTCAGCCGTCTGGACCTGACGCCCCTGGACAAACCCGAACCGGAGCTTGAATACATTTTTCGCCACATTACGACGCAGGAAGTCGCCTATGAAAGCCTCGCGTTTTCCATGCGGGCCGCGCTGCACGAACATGTCGGGGTCTTCATCGAGGAGACGTATTCCGGCACGCTCGACCGTTACCTGGATGTACTCGCGCTGCATTACGGGCGCAGCCGCAACACGGATAAGCAGCGCGTCTATTTCGTCCGCGCCGGCGACGCGGCCATGGCTGCCTACGCCAATGACGCCGCGATCGATTATTACCAGCGTGTGCTGCCCCTGCTGGGTGATGCGGGACAAATCGATGTGCGGCGCAAACTGGGCGATATCTGGCAGCTTATCGGCAAGTGGGATGAGGCAGAAGCCAGCTACCGCGACGCAATGGCGCTGGCGCAGGCCGCCGGTGAAGAACAGCTACAGGCTCAATGCCAGAGCGCGCTCGGTTTTCTGCTGTGGCACAAAAAATCTTATGACGAAGCGCTGGCCTGGCTCCAGCAAGCCGGGCGCACGTTCGAAACCCAGGGCGACTGGCGCGGCGTCGGGCAGGTAGCCGGATACACGGGGTACGTCTATTGGGAACAGGGCGACTATGCGCAGGCATTGGCGTATTTTGAGCGCCAGTTGCAGATCGCCACCGATCATGCTGACAAGGCGGGCATTGGCGATGCTATTGGCAACATCGGCATTCTGCACTCAGAGCAGGGCGATTATGAGCGCGCGCTGGCATGTTATGAGCAGCAGTTGCAGATCGCTACCGAGAACGGCAACCGCCAGGGCATTCTCTACGCGATGGTTAATATCGGCAACGTGTACATGTACCAGGGCGACAACCCGCGCGGCCTATCGTCCTTCAAAGAGGCGCTGCGAATCACCAACGAAATGGGCTACCCGCGCGCCGCCGGGGTGATCATCGGCAACAGCGGCGAGATTTATCGTCTGCAGGGCGATTATGCTCGCGCCCAGGCGTGTTACGAACAGGCGCTGGCCATCGTCACCGAGTTGGGCGATCTGACGATGACTCTCGTCACCGTCGGCAACCTGGCGCTCGGGTACGCCGCGCAGGGGCAGCATGCGGACGCGGAGCAGTTGTACACGTACGCTGTCGCGCTGGCCCGCGCGGTGAATATTCCCTACTTCCTGTGCGAATACCTGCACGGCATGGCCGAGTTGTACGGCTCGCAGGGCAATTGGGCCAGCGCACAGCCGCTCAATGACGAGGCGCTGGCCATCGCGCGGCAGGTTGGGCGTAAGGAGATCGAGTTCAAGGCACAGGTGGCGGCGATCCGTTTCGCCGCACAGCAGTCGATTGATGTGCCTGCCGCCGCTGAACGTTTCACCGCCCTGCTAGGCGACTGGCCGGACGAGGCCGAACAGGCCGCGCTGTATTATGAAATCTGGCAACTGGACCGCTCCCAGGTGGCTCCGCGTGACGCCGCTGCCGCACGCTACCGCACATTGTGCGAACGAACGCCCAACATTGAATACCGCCAGCGATACGAAGCGCTGACCGGCGACATGCTGCCCGATCCGCCCGCTTTGCCCGCGCTGACCGACGATCTGGCACAAGAACCGGGACGGCTCGAAAGCCTATGCACGCGCGTTGCAGACCTCAGCGAACGGTTAGCACAAGCAGCCCTCACCTGAGCGGCTTTCCACATCACACAAGCTCGTGATAGTTGCTCATGTCAGCGCGGCTTTGTACAATGAGCCAGGTTTCGCCAGTGGTTTTCCTCACGACAAAACAGCGGCGGGCGTATGCTAACGGGTGTGGTCCGGTTCCTGGTCATTTTCTTCATCGTGTATGCTTCTTTATTCGGCGGTGTGGTCGAAACCAACCCGCTGATGAAGATCGCGCACCAGACCGGCATCACGGTGCTGATCGCCGTATGGCTGGGCAGTCTGGTGGTGCGCCGCCGCACGATCCCCGCCACCCGGTTTGACTGGCCGCTGTGGGCCCTGGGGATTGGCTGGTTTTTCTCTGCCATTTTCAGCGATAACCCGCGCGTCAGCCTGGAATATGTGTATCCGATCTTCATACACCTCGTGTTATTTTATTTCCTGCTCGATCTGATCCGCAGCGGCCATACACGCTGGATCATGGAGGGCCTGTTCATAACCGGGGGTGTGATCGTCGTGCTGGGGGGCATTGAGATCACGCTCTGGTACTTCGGGACACCGATCCTGCCCCAGTTCGCGCACGGATGGCCGGAAATCGGAGGGTTCACGCTGCCGCCGGTCATTCATGAAGTTTCGGCCCCGCTCAACTACAACAATCCCACCGGGGCGTATGGCGTCCTGCTGATCCCACTCGCGCTAACCTGGGCAAATACGCTCAAAGCGGCGGATCTGCGCTGGGGATTGCGGCTGCTGGCGGCGGGACTGCTCGTGATCGTGGTGCTGACCCAGTCGCGCGGGGCGTATCTTGGGCTGGCAGCGCTGGCCGGGGCGATGGGTCTGATCTGGCTGCTGCGGCCTGATACGCGCGCCCGACTGCCGAAACGCCTGCAACCGCTGTTGGATCCACGCGTGCTGTTGCTCGTGGCGGCGGTAGCGGGCCTGATCGCGGCCTTCGTGCTGGTGCAGATCATCATCCTGCCGGAGCAACCCAACCCGAATGATGTTACCCGCATATCGCTGTGGTACAGCGCCGTGCGCATGTTCGAAGATCATCCGGTGCTGGGCGTCGGGCGCTTCCAATTCAAGAGTAGTCAGTTGGTGTATCAGAACTGGGAACAGTCCTACGCGTACCTGCCGCTGAATCACGCGCACAACCTGTTTTTTAACGTGCTGGCCGAAGGCGGCATTGTGCTGCTGGCGCTATCAACGTGGGTGTTGGTCCGGCTGGGCCGCATCGGGTGGGCGGCGTGGAAAAATGCCCCCGATGCGTGGCGGCGACGCCTGGAAGGAGCGCTGGCCGCGCTGCTGGCGTTTGGCGTGCACAACATGGTTGACGCGTTTCTGCAAACCCAGTTGATGATCCCGGTGGTGGCCCTTGCCGCGCTGATCGTGGCTCATGACGTGTATCCCGTGCCCGAACGCCGACCGTCACGGCAGCGCGTGCCCAGGGATTTACGGTTCGCGTTGATCGCGGGCATCGTGGTCATAACACAGATCGCCTTCGTTCCCCTTGAGCGTGCAGCATGGGCGCAAATGCGCACCAGCAGTTACCGGGCGCAGGAACGGTACGAAGAGGCGCTGGACTCGGTGCGTGTGTCCCAAAAGGCCGATCCCTGGCTCGATCTCTACAAACTCGAAGAAGCGAATCTGCTGGGCGTACTGGCGGATCGAGACCCCGAAACGTACCTGTTCGACGCGATCACACGGCATGAAAGCAGCCTGACGCTGGCCCCGACCTGGGATGTCGGCTGGCACAACCTGGCGGCGCTGTATGCGCAGGCCGGCGATTACACGCAGGCCATCGACGCGGAACAACGCGCCCTCGACCTGAATCCGCCCCAGCCCGGTTACTGGTTCAAGCTGGGTGAATATCACGAGCTGGCCGGGGAGCCGGAAGCGGCGCAAGACGCCTATTTTGAAGCGCTGAAACGTCGCCCATTCCTTGCCGCCTCTGATTTTTGGAGCGACCCGGCCCACCCCCTGCGCCAGCAGGTATTGAGCGGCGCGATTGAGCATTTTTCAGGCTTGCCGGTCCAGTTTGATCTGCTGTTTTACACCGGCAGGTTGGACCAGTTCGCTGCCCTGGCGGCTACCTACACCGGCGAGGATTCAACCGCGGTTGAGCAGCGAGTCCGGGCACTGTGGCCGGATGACTCGCCCGACCCGTGCATCTTCTGCTTTCATGTCCGGGGAAATGAGCGGCTGCTAGAGGCCGAGATCATTTTGCACACGGCTCAACCCGGCGCGCGGCTTGATGAGGCAGAAGAAGACGCGCGAAAAGCCTTGTTCGTCAGCGAAAACCAGGATAGGTGGGCCTGGTACATCCTGGCGCGAGTCGGCCAGCAAACCGGCGCCGGTGAGGATACGATCAATGATGACCTGGCGCGCGCGGTGGCGTTCCCGCCGGATTCACGTTCGCATTATGCGGACATCTACGCGTTGAACATCCGGTTGGACGTGATACCGCAGGCACGGGTCCCGATCATCGGCCCGATCAGTTACGAACCCTGGCTTGAGCTGCTACAGCGCAAAGAGCAGCAGGGAGCATGGGAGGATGCCGAGACGATACGCGAAAAAATCCGCGAAGCCGACCCGTATGCCCGCCTTCCGTGACGGGATCACCCCGCGCGAGCATACTCCCCACATCTCACGATATGGGGAGCGCATTCTGCGCCAGGTCGGTTAGCAGCCGGGTTCAGGGCTGAGGGTCGTATTCAGGGAGGGCTTCAAGTGCTTCTGCCGGTACGGTGAGATACACAGCCTCGTCCGAGACCAGTTCGACCCACCACGTAGGAATCAGCTTTTTGTCCTTGAAGATCATCCCTTCAGAGACGAGGAAATGGGTGGCCCGTTCGGTTTTCGGATCGGTGAAGATACGCTCGATGCTGCCCACTTTTTTGTAGTCAGCCGTGATGACGTCGGCTCCCTCTTCCAGCGCGACCGTTCCTTCTGGAATGTTGCGCTGTGTGGCCGTCACGTAATGCACGGGCGGCCCGCTCGGAAACCAGGGATATCCCCATTGGGTAAGCCCGACCGGCGGGTTCCAGTAGTACGGGCTGGCGAGATGCTCACCCTCGAATTCCGGTGATTGGCCGCGTGCGTCGCTTTCGACCGAGACATAATGCTTCTCCTCGAAATCTGGCAGATCGGCCAGGTTTGTCGCATCAGGGTCCAGCGTGATCTGGTCTTCGTCGGCCTGTGCAACCTGATCGATCGGCAACACCTTGTCACTGTGCAGCAGGAAACCCTTCCGCACCACGACATGAGTCACCGTTTTGGTCTTGGGATCAAGCACGACGCGGTCGATGTGCCCGACCGTCTCGCCTTGAGCGGTAACGACTTTCGC
Organism: uncultured Anaerolineaceae bacterium; assembly: GCA_964393335.1. Classification (GTDB taxonomy): domain Bacteria; phylum Chloroflexota; class Anaerolineae; order Aggregatilineales; family Aggregatilineaceae; genus CAYMTN01. Next base: position 43,926 of record CAYMTN010000011.1, read on the forward strand.
GCCCTCGATGAACTGCATTCTCGGTTCCATCGCTACGCCTTCACCAGTTCGTCTTGCGTGACGTTCAATTCCACGCGGTCACCGGATACACTGGCGATTTGGTCGGCTTCAACGTATCGATCGGAGGCCAGCAAGCCAGCATCGACCTTCAAAAACCCATACCGCAGCAGGCGTTCACGGATTTCCTTAGGTGTATCGTCCGGTCCGAGAAGTGCGTCAACGACGATGTCCACCAGGGAATCGTCAAGATGGCGCGGGTTTTCCGCGCCCGACGTTTCAACGCCGCGACGGGACAGGTCTTCATCGCCAAACTGCATGTCATCGACTCTGCCCACCCTTTTTCCGTCACGGGCATATACGGTCATACCCTTTTTGATGTTGGTCATCAGGTTCTGCTTTTGCATGATGTGAGTTCCTTTTCGTCTCGATATGGCCTGATAACGGCCTTTGTTGGCCGTTATCGTCTACAACCTTATCTCATCAGCCGCTGGAAATCATGGTTAACATGGTGGATTTCGTACTAGGTGATATGGTGGATTTTGCTGGCGGTTACTTGGCGGAGTTGTGCCTGAGTTTCGACAGTGCTCCAACCGGGCGTGCATGTTTTTCATGTGTGCGTGGTTTGAATCCCTCACAAGTTACACAAAGTCCACACAGCATCTTCATAAGTTCCACATAATTCTGCTGCATGATAGGGGTGCTTGACGAACAGGCAAACCAACTTCAGGAGGATAGGATCATGTTTCAGAAATTAATCGTGGGACTGCTGGCATTCACCGTGATCGGCGCGGCAGGCGTCGGCATCTACGACTCGACTCAGGGTAAAACAGACGACGCCCAGGCGCAGGTCCTGGCAAACCCCGTGCAAGGTGATCGGGTGACCGTTCCGGGCGATGACCCGGCAGTGCAGGCCGGCGTACAGCCCGCCGAACCCGAAACCGCGCCCCAGATCGCCCTCACCGCGACACCTGAGGCCGCCCCCGCATCCATCGACGCCGCTGGCGCCAGCGATGGCACGGGACCAGTACAACTCCAGGAACAGCAGGCGGTGGATATGGTCGGCGATCCCTGGGCAGCGGTGGGCACGATCGAC
>CAYMTN010000012.1:0-38519 GCA_964393335.1 uncultured Anaerolineaceae bacterium
GTCTGCATACGCTGCGCATCGTGCCGGTGAGTGGTATGGTCGCCATCGACGCGTTCGTGGTCGCGCCACAAGGTGAGGTGCCGGTCGTCGTGCCGACGCCAGAACCAACGGCAGTGCCGACCGAGGTGATCCCGACTCAAGAGCCAACCGAGGTTGTGCCAACGGAGGTCGTCCCGACAGAAGCACCACCTGTCGAACCGATCGCCACGCCCGAACCGACCGAGGCACCAGCCGGTCCCAGCAGGCCGGGCACCGCATCGTGATGCTTCGATAATCAACGCGGGTTGATGACAAAACGGCCCTGGTCACAGTGTGACCAGGGCCGTCGTTTTGCCGATTCCCTTTTCCATAACCTGCGTGACTTTTCGTGTCCCCGCATCCGGGGCCAGCCCCGAACTACGATCCCCTTGTCAAAAACACAAGCGAAAAGCCCTCAATCCCAGCTCACCCTATGCCTATTCTTTGACCGAGCCAGCCGCGATACCTTCAACAATGCGACGTTGGAACACAAAGAACAACAATATCAACGGGACAATACTGATCACTCCCACCGCCATGATATCGCGAAATGGGCTTTCTCCATTGGGGCTTTGAAATGACATCATCAACTGGGTTAATGTGAATTTTGCCGGTGACTTCAAATAAATGAGCGGCTCCAAATAGTTATTCCAGGTGGCCATAAAAAAGATAAGTCCCAGGCTGATCATGCCCGGCGAGATCGTTGGCACAACGACGCGCCAGAAGACCCCAAACTCGCTGCACCCATCGATGCGAGCAGCATCCAACAATTCATCGGGGAAGCGCAGGATATACTGCCGCATGAAAAAAATGCCAAACGCAGTCGCGGCGTTGGGGACAATAATCGCCAGAAATGAGTCAATCCATCCTATTTCCACGATAATTTTGTACTTGGGAATGATTGTCACCGCCGGTGGAACCAACATGGTTGCCAACAAAAATGCAAACAGGAAGCGGCGACCGGGAAAGTCAGACTTGGCAAACGCATAACCGCCCAACGTGCAGAAAAACAGAGAGGCGACAGCCGAAACTGTGGCGAGCATCAAGGTATTGATGAACGCCTGATCTGCCCCGCGATCCAGCACGTTACGAAACCCATCCAACGTCGCCTGAGACGAAATCAGGATCGGGGGCCGGTGAAATACTTCACTGACCGGTTTCACAGAGGTGCTGGCCGTCCAGACAAACGGCAGCAGCATAAACACGGCCAGCGCCAACAACACCAGGTGAACCACACCCCGCACGGTGAAACGTTCGGCTTCTCTAATCGGCACCATATTCCTTATCCCAGATGTCATTTCTCACGCTCACCAAGATAGCGGAACTGAACGAATGTCAACACGGCGATCAGCATAAAGTAGACATAGGCTTCGGCTGAAGCTCGTCCAAATCGGAAGTGTCGAAAGCCGGTGTTATAGATCAGAATCATCGGCGTGAGAACCGCGCGTTTGGTTCCCCCGGTTGGACCGGCTAAAGCCATAACTTCATTGAAGAGATTGAATGTTCCGACAGTTGACAAAACCAGCGAGAAAAGAATCACCGGACGCATCAACGGGATCGTGATGAAGAAAAACGCCTGCGTGCTATTGGCACCATCGACCCGCGCCGCATCGGTCAGGTCTTTCGAGATGGTTTGTAACCCGGCGAGCATAATGACCATGTTGTAGCCCAACCAGGCCCAAACTAACATGAGCGACAGCGATGTTTGTGTGCCTCGCACTGTATCTAGCCAGGCGATTTTCGAGACTCCGATGGTTTCCAGTACCGCGTTGAACATCCCATCGTGCGTCCCGAGCAAAATCTGGAAAACGAACCCGGCAGCAATCATCGACGTCACATAGGGCATAAACAGCGTCGTGCGGAAAAAACGGAAAAAACGCACGTAACCCGAATTCAGTATCACAGCCAGGACCAACGCCAGAAAGGTCATCAACGGCACGTACATAAAAAACAATGTTACGCTGTTTTGCACTGAGTCCCAGAATATTGCGCCTTTTTCACTGAACACGAATTCGTAGTTGGCGAGGCCGACATATGTCATGGGGCGAACGCCGTTCCACTCGTGCAGGCTCATAAAAAATGAATACCCAATGGGGAACAAGCCGAATATAGCGAACAAAATGTAGAACGGTGAGACAAAAACATAAGCCCAGCGATGTCGCCATATATCCTGCGTGAGAACGTGGATTCTTCCAGGCCTGGATGCCATCACGGAGGCTATTGTGTCGGTTTGCATAATAACATTCTCCCAGGCTCATGCACTCAGTTGCGAAAAATGCAGGCATACAGCTTGCGGTCGGTGCGCTGTATACCTGCATAGTTTTCGTGGTAGCCTTTACTCGATGTTGAATCCGATTTCGTCCGCTGCTTCGTTCAAGGCGTCTGCCGCCGAAGCTTCGCCGGTGGCGTAACGCTGGATCGCGATCGATACATATTCGTTCATGAGGGCGTAGTTCGGCCCGTAAACGGTTGCGGCGGGGATTTTTTGCAGCGCGTCCGCATAAACACGGCGCACAGTTTGCCCGGCGAAGAAATCGTCCGGGGTGTCGAAGATCGGGCTGTCGAACGCGGGCAGGTAAGACGGGAACAACCCCGTTTGCTCAAAGATTTGGTTGGTGATATCGGCGTTCAGCGAAATCCATGCTGCCAGCGCCCAGGCGGCGTCTTTATTCTTACTTTGTTCAGGGATGACAAAGACCGAACCGCCATCATTCGCGGCTTGCAGTCCACCTTCATAAAAAGCGGGCATTGGCGCAACACCCCACAAGCCTGCCGTATCCGGGGCGATCCATCGTCGCAGGTTGCCATCCATCCAGGAAGCCCCCACATACGACGCGACAGCCAATTCGGGGTCGGAAAAATCAGCATACCAGGGATCGGTCCACTCCTGCGAATCGGATACCAGGTCGGCATCCCAGAAGCGCCCGAACATTTCCAGCACCGCGATGTTGTCTTCACTGGCTACGGTGACATCACCGCTGTCAGCATCATAATAACCGCCGCCCAGCGACCACAATACTTTTTCAAACATGCGCGCGTTGTTATTGGCTTTGCTGTGCTGGAAGCAGTAGTGACCGGTGTTTTCTTTAATGATCTGGCACGTATCGAAATAACCATCCCAGGTCGTGACCAGCTCGCTAACTGCTTCGGGTTCGGTCGGCAGACCTGCCTGCTCAAAAATGTCGCGGCGATAGTATAGAACAACAGGGCCAGCATCCCAGGGCACCGCGTAAAGGTCGCCTTCATATTCAACGTCCTGCCAGCGGAAAGGCAGGATATTGTCAACGTCATCGCCGATACGGTCGGTCAGCGCCGTCAGCCCGCCCAGGTGGACAAACTCGCTCACGTGGGAGCTTTCCACCAGACAGAGATCGCACGCACCACTGCCGGCGGTCAGCGACAAGGCCAGATTCGTGTATACATCCCCGGTGCCATAGTTGACCAGTTCAATTTCAATGTTGGGATACGCTGCCGCGAAGGCGTCCATCGCGCCTGACTCATAAAGACCGTCTGTGGCGGTGGCCCAGGCCCAAACAACGATCTTACCGGAAACTCCCTCGTCCTGGGCCTGAACACCTATGTTTCCTGCCAAAACAGTGACGACGACGAGCAGAACCAAAACCAGTTTTCTACGCATGTTTTTTGCTCCTCAATATTCAGATGAATTATGGTCTTTTGGGCCAGCATGAAGCACGCTCACACCAGGCCCGGATGATGATCAACACGTTGTCAACTCGTGTTGACTACACTTGTAAAACAGTATAGACTAGATAATCGACACCCGTCAAGCAATTCATGTTGCCTAGCACAGGTAAACCACATGCGTACCGTACAACTGTTTAATGACAACTGGTTGTTTGCCTCTCAAAAACTCGCGCTGGATGCACCGGATGATGCGTTTGAGTCCGTTGTTTTGCCACACACCAATCAGGTTTTTTCGCATCGATCCGCCGATGCTGACGCTTACCAGTTTGTCTCGACCTACCGGAAAAGATTCAGGCTGCCGGAAGATCAAAACGGGCGCCTGGTTTTTCTTGATTTTGACGGGGCGATGGTGGCAAGTGCCGTATATCTCAACGACTGGTTTGTGGGCAGTCACCTGGGAGGGTACACACCTTTTTCCTTTGATGCGACCCCGTATCTCAACGACGATGAGAATATCGTGACCGTTTACCTGGATTCAACTGAACGGCCCGACGTTCCACCATTTGGCAACATGGTCGATTTTTTGACCTTTGGCGGCATTTACAGAGATGTTCATCTTCGGATGGTCGATCCTTGCCACATTCAACACGTCTTTGCTCGCCCCACGCAGGTCTTGACGTCACCGAGATTGACGTGTGATATCCAACTGAATGACTATCGACCGGATTTGACCCTAAGCGGCACGCTTAGGGATCAACACGATACGGTCATTGCCTCGACACAACACGCGCTTTCACCGGAATGTGCCGCGCTCGAATTCCCTGAACCGCTCGATGTCGAGCTGTGGTCGCTCAATCAGCCCATCCTCTATAGCCTGGAGTTGACCCTGTTTGAACATGCGTCGCAGTTGGACACCATCCACACCCGGATCGGATTTCGAGAAGCTGAATTTCGCCCCGACGGCAGGTTTTACTTGAACGGAGAGGCGGTCAAACTGGTTGGCCTCAACCGTCACCAGACGTATCCCTTTATCGGTGCCGCAGCGCCCGCCCGGTTGCAGCGCCAGGATGCCGATATCCTCAAATATGAGCTGGGCTGCAACGTAGTGCGCACCTCGCACTATCCACAATCGCCCCATTTCTTAGATCGTTGCGATGAGATAGGCCTGCTGGTATTTGAAGAGATTCCGGGCTGGCAGCATCTCGGTGATGCGAATTGGCAGAACTTTGTGCTGCGTGATGTGAGGGCCATGATCGAACGAGACCGTAACCGTCCGTCGATCATTCTCTGGGGCGTGCGTATCAACGAATCCCCAGACAACAGTGGGCTCTACACACGCACCAACCGGCTGGCCCACCAACTCGATCCAACTCGCCAAACCGGCGGCGTGCGCGATTTTCTGGAAAGTGAATTCCTGGAAGATGTTTTCACGTACAACGACTTTTCGAATACGGTCCTGGAGCCTATCCACCAGCCCCACCTGATCACCGAATTTGGGGGCCACATGTTCCCGACCAAAAGCTGGGATAACGAAGAACGCCGCATCCAGCACGCGCTGCTTCACGCCAACGTGCAGAATCTCCAGCTAGGGTGTGACAAAATAGCCGGCGCTATCGGTTGGTGCGCGTTTGACTACAACACCCACCATGAATTCGGCTCCGGCGACCACATCTGCCATCATGGAGTCATGGATATTTTCCGCCTGCCCAAATGGGCGGCTTACGTTTACCGGAGTCAACTCTCACCCGAACAGGCCGTTGTCCTGCAAGCGGCGACTCATTGGACGATGGGGGATCGGGCAGGCGGCGGCAATGATCCGCTGGTAGTTTTCAGTAACTGCGAGGAGATTGAGGTATTTGTTGGCACAGCTTTCATAGGTCGTTACCAGCCGGATCGTGCCACCTATAACCACCTCGCCCACCCGCCATTCACAGTACGCTGGCCCGCAGGCTCTACCCTTTGGGGCCAGGCGTTTGGCGACCTGCGTATCGTTGGATATATCGGCGGCGAAGTAGTGGCCGAACAGGTGATTGCATCAGATCATACCGCGCACGCTCTCCTATTGGAGACTGACACCCCTCAACTCCAGGCCGACGGCTCGGACATGACTCGCCTTGTCGTGAAGATCACTGACCGTTATGGTAATATTCTTCCCTATACTGTTTGCGTAGTTCAGGTCGAGCTGGTGGGCGATGCCACGCTTATCGGGGAAAACCCGCTGCCGATCATAGGCGGGCAAGCGGCGCTCTATGTAAAATCAGGACGGCGACGCGGATCGGTCCGAATCACGGCGGGCACGCCGGGCTTGCTTCCCGCGTCTGTCTCCCTGATCCTCGAAAACCAGAAACGCTCCCCCGCCGACCAGGAGAACCAGCCATGAATAAACTAAACGATATGGTGACTCAACAGGATGTCGCCGAGCGAGCAGGCGTTTCGCGTGCGGTTGTCTCGTATGTATTGAACGATGGCCCGCGCAGTGTGTCAGCCGAGACGCGCCAGCGCGTCCTGCAAGCGATTCAGGAACTGGGGTATCGTCCTAACAAACACGCCCAACGTTTGAAACAAGGCAGTGACGCGGTCAAAAATACGATTGGTATCGTGACCGGCGGTCAAAGCTATAACATGTTGAAAAGACCTTACTACAATTCAGTATTGGCCGGTTTATTTGACAGCGCACATCAACTCAACCAACATATCCGGTTTTTTTGCTTCTTCGATGCGCTCAAAGACCCCATCTTTTTCAACAAGAACATTCACCCTGACGAGATTTCCTCGCTGATCCTGCTGCTGCCCAATCTGATCGCTAACACACCGGGATACGAGAGCATTCTTGATGCCATGATTGAGCGTATTGATAACATCATTTGCCTGGAAGACTCCATCAAAGGGTTACCAGCGGTTATTTTTGACCGTGCCGCAGCGGCTCGCCTGGCGGTTGAACACCTGATCGGTTTGGGGCACCAGCGCATCGCGTTTCTTGCCATCAATGACCAGCGCAAACAGGGGTATCGACAGGCGCTGCTCGAACATGATCTGACCTTTGACGAGACGCTGATTCGCGTCATCTCCGATGTGGGTCCTATTGAATCGGCCTTCCAGCAAACCATCGAATTGTTCAAAACCGGCGACCCCCCTACGGCGATTTTCGCCGCAAACGACGAATCGGCAATCGCCGTCATAGCCGCTTTGCACGATCAGGGATTGCGAGTGCCGGACGATGTGGCACTCGTATCCATCGATGACATTGAGTTGGCGAGCATGATTCGTCCGGCATTGACCACCGTCAATGTTCCCAAGCGTCGAATGGGGACGTATGCCATCCAGTTCCTGATTTCCCAGCGTGATATTTCGCTGCCTCAGTCTGTGTCGATGGTTTTGCCCATCGACTTGATCGTGAGGGAATCATGTGGCGCGCAAAGGTGAGGGTCAAGGCCCGCACCCGAAAAACTCCGTACAACTTCGAAGTAAGCCACGGACGAGCCGGAACCTGCTGGTGAAGTGGGGCGCGTGGCTTCCGCTCGGAACGAGCGGCGGACGATCCGGTTTAGTATCTATCCTAAATTGCTCTGGTAGGGGCGCTGCTTGCCGCGCCCAACATGATTTACGGATAGGCTGTTAGTTGTTTCGACAACCAACCGGCGGCCCGGTGCGGCGCAGCAAGGGAGTGTCGCGCGGGACCACTCCCCTGCCGTTTTATCCCTTGACGGCCCCGGCGGTCAGACCGGCGGTTACGAACCGTTCCAGGAACAGGTAGATCACAATCACCGGCACGGTGATGACCAGCGAGCCGGTCATCAGGTAGGAGATATCGACTTCCTGGGCCTTTGTTAGCTGTTGCAGCCCTAGCGGAAGCGTCCAGTTTTTGGGCTGATCGAGCAAAAAGAGCAGCGCGAATAAAAACTCGTTCCAGGCGATCATCCAGACATACAGTGCAACGGTCACAATCGCCGGGAGCGACAGCGGGATCGTCACGCGGACGATGGCCATCAACCGCGTGCAGCCGTCGATCAACGCCGCCTCTTCCAGTTCCCGCGGGATGGTCGTGAAATAACTCCGCAGCATATATAAGGCGACAGGCAGCGTACTGGACATGTAGATCAACACCATGCCCGTCAGCTTGCCACGCAAACCGACCCGGGTATACACCACAAACAGCGGGATAGCGATCACGATAGCCGGGAACATGTACACCAGCAGAATCCCGCTGCTCATCAGGTTTTTCAGGCGGAACTCCAGGCGTGTCACCGCATAGGCTCCCGGTATTGAAAGCAGCAGGGTCAGCAGCACGGTGGCGGACGACAGGAGCAGGCTGTTGCCGACATACGTTTTGAAATTATAGTCAACCCAGACGGCTTCGAATGTATTGGGCAGTTCCTGAATCTGGCTCCAACTGGGGACGAGTTTGGTCGGGTTTATGGCGACGTCCTGGTACGGGCGCGCCGCCAGGTTGATCATCCAATAAAACGGAAACGCGGTGATCACAAAAAAGAAGATCAGCAGGAGGATCTGTAACACACGTGCCACAGCGCTCTCGAACTTTTCGCGGCTGCTGAAGATGCCCGTCTGCGGTTTTTCTGCCAGGGATGGTGCGGCCATTGGTCAGTCCTCCTCCACCAGAAACCACTTGAAGTAGATGCCCACCAACAAAAAGAGGACGGCTGCCATAATGAGCGCCACCGCCGACGAAGCCCCCACGTTTTTCCGCGAAAAGAGTTGGTCGTAAACCTGAACGGGCAGCACTTCGGTGTTCGCCGCACCGCCGTTCAACAAAAAAATGTCCTCGAATTTATTGAATGTCCAGATGAACCGCAAGAGAAACAGCGTGCCAAACACCGCGCGCAGTTGTGGCAGTGTGATATGAACCAATCGCTGGCTGGGAGCGGCCCCATCTACTTTGGCCGCTTCGTACAGTTCCTCCGGTATCGCCTGGATGCGCGCCAGGATAAACAGGAAGGCAAACGGGAAATAACGCCACGCCTGGAACAAAATGACGGAGGCCAGTGCATAATCCGGCGTGGTTAGGAAGTCGATCCGCCTCATACCGGCATCGGCCATCAACTCGTTGACAAGCCCCAGCCGGGCGTTCAAAATCTGCTGCCAGATCAGCGCCACCGCGACCACCGGCGCGATATAGGGGAACAACAAGATACCGCGATAGATGCCGCGTCCGGGAAACTTGTCTTTGACGAGCAAGGCGGCGAGCAGCCCAAACAAAATCGCCAGCAAACTGCCAACAAACGTATAGAACAACGATATGCGCAATAAGAACCAGAAGCGGCCCCGCCGTGCGCTGAGGACGCTGTCAAAGTTGTCAAATGACAGGTCTTTCAGGCTGAATACATCCGCGTGTTGCAGGTTACGGAGCGTGATCGGGCGGAACGCAAACAGCAGGTTCCAGATCATGGGCACAACCACGATCGCGACCACCACCAGGAAGGTAGGCAGCAGCAGCCCGTAAGCTAGGTTAGCGATGTTTTCCTGCATGGAAGACGACTGCGCATAATTGCCGCGCGGGATGAAAAAGCTGAGGATCAGCGCCCACAACCACATAAACAGGGCGTTGTTAAAAATCTCTCTGGTATCAAGACTGTCCATTCCGGCAAACATCACCCCCAGGCCGATCCCGGTGATCATGCCCAGGCGTGCGCCGGTGCGCGGGTTGTGGTTGCGGCTGTAAAACATATAAAAACCCGGCAGGCCGCCGATGATTGCCCACAACACGACATAGAGGATGAATTGAACGATGCTAAAGTCAAAAATGTTGAGATAGGAGGACATCCGAAACCCCCTTATCGATTAGTGAGAGCCGGACGTGTTCGTCCGGCTCTCAACCATATTTTCAGTGGAAAACTATCCTTGGAGCGCGGCCTGGATATCTACGACCCAGGCTTGGATTTCCTGGGCGGCTTCTGTGCCATCGATGCTGCCGTTGAGCACTTCGCCCAACGTGGTTGGGATGGGCAGTTCGCTGTAGATGCCGCTGACCAGCTCACCCTGACCCTGCGCGAAGCCCCACCGGTCAAAGTCGGAAGCGCCTTCGATCAGCGTTTGCAGGATGGCCGGGCTGTAGAAGTCACTCAGCGGTGCGCGGCGATCAACGCCGGTTTCGAGATGGGACCAGCCGTCGATATACAGCGTGGGGTTATCGGGCGTGCCGCGATGCATCGGGAACTTGCCTTCGGGCGAAACGCCCAGCCAGTCCAGATAACCATCGCTCAGCCAGAATTCTACAAACTGCTTGGCCGCTTCAGCATCGGCTGAGGTCGAAATCCCCAGGTTGCTCACCTGACCGTATTGGGCCGGTGCCGAACCGCTGGGGCCGATAAAGGCGGGCACAATCCCGCTGTTTTTCGCCAGATACGCCGGGTCCGCTGCGCATTCAGGGCAGTTGGGCAGCGCTGCGTCACGCAGACCGGCCATCTCGTCCAGAATGAAGGGCGACCAGACGATCATGCTGGCCTGTCCGGCAAAGTAAGTCGCACGGGTGCACACGACGCCGCACGCGCCTGACGGGCCGTATTTGCGCAGCAAGTTGCCATAAAAGTCGAGCGCTTCGATCATCTGCGGCGTGTCAAGCGTGACATTCCCGGCGTCATCGGTCAACTGCACGCCGTTCGCCAGCGCGAATTGTTCAAACGTCTGCTGGAGGAATACTTCGCTCGGATCGGTAGCGGCTGTGATGCCGTAGAAGTTGTTGTCTGGATCGTTCAGCGCGGCGGCTGCCGCCTCGATCTTATCGAACGTGTTGGGGACTTCCAGGCCGGCGGCGTCGAACAGGTCGGCGCGATAGATCAACAACTGGCCCCACCCATCGGTCGGCACGGCGGCATACTTACCATCGGCTGTCTTGACCAGGTTCAGGCCGCTGAACGTTTCTTCACCCAGGTCCTGGATGACGGCGGTTGCGGCATCAGCGTCGAGAATGCCCTCGGCATACCAGGCGGCGGTGAAGTCTACCGGGTGGAAAATGATGTCCGGCAGCGTATCGGCTGCCAGGTTGGCCGCCATCAGGCTGTCGAGTGTATTCTCGTCGGTCAGAACCAGCGCGACCTTGATGCCGGTTTGCTCGGTGAAACGATCAATGATCGCCTTGGTCTTTGCGGCGCGTTCGGGCTGGGTTTCTGTGCTCCAGAATTGCAGGGTGACCGTCTGCGACTTCGGCGCGGCAGCGGCCATCGGGACCGCCACTGTCACTATGATCGCAACGACCAGCAAGAGGACTAAAGCGCGGGATTTCTTAACCATAACCTTGACTCTCCTTAAACTCCTAATTACTTGGTGGTGTCGATGTTACGCTGTTTTGAGCAGGCGAAATTGTGAGGCGCTTCTCCTTTCTTTTCTAGTCGTCAGCGAATCCCGCCGCTCGATTCGCGGATAATCAGCTTCGGCTTGAGAATGACCTGCGGGTTGTCAAGCGGCTCGTGACGAATCACCTGGATCAACATATCTAGTGCTCGCCGCCCGATGTCGTATATGGGCTGTTGAACGGTCGTGAGTGCAGGCGTGACGTGCGTGGCCTGGGGGATGTCGTCAAAACCGGTGAGGACAATATCCCGACCGGCTTCGAGGCCGCTGGCCGTGATGGCCTGTATCGCCCCAATTGCCATCATATCGTTGCAGGCGGCAATCGCAGTGGGTGGTTCGGCAAGGGCGAGCAAACGCAGCGCCGCCGCGTGCCCGCCAGCCTGAGACAGATCGCTCTCGACGATATACGCCTCGTCGGGACTCAGGCCCGCTTCCGCCAGGCCCTGCACGTATCCCTCGTAGCGCGCCGTCGTGAACGCCAGTTCACGCGGCGGCAGGATAATCGCAATGCGCCGGTGCCCCAACGCAACCAGGTGGCGAATTACCTCTTGCATGCCGGCGGTGCCATCCACATCGATGTAGGGGTAATCATCGATTTCTGAGCGGCCAAACACGACGAATGGGTGGTGGGCTGCTTGCAGAAACTCAATGCGCGGATCGTGTTTCAGCGTGCGGGCGACCACCATGCCATCAATACGGCTGCTGGCGACCATGCGCCGGTAGGTGTGGAGTTCTTCTTCGCCGGGCTGCTGCGCCGACAGCAGCAGATCATAGCCATATTCAGACGCCTGCCGTCCCACTCCGGAAAGCAATTCCATGAAAAACGGATCGGAGAACCGTAATGCCAGGGGGATGATCATGCCGATCGTGTTCGTTTGTTTGCTTCGCAGATGGCGGGCAGCCAGATTCGGCTCGTATCCGAGGCGTTCGGCAATGGCGATGATTCGCTGGCGGGTTTCTTCGTTTACGTCGTTATATCCGGCCAGCGCACGCGAAACGGTGGTGATCGAAAGCCCAGCTTCCTCGGCAATTGTTTTTAAAGTAACTTTCATTTCAGGTATCCAAAACGTTTCGGATATATTTTTACAATAATCCAAAACGTTTCGGATGTCAATCCAGTTACCTGTAAGCTTGGATTAACGTGCCATTGGATTGCCGCCGCCCGGTGTTCATCGAGTTTCACGTGACGGGGTTGCTGCTAACGCGCCTTAAGCCACAGCACCTCGTAAGGTTGTATGGCGATGCGGGTGCCTGCTTCGATGTGCCGCCCGGAGAGTAGATCGTGATAGGTGTGCGCGCGCGGCAGCGGTACCTGCTTCAAATCAAGGGTGAGCTTTTGGTTGGCGGCGTTATGGATCGCCACGATCTGCTCGGTTCCGTCAGGCGACGTGCGCAGGAGCGTTACAACAGATGGATGCAACTGCAACACTTGCTGAGGCCCGTTGGGATGAAAGGCTTTTTCTGCTCCGCGCCGGGCGAGTAGCTGTTGGTAGGGATAAAAAACAAGGCTGCGCAGCGATCCGGGATCGTTCAGGGCGGCTTCAACGGCCTTCAGGTCGAGCTTTTCGCGGTTGATGGTACGCAGGTGTCCGGTTTGAGTTACGCCTGCGTTCCAGTTGCGTGATCCCAGCAGGCTGTGGATGTAAATACCGGGCACGCCGACAAACGCGAGCTGAATCGCTTGAGACGCCAGGAACCGCCGCGCCTGGAGTTCGAGCGGTTCGCCGCCCGCCGGGTTAGACAGCGCGTCGAAGTAGTTGATATTCAACTCGTACGGGCTGCGTGTCCCATCGGGATTGGTTTTGTACGAAACATCGCCCTGGTGTTGCTGCGCGCGTTGGACCAGGCCATCCACCTCTTCCGGCGACAGGATACCTTCTACGGGGCGCACGCCGATTCCATCATGCGAGGCCGTGAAGTTGAAAAATGTGGTCTGGTCCGACATGGTATCCAACCCGGCGGCCCATTCGCTTAGTGCGGTCGCGTCGCCGGTTGCGAACGTGTGCAGCAGCAGGGGGGGCAGTGTGAACTGGTAGACAAGCTGGGCTTCGTTGGTGCCATCCCCAAAATACGAGATGTTCTCCGAGTGCGGGACATTCGTCTCCGTGATCAGTGATACGCCCGGCGCCACGCGGTCGAGGATGTCGCGGAATAACTGCACGACCTTGTGCGTTTCCGGCAGGTGGATGCAGGGTGTCCCGCTGGATTTCCACAGGTAAGCAATGGCGTCCAGGCGGATCAGACTCGCGCCGTGCGCCACATAAAACAGCAGCACCTCCACGATTTTCAGCAGGACGTCAGGCTGCGCGAAATTGAGGTCGATCTGATCGCTGCTAAACGTGGTCCACACGTGGCACAGGCCGTGCGCTGTCTCGAATGCGGAGAGTAGGGGCAGCGCACGCGGGCGCACCACCGCTGACAAATCCTCCGCCGGATCGACGGTGATGAAAAAATCTTGATAAGCCGGGTCCCCTGCCAGAAAGCCCTGAAACCACGCGCTCTCGGCGGAAACATGGTTGATCACGGCATCGAACATCAGCTTGAAATGCTCCCCTAACCGGTCGATATCGTCCCAGTCCCCCAGGCCAGGATCGATTGCCAGGTAGTCGATCACGGCAAATCCATCGTCGGACGAATACGGGAAGCACGGCAGGATATGGACTGTAGAGATCGTACCTGTCGCCCGCTCATTCAAAAACAGGCGCAGCGAACGCAGGGGCGGCGTGCCCGGTTCTTTCAACAAATCGCCATAGGTGATCAGAACGACGTCGCGTTCGGTCACACGCTCGGCGGCGTTTACCGGCTGTCTGGATAGGTGTGGGTAGCGAGTCTGGAAATCGTCGAGCAGCACACGCAGCCGCTGATAACAGGCTGCACCGCGATCGCGCTCGTAAAGGAAAATGAGCTTATCGAGTATGGGATCGGTTGTTAAGGCCATGATCAGTCATCATCAGAATTGCCGAAACGATTTGGGTCTAGAATAAAGGGTAGCTTTCCAGAAGTCAAGCCGGGCAGGCGCGTGGCACGTGGTGCGGGCCGTCACGGGCAAGGAAATCGTATCACACTTGACTGATGGAGAACGCAGGTAAACATGGCAGTGGTAGGGGCGTTGCTGTCGAACCATCGGTTCGCCTGCGCCCTGGGCGGGGCAAGCGCCGCGCAATACCTGCTGCGGTTCAAACTGAGTTTGGCCGAAAACGTTTCAGGAGAGTGGGTGCGACGTGGCGTAAGGTCGCGAAGTTTTCAGGCGCATCACCCAGGCGGGACCGGAAACATCCTCACGACCGTGTTCGTGTGGCACAATCGTTTCCCGCCCGTTTCCCACACGCAAAAACGCTCGTCTGGTCGCCAGTAACGAGCGTTTGTCAGCGTCTACTACGTGTCTTCAGGCGGTTACAGCCAATGAGCCAGCCCTTCGCTGTCCGCTATGGCCGCCAGGTTGGCGTCCGCGTATTCGGGCCGCAGCGATACGGCGTCCTTGAACGCATCCAGCGGGTACAGGTCGAGCAGGCGCAGTGTTTCGGCAATCGCCATCATCGCCCAGGATTCTTTTTTCTGCCGCACCGTATCGAAATCCAACACGGCGATACGGGCGCGTGTCTCGACCGGCAGCAGGTCCGCGCTGATCACCAGTGTCGCATCCTCGGAGAGCGCCGCGATCCGCGCCCGTTCCTTTTTCAGCCCTTCTTCGAAAACCACGATCATCAGGTCGAGGTCGCCACCCATGTTGAACGCGTCCTCGCGGCTCAGCACCACGTCGGCGGTCGAGTGCCCGGTTTTGACCGTCACGGGATAGTCGTTGCGCTGCGTCACCCATAACCCGGACAGTATCGCGCCCTGGCTGAAGGTCGTCGCCGCCGTGCCGATTTTCTTCCCTGCTGCCCCGGCGATGCAGCAGTGTGTCGTGTGTGTGATCGCGCTCGTGTACCGGGGTTCGAGCGTATCCGGTGGCAGTGCCGTCTCCCCGGCCAGATGACTGACCGCCGCCCGGTACGCGCGGCTGTATTCGGGGCGGGCCTCGCGGTGAACGATGCCCGTCGCGTAACCCAGCCGCTCTAACGTTTCATCCAGTCGTTTTTTGCTAAAGCGGTTATACGGCACAAAGTACGCCGTGCAGAGTTCCCAAATGTCCAGCAGCGAGAAACCATCATTTTCGATGGCCTGCGCGATCAGGTCCGGCAGGTCTTTGTCAAAGGTCATGGTACGCGCCACAAAACTCGCGCCGTTGACGCCGACCGTGCCGCAAATATCCAGCGGGCGCTCCAGGTTGCCGTAGCGCGTGGTGGCGCTGGCCGCATCTTCCGGCGTGGTGACGGAGTGCTCGCCGCCGGTCATCCCGAAATTCAGGTTATTGAACACCAGCACCGTGATCCCGATGTTACGCCGCGCCGCGTTTAACAGGTGCGTTCCGCCGATGCCACAGCCGCCATCGCCCATCAGCACGATCACGCGCAGGTCCGGGTTGGCGAGTTTGATGCCGGTCGCATACGTGATCGAGCGCCCGTGCAGGCCATGCAACGCGTTGGTAGCGAAGTGGCGATCCGCCAACCCCTGGCAGCCGATATCGGTGACGATCACGACGTCGTGCGGATCAAGCTGGAGCTTGACCAGCGCCGCGTTCAGGCCTTCCACGATGGTCCCGTGCCCGCAGCCGGGACAAAACGGAAACGGCAGCGTGTTTTCATCCAGGTACGTTGTCCGCGTGGCTTGTGTCATAAAAGGTCCCCTTCTGCGATAATCGCGCCCGGCGTGATAAACTGCCCGTCGACGCGGTGCACGCCGGTCACGGCGCGGTCACCGGCCAGCCGCTCGATCTCGCGCCGGTACTGGCCGTGATTCAACTCGGCCACGACCACGCGCCGCACGCCGCTCAGCGCCTGCCGGATCGCGTCTTCCGGCACGGGCCACAGCGAATACACGGTCAGCACCGATACGGCGCGTCCCTGCTGGCGGACCTGCGCTGCTGCTTCGAGCGCTGCCCGCGCGGTGATGCCATAGCTGATGATCAGCGCCTCCGCGCCCGCTTGCAGATCGGCTTTGACGAGCGCGATCTCGTCCATGTGGTCGTCGATCTTGGCCGCCAGGTGATCGTTCAAGCGGCCCACATCCGCCGGATTCTTGGAAAGATAACCGCGCTCGTCGTGTGACGATGAGGTGAAGCGCACCAGGTGCGGCCCTCCCAGCGGCGACATGGGCGGCACGTCGTCAGGCCGTGCCACGCGATAGGGGATGAACGCGGCCCCATCCAGCGCACGGACGCGATCCCGCACCGGCACCGGCTCATACGCGGTCGTATCTACCGTCGTACGCGCCGAGACGGTTTCTTTGTCCGTCGCCAGGAACACCGGCACGCGGAAGCGCTCGGCCAGGTCAAAAGCGCGCCGGGTCAGGCTGTAACATTCGCGCACGTTGGTCGGCGACAGCACGATCACCGGGTACCCACCGGACGTGCCCCAGCGCAACAACTGGATGTCACCCTGGGCGCTGGTCGTGGCCCCGCCGGTCGATGGCCCCATCCGCTGCACGTCGACGATCACGACCGGCACCTCGCCCATGATCGCCAGCCCGATATGCTCGCTGTACAGGCTGATGCCCGGCCCGCTGGTCGCCGTCATGACCCGGCGGCCCGCCAGCGCCGCGCCGATGCAAAACCCCATCGCGGCGATCTCGTCTTCCGCCTGGATCGCTACGCCCTCAACCCGGGGCAGTTCGGCGATCATGTGCAGCAGAATCGGCGTTGCCGGGGTGATCGGGTACCCGGCAAAAAAATCGCACCCGGCATGGATCGCCCCGCGCGTGATGGCTTCCGCCCCGTCGATAAATTCTCGCATAGATTCCTTCCTGGTCCTTAAGCATTTTGAGTGTTAATATTTTTGTTACTTCGCATTTACACAGGCTCTCATACCGTAGCGCGGAGGGCGGGTGCCCGGACAGTGCCGAAAGTCACAAGATTCGCCGTGCCCTGCCAGGGAATCAAAAAAGGCAGGCGATAACCTGCCTTTCCAACGGACAATGCCGCCCCGCTCAGGCCGATTCGGCCACCGTGAAGCCCTGCCGTTCTGCCGCCAGATCGACAATCGTATTGATCAACTGCTCGTAGCTCCAGCCTGCCGCGCGTGCCTGGATGCACAGGTCGCTGTAACCGGGGTTGAGGCCGGGCAGCGGGTTGACTTCCAGGATATACGGCTTGTCGTCGTTTTCGGCGTCGAGCCGGAAATCGACACGCGCCGTGTCCTTGCAGTCGGTGACCCGGAAGACCGCCGCCGCCAGCCGTTGAAGCTCGCGCTCCTGGTCCGGGTCCAGTGGGGCCGGGCACATATAATAAAACGTGTCGGCCAACTCGGTTTTCATGCGGTTGGTGTACAGTCCGGCCTCGGACTCATCATACGCCGACAGGTTCACTTCGAGCGGCGGCAGAAACGTCAGGCTGTCGGGCAGTTCGTTGGGTGCGGTGCGTTCGTTGACGCGCCGCGCCGCCGTCGATTTGAGGTTGCCGACCATGCCCAGCGTCACCTCGCGGCCCTGGATATAATGCTCGACCAGGATCGGCTGCGCATATTCGCGCAACTGCCGCGCGACCTGCTCGCGCAACTGCGCCACCGTGCGGACGATGCTGTCGGCGCTGACGCCCATACTCGTCCCTTCGCGGCTCGGTTTGACAAACAGCGGGAAGCGCAGGTTTGCGCCGCTCTTGTCCAGCAAATCAGCGTCAATCGGATCGTCGGCCCGTTCAAACACCTGGAACTCCGGCGTCGGCAGCCCGTGATAGTACAGGATGCGCTTTGTCATCGGTTTATCAAGCGCCAGCGCCAGCGCCAGCAGTTTGCCACCGGTGTACGGGATGCGCAGCATTTCCAGGATCGCTGGAACCTGCGATTCGCGGCTGTCCCCGAAATGGCTCTCGGCGATGTTGAAGCACAGATCAGGCTTGTACTCGGTCAGCCGCTCGATCAAGTTATGGGGCGGCAGGATGCTCGCTTCGATGAACACGGCCTCATGCCCGCCGCTTTCCAGCGCCGCGACAATCGCGTTGGTGGTTTTCGGGCTGTCGAGATCGTCCCACTGGTCGGCGACCATGCCTTCCCACGTGGGGGCGTTCTTTTTCAGGTTCGCCAGTACCGCGATGCGCATCTAAACCGCTCCCCCGTTGTTGTTCGACCGTCCCTTTTTGCGCGACCGTCCATTGCCGTTGTGCCCTTTATGGCCGTTACCGTTATGGTCGTCATCAGCGGGCGCATCCGGCGACAGCTCCAGGTTGAGCGCTTCGCCCATGTGGAAGCGCTGCCACTTTTGATTGCTGCCGTTCAGCCGGTGCTGGATGCCATCGCGGCGGTGAATGTCGTCGAAACCTTCCGGCTTGATGGTGTTGGCGCGGCCTTCCAACAGGGCCGCCACGCCGCCTTGCCCCGGCTCAAAACGCTGATCAACCTGGCGATCCAGGTGATCGATAGCGTGCGGGTCATAGTCGAGTGGCTCATCGTAGGTCGTGATGTACCCCTCATAGTTGCGCAGCACGATTTTGCCAGGGGCCTGGCTGATCAGGTACTGCGGCATGACCGGTATCTTGCCGCCGCCGCCGGGCGCATCGACTACGTACGCCGGGATGGCGTACCCGCTGGTATGACCGCGCAGCCCTTCGATGATTTCGATGCCTTTGGACACCGTCGTGCGGAAATGCCCGGCCCCCTTGACCAGATCGCACTGGTAGAGGTAATACGGGCGCACGCGGTTGCGCACCAGTTGGTGCACCAGCTCGCGCTGGATGTTGACACTGTCGTTGATCCCGGCCAGCAGCACGCTTTGGTTGCCAAGTGGAATGCCCGCCCGCGCCAGCAGATCGAGCGCGCGAGTCAGCTCCGGCGTGATCTCTCTCGGGTGATTGACGTGAATGTTCATCCACAGCGGGTGGTAGCGCCCCAGCATCTCCGCGAATTCAGGGGTGATGCGCTGCGGCAAAAAGACCGGCACCCGGCTGCCGATGCGAATGATCTCGATATGCTCAATCGCGCGCAGGCTGGCGAGAATATACTCCAGCAGCTTAGGCGCGAGCGTCAGCGGATCGCCGCCGCTCAGCAAAACGTCCCGAACCTGTGGCGTGCGCCGCAAATAGTCGAGCTGAAGCTCAAACTCGGCGCGGCTGAAGTTCGCCAGCGGGTTGCCCACGATGCGGCTGCGCGTGCAGTAGCGGCAATAACTCGCGCACTGAGTCGTCAGCAGCATCAACACGCGGTCAGGGTAGCGGTGAACCAGGCCGGGCACAGGGCTGTGTTTGTCTTCGGCCAGGCTGTCTTCCATCATTCCTTCAAACGCCTGCAATTCCCGCCCTAGCGGGATCACCTGGCGGCGCACCGGGCACTGCGCATCGTCCGGATCGATCAGGCTGGCGAAGTAGGGGGTAATATCCACCCGAAACTTGTCATCGGCGGTCAGTCCTTCGATTTCTTCCGGTGTCAGGTTGATGATCTGCGACAGTTCATCGTACGAGTTGAGGCGGTGCGCTAGCTGCCAGCGCCAGTCATCCCATTGTTCATCGGGCACATCAGCCCAAATAGCAGGGCGGGGAGTCCGTGCCAGCGCCGTCGTTTGCACTGTGGGGGCTTCGGCTTCCAGCACGTGAGGTATACGCGGGGGTCGCACAGAGCCAGGGGGTTCGTCAATTTCTGCCTTAGGCGTTTCGGTATCATTGGCCATAGTGTGTGTTCTGCTCCCATAAAAATAAGCCGAAGCTAGATCGGCTTACGCCACCCAGTTTCGACCTACTGAAACGATTGAAAAGGAGCGGAGGCTCTCAGACCCCCACCCTGCATTGTCACCATTAATTATAACCCTGTTTTGGCGGATGTATATACCCAATATTCGCGGAAATCATGAGGATTTCATGAGGATTCCGGCAGGGATCGCCCCAGGGCACGATCCACAATCGATTATCCCGGCGCAGCGGTCAAAACCAGCTTATTTTTCTATAATCTGGATGTCTGTTTCAGATGTTTCGCTGGTTCAGAGACTCGTGACGCAATAAAATGATGGAAAAACACAATCAGGTTTTAGACTACTGGCGTGCCTTTCCCGGCCCGAACGCCGGGTACATCCTGGAATTATACGACCGCTACCTGCAAGACCCCGCCTCGTTGGATGAAGCGACTCGCGCGTTTTTTGACCGGTGGCCGCCGCCCCCCGATGATGGATTCATGGCAGAAGCACCCGCGCTGCCTGCCGCTGCCAACGTCCAGGAGATCGTCGGCGCGGCCAACCTGGCGCAAGCGATCCGCACCAATGGGCACCTGGCCGCACACCTCGACCCGCTGGGCAGCGAACCAATTGGCGACCCGCTGCTGCTGCTCGAAACGCACGGCATCACCGAGGACACGCTGCGCCGCCTGCCCGCGTCACTGGTCGGCGGGTCGCTGGTGCAATCAGCCTCCGATGCGCTGGACGAGATCGAGCGGCTGCGCAGCGTGTATTCATCTACCATCGGTTATGATTACGACCACATCCTCATCCCGGAAGAGCGCGACTGGCTGCGCGACGCCGCCGAGTCCCGTCGTTTTCGTCCCACCGGCGATCCGGATGAGCTGCGCGGGCTGCTCGACCGCTTGACCCAGGTCGAGACGTTCGAGCAGTTTTTACACCGCATCTTCCCCGGCAAGCACCGCTTTTCGATTGAAGGGCTGGATATGCTGATGCCCATGCTCGACGAGATCATCTGTTCGGCGGGTGAGTCCGGCATCAGCAACATCATCATCGGCATGGCGCACCGGGGCCGCCTCAACGTGCTGGCGCACGTGCTGCACAAGCCGTATGCCGAAATCCTGGCCGAGTTCAAAGACCCGGTTGAAGGCCGGGTTTTCCGCGAAGACCTCGGCTGGACCGGTGACGTGAAGTATCACAAGGGCGCGTACCGGCCCGCCCAGGGCAGCGAGCCGTGCGATATGGCGATCACCATCCCGCCCAATCCCAGCCACCTCGAAGCCGTGAATCCCGTGATCGCAGGCATGGCGCGCGCTGCCGGATCGTTCACCAACCAGCCGGGACCGCCGGACTTTGAACCGATGATCACGCTCCCGATCTTGATTCACGGCGACGCGGCATTTCCGGGGCAGGGCATCGTGGCCGAAACCCTCAATCTCTCGCAGCTGCCGGGTTATTGGATTGGCGGCATGGTCCACCTGATCGCCAATAACCAGCTTGGGTACACGGCCACGCCGGAACAAACCCGCAGCACGTGGTACGCCAGCACACTCGCCAAAGGCTTTAAGGTGCCGATTGTGCACGTCAACGCCGACGACCCCGAAGCCTGCCTGGAAGTCGCACGGCTGGCTTTCGCCTACCGCGAGCGCTTTCGTAAAGACTTCGTGATCGACCTGATCGGCTACCGCCGCTATGGCCACAACGAAGGCGACGAACCGGCGTTCACCCAGCCGCTGATGTACGACGTGATCCGCGATCATCCCACCGTACGCGCCGTGTGGGCGCAAACGCTGGCCGGGCGCGGTCTGGTCACGCCGGACGACGCCGACGCGATGGTCCAGCAGCGGTTGAACACGTTGCAGGCCGTTTACGAGTCGCTCAAGCCGGAAGAAGACCTGAGCGAACCCATGCCGAAGCTGGCACCGCCGGGCACAGCGCGCCATGTCAAAACGGCGGTGCCGGTCGAACGGCTCCAGGCATTGAACGACGCGCTGTTAACCCTGCCGGACGGCTTCAACCTGCACCGCAAAATGAGCCGCACGCGTGACAGCCGCCGGAAGGACTTACAGGATGCGTCGGCCCGCGTGATCGACTGGGCAACCGCCGAAGAACTCGCCCTGGCGACCATTCTCGAAGACGGTATCGCCGTGCGGATGACCGGGCAGGATACGGAGCGCGGCACGTTCAACCAGCGGCATGCCATCTTTCACGATACGCAGACCGGCGAGACGTTCACGCCGCTGCAAGCGCTGCCCCAGGCCAAAGCCGCGTTTGAGATTCACAACAGCCCGCTGACCGAAAACGCCGTGATCGGGTTTGAGTACGGCTACAGCATCCAGAAGCCGGATTCGCTGGTGATCTGGGAAGCGCAGTACGGCGATTTCATCAACGGTGCGCAGGTCATGATCGACGAGTTCGTGAGTTCGGCGCGCGCCAAGTGGGGGCAGACTCCATCGCTGGTGCTGCTGCTGCCGCACGGCTACGAAGGGGCCGGGCCGGATCATTCCAGCGGGCGATTGGAACGTTTTTTGCAGCTTACCGGCGAAACCAATATGCGCATCGCCAACTGCACCACCGCCGCGCAGTTTTTTCACCTGCTGCGCCGCCAGGCCGCGCTGTTGGAAACCGACCCGCTGCCGCTGGTGGTCATGACGCCCAAAAGCCTGCTGCGCCACCCGCTGGTTGCCTCGTCGCTGCACGACCTGGCGGAAGGGCACTGGCAGCCCGTCATCGACGATGCCGACGCCCAACAGCATCCCGGCGACATCCAGCGCCTGTTCTTGTGTAGTGGCAAAATATACGTGGACCTGATCACCAGCGGATACCGCGAGCAACATCCCGAAGTCGCCATCGTGCGCGTCGAGCAGGTCTACCCGTTCCCTGATGGTGACCTCGCGCCCGTCGTCGAGCAGTACACCAACCTGCAAGAGCTGGTCTGGGTGCAGGAAGAACCGGAAAACATGGGTGCCTGGCTGTTCGTATACCCGCGCCTGCTCACGCTCAGCGGCGACCGCTGGCACGTGCGCTATGTCGGGCGTGCGTTCAGTTCCAGCCCGGCGGAAGGCTCATCGGCGTGGCACGCGGCCAACCAGGCGATGCTGCTCAGACAGGCCTACGATCCAGGCCCTGACCCGATAGAGGACGATTTTGTGATCAGCTAGAGGAATGATAGAGTATGCCCATTGAAATTGTCGTACCTGAATTAGGCGAATCCATTGTCGAGGCAACCATCGCCGATTGGCTCAAACAAGAGGGGGATCGCGTCGAGCTTGGCGAAGCGGTCGTCGTGCTGGAAACAGACAAAGTCGATCTGGACGTCGGCGCAGTCGCCAGCGGCGTCCTGACAAAAATCATGCACCCGCAGGGCGATGACGTCCAGATCGGGGACGTGCTGGGGCTGATCGAAGCTGCCGCCGAGGGCGACCACCCGGTCCCGCCGCCAGCCACCGCTGATCAGCAGGCCGCCAAAGTTCAGCCAGAGGCCCAGCCAGCCACGCAGCAGACCGCCGCGCCCGCCGCCGCGCCCGCCAGTGCGCCTGCCGCCGAGGACGAAAAAGCCACGCCGGTCGCCAAACGTCTGGCGCACGGACGCGGCGTTGATCTGGCGCAGGTACCGGCCAGCGGGCCGCGCGGGCGCGTGACCAAAGAAGACGTCGAACGGTATCTCGCCGGGCACGAATCCGCGCCCGAACCCGCGCGTGAACCCACGCGTGAAGCCGCGCCGCCACCGCCGGGCCGTCCGGCACCCACGCGCCAACCAGCCCCCATGCCGTCCCTGCCAGCAGGCGAGACGCGCCGCGAAGAACGAATCCGCATGACGCGCCGCCGCCGGACCATCGCCCAGCGGCTGGTCGAGGCCCAGCGCACGACGGCCATGCTCACCACCTTCAACGAGATCGACATGACGGCGGTTATGGCGCTGCGCAAACGCCGCCAGGACACGTTTGTCCAGCGTTACGGGGTCAAGCTGGGGATCGTGTCGTTTTTCGTGAAGGCCAGCATCGGCGCGTTGAAGGCGTTCCCGCCGGTCAACGGCGAGATTCAAGAGAACGAGATCGTGCTCAAACACTATTACGACATCGGCGTGGCGATTGGCGCGGAAGAGGGGTTAGTCGTGCCCGTGCTGCGTGACGCCGACCGCCTGTCGTTTGCCGAGATCGAGCTGGCGATCAAAGATTTCGCTCAGCGCGCCGGGGATGGCACCCTCTCGCTGGACGACCTGCGCGGCGGCACATTCACCATCACCAACGGCGGCGTGTTCGGATCGCTGCTCAGCACGCCGATCCTGAATCCGCCGCAGGCTGGCATCCTGGGCCTGCACAAGATCGAGCAGCGCCCGGTTGCGCTGAACGGCGAAGTCGTGATCCGCCCGATGATGTACGTCGCGCTCAGCTACGACCACCGCATCATCGACGGGCGGGAAGCGGTGCAGTTCCTGGTACGCGTCAAAGAGTTGATCGAAGACCCTGAATCGCTGCTGTTGGAAGGGTAAAACGATGGTTTCCGTTGAACACGTCTTGCCGATGAACAATGCCCTGGGCGAAGGTCCGCTGTGGAACACGGCGGAGCAGGCGCTGTATTGGATTGATTTCCTACGCGCGCAGTTTTTCCGCTACGACCCCGTCACGGACGATCTGCGGACCGTGCAATTGCCCTACAAGCCCGGCTGCCTGGCGTTTGTCGAAGGCGGCGGGATTTTGCTGGCAACCACCGAGGGCCTTGTCCTGTGGCGGGACGAGGCGCTGACCGTCCTGTCGGATAACGCGCTCTACCGCCCGCCCAACCGGTTCAACGACGGCGCGGCGGATCGCCAGGGGCGGTTTTGGGTCGGCACCGCCAGCGATGCCCCGGAAAACCACCTGTACCGGCTCGATCCTGACGGGTCCGTGCACCACATGGAAACCGAGATCGGCATCTCGAACGGTATCGGCTGGAGTCCGGATAACAGCGTCATGTACTACTCGGATTCGGGCGGGGGCGGCATCGTGCACGCCTACGATTTTGACCCGCCGACCGGCACGATCAGCAACCGCCGCACCTTCCTGCCGCCGACCGGTACGGATGCCGTCGCCGATGGGCTGACCGTTGACAGCGAGGGCTACGTGTGGGTCGCCTATTGGGACGGTTGGAAGGTCGCGCGTTACGATCCGGCGGGCCGCCTGGTGACCGAGATCGCCATGCCCGTGCAGAGGCCGACGAGCTGCGCGTTTGGCGGCCCCGACCTGAACGAGCTGTACGTCACGTCCGCCGGGGATGGCATGGACAAAACACAGCAGCCGCACACCGGCGACCTGTTCAAGATCATCACCGATGCGCGCGGGCTGCTGGAGCCAGGCGTTCGCCTGTATGCGCGCCCTGGCGGCTGATCGCCGGTCCGCCCGCCGCTGCGTGCAATATACATTATACTGAAAGGGGTTTCCCACGTCGCCGCTGGCGGCGGCACGTCACAGGGCTGAAACACCAGGGCGCAGGCGAACCGATGGTTCGACAGCAGCGCCCCTACAGGTTCTCGTTCTTGGCTGATAGCTGAACGCTGATGGCTAAAAGCTATTTTCAGAGGAGCGTTGTTGGCTTCCTGCCGTTACTACTTTTATTATCTCTATAGTGCCACGCCACAAAATTACGTCTATTGATTTTTTAGAGGAGAGATTTTATGCCGAATGTCTACGTCGTGTCGGGCGGCGTCTCCAAATTCGCCAAAGCCCGCCCTGACAAAACGTTCCAGGCCGTGATCAAAGAGGCATACGAGTACGCCATCAGCGATCTGGGCCTGACGTTCCCCCAGTTCACCGAACTCGTTGATGGGTCGGTAGCGTCCTATTTTTCAGACCACTTCGCGCGGCAGTTGATGGCCGGGATCATGGCGCAGGACTATCTTGGCCTGTGCCCCAAGCCCTCGCACCGCGTGGAAGGCGGCGGCGCGACCGGTGGCTTGTGTTTTCAGGAAGCGTGGAAAAACATCGCCAGCGGTTATATGGACATTTGCGTCGCGTATGGTTTCGAGACGATGAGCCATGTCAATACCTGGAAGGGCAACGAGTTCATCGCGCTGGCCTCCGACGTGAGTTTTGATTACCCGGTCGGCGGCTTCTACTCCGGTTATTACGCCATGATGGTCACGCGCCACATGAAAGAGTTCGGCACGACAGTCGAGCAGTTGGCGCATGTCTCCGTCAAAAATCACGTCAACGCCTACTACAATCCCTACGCCCAAAAACGCAACCGTTACACCATCGACGACGTACGCCGCGCCCCGATGGTTGCCTGGCCGCTGACCCGGCTGGACATTTGCGTGATGAGCGACGGCGCAGCCGCCGTGATCCTGTGCTCCGAGGACGGGTTGGAGAAGTTAGAGAACGCCAGCGGGCAGCGTATCCCGCGTGTGCTCGTGGAAAGCATCGGACGCGGGACGGACGCCATGCGCATGGCCGACCGTCCCCACCAGTCATACGACGATTTTATCACCAAAAACGCGCTGGAAATCGAGCGCGACAGCGCCGACACCTGCGCGTACTACAAAGACCTGTGGGATCGTGGCTTCCGCTACCCCGGCGTGCATTCGTTCCGCGCCGGGCGTATGGCAAGCAAACAGGCGTATGAGCGCGCCGGGATTCACGACCCACGCGCGGAAATCGACTTTGTCGAGCTGCACGACGCCTATACCTCGTCTGAAGTCCAGACCTATGAAGACATGGGCCTGTGCCGCTATGGCGAGGGCGGCGCGTTTGCCGCCAGCGGCAAAGCGTTTATGCCCGGTCTAGACTACGGTCTGGCGCTGCCCGACGCCCCGATCTGCCCGGTCAATCCATCCGGCGGGTTGATCGCGTGCGGCCATCCGGTCGGCGCAACCGGGCTGATGCAGGCAGTCTTCGCGCTGTGGCAGCTTCAGGGCACGGTCAACAAGCATTTTGGCGACAATACCTTGCAGATCGCGAACGCCAAACGCGGCGCGATCCACAGCCACGCCGGGACGGGCACGTATGTCACCGTGTCGATTTTGGGAAAGGAGGCCTGACCCATGTCTGATGATCCGCATACACCGCCCCGCAAAATGGACGAAACGGACGACGGGCAGATTCTGTTTAACGTCCCGTTCCCGCGCACGCTGGACGCGGAATCGCTGAAAGCGCTCAAAGATATGGGGCCGATCGTCATCAAGCAGCCCTACCAGATCGACTACATCCATTCCTACGCGCAGGATTCGCCGTTTTTTGCCGGGCTGGCAAACGGCGTCCTGCTGGGCAGCCGCGATCCGGTCAGCGGTTACACCTACGCCACGCCGCGCGGTCACGATATGGCCAGCGGCCAGGAAACCGACTGGGTCGTGCTGCCGGATGAAGGCACGATTCACGCCTTTACGGTGTGCCACTTCGGCTCTGAAGAATTTCTGCCGCAGACGCCGTTTGTGCTGATCCTGGTCGCGTTTGAAGGCGCGGATACGTTGTTCCTTTCGCGGCTGATCGGGGTCGATCCGCATGCCGCCTCGCTGGACTGGATCGGCATGAAAGTCCGGGCGCGCTACCTGCGCAACAGTAAATTTAAGCCGACGGACGTGTATTTCGTACCCGTCGAAGGCTAGGACCCGGCTCACGGCAGGGCAGTCGCACGCGGCTGCCCTGTTTTTGTCAGGAGGAGCAGCCAATGGATTTTATGCTGAATGACGAGCAGCGATTGTTCCAACAGGCAGTGCGCGGTTTTTGCGACCGGGAGATAAAACCCTACGCCGCCGAAGTCGATGAAAGCGGGCACCTGCGTATGGCGGCCATCGCCAAAATGCCGGACCTGGGCCTGCTGGGCCTGCACGTGCCAGAGGAGTACGGCGGGGCCGATTTCGACAGCATCAGCGCCGCGATCGCGATGGAGGAATTGGGCCGCGCCTGCGGATCAACCGGGCTGAGCATCGAAGCGCACAACGAGCTGTGTTGTCTGCCGATCGTCACCTGGGGTACACCCGATCAGAAGGGACGTTTTTTGCCCCGGCTGACCGGCGGCGACGTGTTGGGCAGCATCGCGCTGACCGAGCCGGACGCCGGATCGGACCTGATGGGCACGCGGACCCGCGCCGTCAAAGATGGGGATAGCTGGGTGATCAACGGCAGTAAAGCGTGGATCACCAACGCCAGCCTTGCCCCGGTGATCGTGACGCTGGTACAAACCGCGCCGGACGCCGGGTCGAAAAGCTTCAGCCTGGTCCTGGTCGAAACGGACCGCGCCGGGCTGGACATCGCGCCGCCGGAAAAAAAGATGGGTACGCATGGTTCCCCCGCGCACATGCTGACCTTTTCAAACGTGCGCGTGCCGTTGGGTAACCTGTTGGGCGAGGAAGGGCGCGGGCTGTATTACGTGCTGCAAACGCTCGACAGCGGGCGCATCGCGATTGCGGCGTTGTGCGTGGGACTGGCACAGGCTGCCTTCGAAGCTGCCCTGGCTTACGCCAAAGAGCGCCGCACCTTCGGCCAGTGCCTGGCCGACCACCAAGCGATCCAGTTCAAGCTGGCCGACGCGGCCATGCAGATCGAAGCGGCGCGGCTGCTGGCTCATCGCGCCGCCTGGGCGAAAGACCAGGGCGGGCGCTATAGTAAGCTGGCGTCGATGGCGAAGGTGTTTGCGACCGAGATGTGTGAAAAGGTGACGTTTGAGGCGCTGCAAATTCACGGTGGTTATGGGTACAGCCGCGAATTTCCGGTCGAGCGCATCTACCGCGACCAGCGCATGATGAGCATTGGCGAAGGCACCAGCGAGATCAACCGGCTGGTCATCGCCCGCCGCTTGTTGGAGGAGTAACATCCATGAAGGTTATAGAAGAAGGCCGGGGTGAATTGATCCAGCCGCCGGATAGCGACGCGTTTCGGGCCTGGAACCGCACACACAAATCACGCAAGCTCGAAGACAAACTCATGAACGAGCAGGACGCCGTCGCGCAGTTCGTGACCGATGGCTGTTACCTGGGCGTCGAGTTGTACGGCACGGTGCGCGCGCCGATGTCCCTGGTGCGCGAAGTGCTGCGCCAGCGGGTGAAAGGTATCAAGCTGGCCGCGCAGGGCGTGCTGGAGCTGGACCTGCTGGTGGCGGGCGGCGGCATCGACGCCATCGAGGTGGCGTATCACGGCCTGGAAGTCTACGGCGTCAGTTCGCCGCTGCGCCGCGCCGTCGAGAGCGGGCAGATCGCGCGCGTGGTGGAATGGAGCAACGCCGGTTTTACGTGGCGGCTGCGCGCGGCGGCGATGGGCGTGTCGTTTTTGCCGATGCGGGCCATGCTTGGCACCGACACGTTTACCTACAGCGCCGCCAAAGTGGTCGAGGACCCGTTCACCGGGGGCAAAGTGTGCCTGGTACCCGCGTTGGTGCTGGACGTGAGCCTGATTCACGTCCACCGGGCGGACCGTTTTGGCAACGCCCAGATCGAAGGCATCAGCCAGTTAGCCTACGACTACGCCCGCGCCAGCAAACGGGTCATCATCAGCGCGGAAGAAATTATCGACACCGACGACATCCGCCGCCACCCGGATCGCACCGTGCTGCCGTATTACCTGGTCGATGCGGTGGTACATGCCCCCTTCGGGTCGCATCCCGGCGAGATGTATTACGTCTACGGGCGCGACGAGGACCACATCCGCGAGTGGGTCAGCGCCGCCAAAACCGCCGGCGGTGCCGCTGCGTACTTCGATAAATATATCTATCGCGTGGCCGACCACGCCGCCTACTGTGACCTGATCGGCGCAGAACGGCAGGCCGCGCTGCGCCGCCTTGCGGAGAAACACCGATGAGCGTTTCCAACACCAACGGCGACGGGCCGGACTATTCCGCTACCGAACTGATGATCTGCGTGGCCGCACGGCTGATGCAAGACGGCACGACCGCGTTTATCGGCACCGGCATTCCGATGCTGGCGGCAGCGCTGGCCCAACGTCTCTACACCCCGAACCTGATCGCTGTCTTTGAGTTTGGCGGCACCGGCGCGATCCTGGACGATCTGCCGCTGGCAGTCGGCGGATCGCGCACCTTTCACCGCGCGGTGGCTGCGTCCGGCCTGGGCGACATCATGGAGATGGCGCAGCGCGGATTCATCGATTACGGGTTTTTGGGCGGGGCGCAGATCGACCGCTACGGCAACCTGAACAGCACCGTCATCGGGGACCACGCCGCGCCTAAGGTCCGGCTGCCGGGCAGCGGCGGCGCGAATGACGTCGGCTCGTTTTCGTGGCACACGATCACCATCATGCGCCACGACCGGGTCCGGTTTGTGCCGCAGTGCGACTTCGTCACCACGCCGGGTTACCTGAGCGGGCCGGGCGCGCGGGAGGCGGCGGGCCTGCCCGCCGGGACCGGGCCGATCAACGTGGTCAGCACGCTCGCGCGGCTGGGCTTTGATCGAGAGGACACCTGCCGCATGACACTGGAAGCCGTCTATCCGGGCGTTACGGTCGAGGACGTGATCACGAACACCGGTTTCGAGCTGTTGATCCCGGATACGGTGCCGGCGGTCGATCCGCCGACCGCCGACGAGCTGCGCCTGTTGCGCGACGAGGTCGATCCGCACCGGCTATACATCTGATTACACGTTTATATATAGGGCAACTTCTCGCGCCGGACGGATCAAGCGACTCGTCCGGCGCAAAACGTCGCTCAGCCCTCGAAGCCCTGGTATACTTACGCGTGCCTACCCTTGTTATCAGGAGCGTACTATGCCCAGGTTTGTCTCAGATCGTGTAAACTCGGTTCCCCCGTCCGGCATTCGTAAATTTTTCGACATCAGCGCCACGATGGACGACGTGATCTCGCTGGGTATCGGCGAGCCGGACTTCGTGACGCCAGACGTGATTCTGCGCGCGGGAATCCGCTCGCTGGAACACGGGCACACCCACTACACCAGCAACAGCGGCACGCTGGAACTGCGCCGCGCGATTTCGCACTACTTGCAGCGCCTGTATGCCATCGACTACAACCCGGATGCGGAGATTCTCGTCACTGTCGGCGTCAGCGAAGCACTGTACCTGGTGATGAACGCCGTGCTCAACCCCGGTGATGAAGTGATCGTGCCACAGCCCAGTTTTGTTTCCTACGCGCCCGAAGTCGTCTTCGCGGGTGGCGTCCCGGTCGTGATCGAAACGCGGGTCGAGAACGATTTTCAGGTGACCGGCATCGAAGTCGAGCGCGCCATCACGCCACAAACGAAGGCGATCCTGATCGGTTATCCTAACAACCCGACGGGTGCTGTCATGACGCGCGAACGACTGGCCGAGATCGCTACCCTCGCGGCAAAACACGACCTGCTCGTGATCTCGGATGAGATTTACGAGCGGCTGGTGTACGGCATCGAGCATACGCACTTTGCCACGCTGCCCGGCATGCGATCCCGCACCATCGTGCTGGGCGGATTCAGCAAAAGCCATGCCATGACGGGCTGGCGGCTGGGTTATGCCGTCGGTCCTGACGAACTGATCGCGGCGATGCGCAAAATCCACCAGTACACGATCATGTCCGCGCCGACGGTGGCCCAGATCGCCGTAGCCGACGTGCTCGAACAGGCCGAGGCCGACGTCGAGCGCATGCGGCAGGAATATGACCGCCGCCGCCGCCTGATCGTGGCCGGGTTCAACGCGTTGGGCCTGAGCTGTTTTGAGCCGCGCGGCGCTTTTTACGCGTTCCCCAACATCACGGCAGCGGGGATGGACGAGCAGACCTTCGCGGAAACTTTGCTGCAAGAAGAGCGGGTCGCAATGGTGCCCGGTACGGCGTTTGGCGACTGCGGCGCGGGGTATGTCCGGGCCAGTTATGCGACCGCCTACGAAAAAATCGAGCAGGCGCTGGACCGCTTGCATCATTTCATGCAGCGGCACGGCTGACCGTTCGCGGCCAGTTGCGCGGCCCCGTATTTTGCACCAGAATGGTGCCAGACAAGACCAGTGTAGGGAGTAGGGATCGTGGAAACCGAGGATCGCCAACAACTGCTACGAGCACTCGACCAGATGATGACCGAGCGCATGGGAATCCAGCGTGCGCTTGATGCCAACGTCAAGGAATTCGCCAGTCGCTTGTTTGCCGCTTTGGAGCGGGCGCTCAAGGCGCTGGAAACTGCCGGTATTCCTGGCGTCGGCAAGTCACGCCGCCTGGTCCATCCGGCAGGTGGGCGCGAAGGGTTTCAAATGTTCATCGAAGACTGGAGCATCATCTTTGTGCCGGTGCTGGGGTTCGCCCGGCCCAACGCGCTCGACGAAGCCCGTATTCCGTCGGCGCAGTTCAAAGAACCGTGCGGGCGTATCGCCGTCTTCCTGACCGACGATCCCAATGGCACCGCCTTCTACGACTTCCTGATCTTCCACGACGGGTCGTGGTTCGCCTGGGGCTACGGCTGGCCGAAGCAGCAGTCGGATATCGAGAGCACCGATTTTGAGGCGCTGGCAATGGAGTTGGTCTACAGCTTCATCAAAGATATTTTCGTGACGTGGCATACCCGCGAAAATACCAGCCTGGCATCGACGCTTGACGCCAAAAAACGCGCCTATGTCTACGGGCTGCCCGGCGAAGAACGGCAAGGCGGCGGATGATCGCCAGCGGGCCAGTTGACCCACCGGCGCGGACTCACGGGTGAGTCCGCGCCGGTTTTATTCGCGCCAAAGGCTGGTCGCGCCAGTCGTAAAAGTCCGTGTTTTATGGAAGTCGCGTTTGGTCAACCATCCGTATAAAAGAAAGTGCTGTTGAATGGGCAAACGGGCATCCTTATGTGTGGCCGGATTAGTTGTGCTGGCAGCCGCCGCGCTGCGCCTGATCCACCCAGGGATGTACGAGCTGTGGTGGGATGAAGTTCTCACCCAGTACCACGCGGTGCAGTTGGCACGGCATGGCGAGTGGGTATGGGTTGGAAACCCGATGTCGGCGGGCCAGGCGCTGTATCATTCGCCCTTCGGGGTGTATGTTACCGCGTTGCCCTACTTCGTTTCGTCTCATGTCATCGGCCCACGCCTTTTGTACGGTGTTTTAGGCACGCTAACCGTAGTCAGTACGCTGGTTTTTGTTCAGCGCTACTACGACTGGCCCTCAGCGATCCTGGCGGCGCTTTTGGTCGCCGTGAACCCACTGGCGATTTATTGGAGCCGGTTTGCCTGGCATCCTAACATCGCCGCGCCTTGTATCGTATTGT
Organism: uncultured Anaerolineaceae bacterium; assembly: GCA_964393335.1. GTDB lineage: Bacteria > Chloroflexota > Anaerolineae > Aggregatilineales > Aggregatilineaceae > CAYMTN01. The sequence continues at coordinate 32,798 of CAYMTN010000012.1, forward strand.
GGATAATGACCGGCGTGTTAGGTTACTACGAAGACAAGCGCTGGGCGCAAATTGCCCACTGGTTGCTTCTCAGTATGATCTTCCAGGCAGATACTGCCCTGGGCGTAATCATCCCGCTGTCAGTTGGGTTAGTGATCGTGAAGCGTGCGTGGCATAAAACGACAGCCCTCGCCGTTGGGCTGGCCGGGCTAACACTGATCCCCTGGGTTATCGGGCTGGTCGGCGTACACCAGGGTTGGTTCGTCGGCCCGCCCTCCAATGACCTGGGGCGGTCGATCAACTACCTCGCAATTCCTTCACCCAGGGCTATCGCGGAAAATGTTGGGCTATTGATGGGCCGGTATGGTTATCATCTCAACACGTTGGCCGTCAGCGATCATCACGCCGATTGGTGGCCGGACAAACGCCTGAATATCTTCCTGGCAGTTCATACCATCGTCATCGTTGCGGGCTGGGTGTATCTACTCAGGCAGCGCTGGCCCGCCCGGTTTATTGCGATTGTCCTGGTGTGGCCGCTGGTATTCCTGTTCTATTCGGGCGACATGGTGTTCGACTTTTACATGATGGCCTCCGTGTTTGCGGCTGACGTGATATTCGGGATCGTGTTCGGGCGACTCTGGAAATGGCACCGGTTGACTATCCTGGTTGCTGTGGCGTTGATTTCAGCGCAGGCATGGCTGACACTGGCCCTGTTGGACCGTGAGCAGCGGAGTGATCAGGTGTTTTCACTGTCAGAACTGCAAGACATGGTGCACACCTGGGTCAAAGCCGGGGGTGAGGTCGTTGTCCTTGATGAATCGCAGCCCGGCGAGGCGGCTCGGCTTCAACGAGAATGGCGTATGAAGTGGCAGATTCTCGGCGAGCAGTATCCCATCCGCCTCGTCACGGAGCCACATGCTTTTCCGGTTGCCGCACGCGGAGAAACGCTGGTGAGCGTTACGGGTGGCAGCGTGATCCCTGACATGATCGGTGAGGGAACGCTTATCACCACCCCGCAGCGCACATTTCGCTGGATCACGGTAAAGGCTTCGGATTTCCCCCCCTGTAACTTCTTGCCCGGTGGCGAGTTCAGCGGCCTCATGCAAGTCATAGGCGTGTCGGCTCATTCTCGCCAGGATGAACTATGGCCGCTGCTCGTTGTCTGGCAGCCCCTGAAAACCGGCGATCACCGGTATCATTTTTCGGTGCGGCTCGTTGGCAGCGATGGCACCTCATATGGGCAGGTAGATGGCTCGTCGCTGGAGCCGAATTTGTGGCGCAAAGGGGACCTCGTTTTTACTCGATTCTTTATGCCCCCGCTAGCGAACAGCGTAGAGTGGCACGTGGAACTGCTGCTTTACTCCTGGCCGGAGATCGTCAATGTTCCCATAGCCGGGCAGGATGGGGTCGTGATGCGGTTGCAGGCCCGCTGAGAAGCGCGGAAATTCTAACCTGTTTGGGGGTCGGAACAAACAAAAACCAGTCGATTCGCGCGCCAGATTCACAAAAAAAGCGTACACTCCCCAACCTTAAAGTTTCCAGGAATCGCGGAAATTTTAAGGTTGGATAACGTGAAATTTTCCCACATATACCAAAAACCCCTAGATTTTGGCGACTCGTTCAGCGGCTCCCCCACATATAGGAGTTACTCAGCCTACGACTCAGAGTCTGACTCGTTTCTTTCGTGTTCTTGCGTTTTCACGCGCCGACTCGACTCGGACGAATCTTAAAGAATTCAAATCTTTAAGGTTCGAGCGCCGATTCTAATTGAGTCTTCAGGCAGAGTCTGTTAAAATGAGTTTACTTTCGCGTCGGGGGATCCCCGCCAGCAGACCGGGCATTCCAGCCACCAACAAAGGACGCGCATCCGGTGATAAACCCACGCTGGCGGATACGATCTCGATTAGTACAAATACATCATTTCTTACACCAACATTCCCGGCAGGCTGATCGTCAATGCCCTGTTCGTTGGGACGCCTATTGTTATCGACAGACTTTATTTGAGGCGAGTTTAGATGCTGACCCCAAAAGACGCCTGGCAGGCCACACTCGGCCAGCTCCAGCTCCAACTCAACCGCGCCACGTTTGATACCTGGCTGCGCGGTTCCGAGTTGATCGCCTATGAGGACGGCGAGTTCATCATCCGGGTGCGGCACGCTTATGCAAAAGATTGGCTGGAAAAACATCTGGCGCATCAAATCACCAAGACGTTGAGCGGCATCTTCGAGCGTTCCGTATCGGTCAACTTCGTGGTGCACCTGCCGCATCGCCAGCAAGACGTCGTGGACGCTGGCCCGCTGTTTCAAACCGATCCAGAGCCAGCCGCCGCAAAACCCGCCGACCCCGCTCCGGCTGAATCCACTGCCGACCCGACCTCAGGCGATACGACGCCGGCACCCGCTGAAAAAACGGTGGACGCCAAAAAACCAGCGGACGCGGAAAAACCAGTGGCCACTTCCGTGCCAACCGTTGCGGCAGACCCGGCGAGCGATGAAAAACCGGCTGTCACCGGAAAAACGACACCCGCCCCGGAACCAGCCGCCGCCAGTGAGGCGTCCCCCAAAGTCGATTATTCGGAATGGGACCCGCGCATCACCGAGATTCGGCGCAGGACGCACGACGGGCCGCCCGCTGGCGCGATTCCCTTTGACCGGCGCTATACCTTTGAAACATTCGTGACCGGGCCAAGCAACACGTTTGCGCAGGCAGCGGCCAAAGCCGTCGCGGAGACACCCGGTCCGCGCTACAACCCGCTCTATATCTACGGCGGTGTCGGGCTGGGCAAAACACACTTGCTGCACGCGATCGGGCACACATGCCGGACAGCCGGACGCCAGGTGTTGTATACCACCGCCGAAGCGTTCACCAACGAACTGGTATCCGCCATCCGCACGCACACCACCGAAGACCTGCGCGCCCGTTACCGGGGCGTAGCCGTGCTGCTCGTGGACGACATCCACTTTCTCGCGGGTAAATCCAGCAGCGAAGAAGAGTTTTACCACACGTTCAACGCCATCTTCAGCCAGGGCGGCCAGATTGTCGTCGCGGGGCAGCAGCACCCGCGCCAGCTAGACAAGCTTGACGACCGCCTGCGCTCGCGCCTTGAGGGTGGGCTGCTGGCCGATATTCAAGCGCCAGAACTGGAAACCCGCCTCGCGATCCTGCACGCCAAATCAAACGCGCAGGGCATGCCGCTGCCAGATGACGTGGCCGGGTTGCTGGCCCGCCACGCCACGGATAACGTTCGGGAACTGGAAGGGCTGCTGACCCAGGTTACCGCGCGCGCGACCCTGACCAAGCAGTCGGTCAGCGTCGCGCTGACCGAGCAGGTACTCAACATCAACAGCACGCAGCCGCGCCGCCACCGGGTCACGGACCTGGCCCAGATATTGGCCGTCACCGCGACCTATCACCAGCTCTCGCTGGATGAAATGTTGAGCAAACGCCGCACCAAAGAAGTCGTGCGCGCGCGGCAGATCGCCATGTATCTGGCGCGGGAAGAAACCGAAGCATCGTTCCCGCAGATCGGCGCGGCACTGGGCGGACGCAATCACAGCACCGTGCTGCACGGCTACCAGAAGATCGCCAAAAATGTCGAGGACGATGAAACGCTGCGCCGCGAAGTCAGCGACATCCGCCGCCAGCTTCACCTGTTTTCCAACTGACCCGCTTTCATTTTTCCCGCCATCATACTGCGCGAACCCTGACCCGGTCCGCGCGTTTTTTTTGCGTGTTGGACGCGGTCAATCCACCCCCTGTTGATAACTTGCACCAGTTATCGACAGGCCGCGCCAGATGCCGCGTTTTAACACGCCTTATCCCACCGGCACATCTGGCGGACTTGCGCGCCGCCGGCACCCCGTATCTGGCGAATCGCAGACCGCGCCGCACCCCGGTTTAGGATCGCAATTTTCGAATCTTAGCCGTACCAAAGAGTCGCCTGTCCACAACACGAGTCACCTGTCGAAAACCTGTGTGTAATATTTTCCCACTATATCCAACCCATTTTCACAGAGCCTAGATGTGGCGATCAGATGCGCCAGACCCCGTAGATAGCAGGTCGCTCATGTGTGCGGTTTTTACGGGGAAAATCCGGCTGTGCACAGAGCCGATAACTCCCGCCGCTTATCAACAGGGCGTGTGCATTGTTTAAAAACAGGCGGCCTGTGTCGTGGGATACGCGTGGGAAATATGCGGGGGGTTGGGTGGCGCTTCAAACCAGATGTGGCGCTGCGCGATCAGGTGCGGTTATCCATGCCGGATGAGGCCGCACGTTATCAACATATGGACACCCGCTACTAGTATTACTATCTTTTACTTGAAAAGCTTTGTGCGAGAATCCTTTTGAACAGCAGGCTCGTTTACACTGGGGTGAATTGCCGTACAAAAAGCAATCGTGTACCATCAGGGCACGTTCGATTGTGGTGAATGGCGGGTGAAGCACCAATGGCAGACGAAACCCAAACTCTGGCTCACTATGAACAAGAAATCCGCCGGTTGAACCGGTTGGTCAACATCAGTCTGGCAATTAACTCGACCCTGGAACTGGGCCCGCTGCTGTCAATCATCATGGACCACGCGGCTGAGATCACGGAATCCGAGTCTGCGTCGGTGCTGCTGTACGACCAGAACACGAACGAACTTCACTTTATGGCCGCGACCACCAACACGCCTGCCAGGGATCTGTTAGGTATTCCGGTGCCGCTTGAAGGCAGCCTGGCCGGAACCATCCTGCGCGAGAACCGGGCGATTGTGCTCGACGACGTGACCAGCGATCCCCGCCACTACCGGGGCGCAGACGACCAGAGCGGGTTTGATACGCGTTCGCTTTTGGGTGTGCCGATGCGGTACCGCGATCAGCCGATTGGCGTGCTCGAAGCCGTGAACAAACGGCGCGGCGGCTGGTCTGAAGACGACCGGCGCAACATGCTGATTCTGGCATCACAGTCGGCGACGGCGATCAAAAATGCCCAGTTGCTGGAGCAGCTTCAGCGGGCGTATGACGAGCTGAACCAGCTTGACAAGCTCAAAAACGACTTTATCGCCATCGCGTCGCACGAATTACGCACGCCGCTTAGTGTGATCCTGGGGTACGCCACGTTTCTCAAGGAAGACGCGCAGGGCGAAGTCAGCGCGCACGCCGGGGCCGTGCTGAACAGCGCCTTGCGTATGCGAAACCTGATCGAGGATATGACGAACCTGCGCTATATCAAGCTGGGCGAGTCGGAACTTCAGCGTGAGCATATCCCGCTGGCGGCCATTTTTCAGGCGGCGGAAGGTGATGTCGCCAACATGGCGCAGGCTAAGGGCCATACGCTTGAGGTCGATATACCCGACATGCGCCTGGTAGTGGTCGTGGACCGCATCAAACTGGGCATGGCGCTGACCAACCTGCTGTACAACGCCATCAAGTTTACGCCCAGTGGGGGGCATATCACGCTGACCTACAAACGCAAGCCGGGCGCGATCTGGATTCTGGTGCAAGACAGCGGCGTCGGCATCCCGCAGGAGCATCTGACCCGCATCTTCGAAGAGTTCCACCAGGTTGAAGATCACATGACGCGCCGGCATGGTGGCATGGGCCTGGGGCTGGCGATTGCTAAGGCGCTGGTCGAAGCGCATGGCGGGCGCATTTGGGCCGAAAGCGACGGGTTGGGGTGCGGCAGCACGTTTACCATCAATCTGCCGGTCAGCACGTAGGCGATGCCGGTGTCCGGCAGTCTCCTGTATAAAGCAGCGTGCC
>CAYMTN010000012.1:38529-44131 GCA_964393335.1 uncultured Anaerolineaceae bacterium
GCTGGCGCTCTGTGTCTGGCTGGCATCAAGAAGGGGCCGGGTAATCGAGCATCAGCACTTCCAACGACAGGCGTGTATTAGCGTTTTTCCCCAGGTAGCTGATCGTGCGGCGAGTAGCGTCCAGGGCATGTTGCGCGGCCTCTCGCCCGATCATCTGCGCCAGATCACGCATTGCTTCCTGATGATCGACGTTCATGACCGGCGCGCGACTGCCGCTTGCCAGCAGCAGCACATCGCGCCAAAAACTCTGCCACACGGCCAGGTACGTAAGCAGGATCGGTTTGTCCTGCGGCAACTGCTGCGCGAGATCGAAGCGCACGCGGCGATTGCCCTGTAACGCCTTGTAGAGCGTGTCCAGGGCTGCGTTACGCAGGTCAAGCTCGCTGGGGTCTTGCAGCGCATGGATCGCCCAGCCCATCCGCCCGCCGGAGAGCCGTGCCAACGTCCGGGCGATATCCAGCGGCGCAGCCCAGTGCCATTCGAGCGCCTCGCGGACCGTTTCCTGGGGCAGCGGGCGCAGGTGCAGGGGCTGGCAGCGCGATACAATCGTCGGCAGCAGTTGGTCGGCTGATTCGGCGGTCAGGATCAGCACGGCGGTGGGCGCTGGCTCTTCGAGCGTTTTTAGCAGGGCGTTGGCTGCTGCCGGATTCGCTTCGTGGAAGCGGCGCAGGATCGCCACACGGTAGCGCGCCTCGTAGGGACGCAGGGCCAGAGTCTGCTGCAAGGCGCGCACCTGGTCGATCTTCAGCGAGCCGCCTTCGGTTTCCGCTTCGACGGTGATCACGTCCGGGTGAGTCCCTTTGGCGATCAGCGTGCAGGCGCGGCAGGTCCCGCACGGGACCGGATCGCCCGTGCAGTTGAGCGCGGCGGCAGCGGCGCGCGCCAGCGTCGTTTTGCCGATCCGGCTGGGGCCGGTGATCAGGTAGGCGTGGCGCATCCGGCCATGCCGGATCGCACGGTCCAGGTGTTCGACGGCCCATTCGTGTCCAATGACCGGCCAGTTCGGACGGGTCGAAACGCTCATGTGCAAGTCCGGTACGCTAAAATCCGATGTAATCTTGCGGGTTGCGGACGTTCCAATCGGCGTCACGCAGCTCAAAGTGCAGGTGCGACCCGGTGCTGTTGCCGGTGCTGCCCACCGTGCCGATCACGGCCCCGGCGCTGACGGATTGGCCGCAACTGACCTTGTACGTATCCAGGTGGCCGTAAATGCTAAAGACTGAGCCATGCGCGATCACGACCACGTACCCAAAACCGTAATTATTCCACCCGGCGAAGGCGACTGTTCCGCTGCCTGCCGCGTGGACCGGTTCCCCGGTGGCAGCCGCCAGGTCTACGCCATCATGCGTGCCGGGGATCACACCCCGCATCCAGGTGTAATTAGCCAGCGGGCGTGTATAGGGCGGGCTTCCCCCGCCGATGCTCGACGAGCAGCCCCACAACGTATAGGACCCGCTGAGGACACCTGAGGCACCGCTAGAAGCCTGTAACGGGTTGGGGGGCAGCAGGTTCATGCGCTCGCCTTCGCCGCCCGGAATGACGACCCACATCCCCTTGACCAGCAGGGTTTCCGGTACAGAGCCAAATAGGTTGTTGTATTCCGCGTCGATGATGGAGTAGGGGTCCACGTCATATTTTTCCGCCAGATCGCTGATGCTGATCGTGTCGGTCACTTCATAATACACGCCGTCTTCGGGCAGGATGTTTATCTCTTTGCCGGGACGCAGCGGGCTGAACTTGCTGCGTGTGTTGGCCCACACGATCGAGTAGATATCGTCCAGCTCAAAATGGCTGGCGATGCTTTCGAGCGTGTCACCTTCTTGCACCGTGTATTGGATCACCTGTGTGCGGGCGGACGCCGGACGGATCGTGAACGGCTCGTCCTGGCGACGGATCGCGCTGCTGGCCGCTTCGACCGGCGCGGGAGTCAGCAGCGCCGCCGCGATTTCATCTGCTGCGGCGGTGGGGAACGTGACGGGCGTGGCGGCTGGACTCGCCGCCTGGGCGACCGGCTGCGCCTGCGTGGCGCGCGGGGCAGCCGTCGCTGGCGGAGTTACCGTAACCCCGCCCGGAATCCCGACCGTTCCGGCGCTTTCGGAGACGATGTTTTCACCGGACGAAGTACCCTCGTCCGAGTTGATCCAGATAATTGCCGCCGCCGCCGTCAGCAGCGCGGCCCCCAGCAGCATGATCAACGCCAGCAGGCGTTTGGCCCCGCCGGGTTTGCGCGGTTCTTTGGGCGGCCAATCATCCGACAGCAGGGTGGCCCGTGAGGGATTCGTGTCTTCGGCGTCGAGCGCTGGTTCTTCGGTGCGCAGGCGCTCGTGGAGGGCTTGCGCCCGGTTGGGGCTGGTATCGTCGGCGCTGAGGGGCGGTTCTTCCGCGCGCAGCCTGTCTTCCAGGATAAACGGTTCGTCGGAGTGATCTTGCTCCGGCGTGCGCTCAGGTTCAGATATCATTCCGCTACTACTCCCTATCCATCAGCCTACTACCGCGTCAGTCACCCCCATTTACCGCGCGGGATCGTACCGCAGCCCGCCTGATTGCGCAATCGGGGGCCAACAAAGCCCGGTTTTTATACGCGCGTCTGTTTTATACGCGCGTCTGCCGGAATTTTTATGGGAATCTTACGATAAGGACGGTATAATAAAGAGTGGGAAAAGCAATAACAGGTGGCAGGAGGTATCGGTATGCCGCTGTATGAATATCAATGCGATGAATGTGGCGTGCGGTTCGCGCGTCACCAGCATTTTAGCGACGCGCCGCTGACGACATGCCCCGAATGTGGGGGTGAGGTCCACCGCCTGATCGGTCCGGTTGGGATCGTGTTCAAAGGGTCGGGCTTTTATGCCACCGACAGCCGCAAAAAAGGTGGCAGCAAGCCCGCGTCTAAAGAATAACGTCCCATCTGCGCCGTACCACTGGCTAATACCATAATGCCGGATCGGGACCACGATCCGGCATTTTTAGTTGGGGCACTGTCCGGTTTCAGGCTGGCTGGGCCAGGCTTTCGCCGCTTGCCGCATATCGCGCCTGGGTCCGCTGCCACACCTTCCGCAGGCCCCACACCGCCGCGATGGCGACGAAGATCGATCCGCCGAAGCCTTCGTCCAGGTCTTTGAAGACATCCATGACGATGAAAAAAGCCAGCATCCCACACACGAGCGCCAGTTTGTGCCGGTCGTCCCAGGTGGAGCCGTTGCCCGACCAGCGTAAGATCAGCCAGAACGCGCCTGCGTCCAGCGCCGCGACAAATACAAACGCCACCGGCCAGGTTGGCAGCCAGGACAGGTTCGCTTCGGGCAGCATGAACACGGTCACGAACACGATGGTCATGTTCGCGGCGGCCACGACGCCGTACCACAGCGGGCGCGTCGAGGTCCCGTGCCGGGGTGGAAATACCTGCGCCGGAAGCTGCCGCGCCGCGACCATCAGCCCGGCAATCGCCAGCACGGCCAGCGCCAACCCGCCGACCGGCGGCATGAACGGGTTAAACGCCACCAACGCCGGTGTCCACAGCGCCAGGCCAACAAAACAGATGAGCAGGCCCCGGTTGCTGAGCCATCGCTCGTGACGCTGCTCCGGGTACAGGATGTGGGCCAGGGTGACGCTGCTCAGGATGCTGATCGTCAGGTGAAAGTGAATCAACACTTCGGCGTAGGTCCACGTGACGCCGCGCCAGTAGGTATAGTCGCGCAGCGCGCCCAATTCGGCCCAGTCGGGATCCCAAAACGAGCGGGCCACGATCGCTTCTTCGTAGAGGCCATACGCGATCCCCAGCAGCACCAGGCTGAACCAGCCCTTGCCCCAGCGAACCACCAGTTCGCGGCAGACCAGCGCGCCAAAACCGTAGGGCAGCGCTGTCAGCACAAAGGCCAGTGGATTCAGGAACTCAAACAGGGATTGGTGGCCGGATACCAGTTCGCCGAGCACTGGTCCCAGCAGCAGCAATGCCGTGCCGGGTGATAGTTGTTTCAGGCGTGTCATGGACGTGTTTCCTCTCGCGTAGGCGTCTGATCGTTTGTACGCTGAGGGTACGCGTAAAGTTGCACGGACCGGGCTGCTACAGCGTCCCGTCTACTTCACGGGCCAACCGCGCAAAAAAAGCGCTGATGTAGGCGTGGCGTTCTTCTGCGATGGCGCGCCCGGTGGCGGTCTGCATCCGATCCTTGATGCGCGCCAGCTTGAACACGAATTCGTGGTGCGGCGTATGGTCCGGCCCGCCGCCCGGATAGTCCGGCGGCACGTCGGCCCACAGCTTTTGGCGCGTCATGCCGCCATACGCATACGCACGCGCGACCCCGATCGCGCCGATGGCGTCGAGTTTGTCGGCGTCAAATACGACCTTCGCTTCGAGCGTTTGCGGCTCGATGGCATTGCGGAAGCGGTGCGCGGCGATGGCGTGCGCGACGGCCTCGCTAAAGGCCGGATCGGCGGGCGGCTCCAGGCGGCTCAGGATGATACGGGCGTGATCCGCTGCCAGCAGCGCGTGATCGGCGATTTCGGCGTTGTGAACGTGGGCCTGCTGATCTTCCTCGGCGCGGTTGATGTCGTGCAGCAGCACGGCGGTTTCCACGACGGCCATATCCGCGCCTTCCGCCTGGCCGATACGCCGGGCCAGCGCCAGCACGCGCAGCACGTGATCGAAGTCGTGGACCGGGTCGCTGTCGTCATAGAGTGTGCGGGCAAACGCGACGGTGATCATGGTTGGGGCCTTTCACGGCAACACAAACGGCAGCCGGATTCTACAAGCCGCCTGCCGTTCGGGTAAAAACTGGTGGCGGAGAGGGTGGGATTTGAACCCACGGAGCGGAGTTACCGCTCACGCGCTCTCCAGGCGCGCGCATTAGGCCAGACTATGCTACCTCTCCGGATCGGTATTCAACTCCGCGCCATTATACCGGCGTGCCGGGGTCGGGTCAATAGCGGGGCAGACGCCCGAAAATACTGACCACTGCGCGGGCGGGTTATGGCGCAGCCTGCACGAACTGCCCGCCCAACGGCACGCCGGACTCGACCGGATCGCCATCGGCCAGGTAATTCGAGAATGGCAGGGGCAGCCCGAAGGCGTCAGCCGGGAAGCCCGTGATAGCGCCCGTCTCGTCATAGGTGAACAGGTCCGGCGTGTTCTGCAGGTGGATGTGCAGGTGCGGTTCGGACGTGTTGCCCGAATTGCCCACCAACCCGATAGGCTGCCCTGCTTCGACCGTATCGCCAACCTCAACCCGGATGCTACCCGGCTGCATGTGTGCCAGGAACAGGTATTCACCCTCTGCGACCCGCATGATCACGTGGTTACCCGCCGGGTTATCGGCGTCAGTTTCGACCTGCGGCTGGTTCTCCGGGAGATCGTTGACCACGTGAATCACCTCGCCTGCTGCCGGGGCCAGGACCGTCTGCCCGTAGGCGTAATAATCCGCATTGGCGGTGCCGTCGCCTGTGAACGTGCTGCCGTCTTTCCAGACCACAAAGTCGTAGGCGTGGCGCTGTGGCGGCGCATCGACGTGGTAATTGTGCAGTTGGTCAGGGCCGCCCCAGAACGTATACCACAGCCCGTCAAACGGCAGGCGAAACGTGCCGGTGATCGTGTATCCGCTGGCCG